>NZ_CBCRZG010000010.1:0-151075 GCF_965137015.1 Tsukamurella hominis | reverse complement strand
CGCCCCGCCGGCCCCACCGCCGGCCCCGTCGTTCGTCTCCGTCACAGCGGCCACGCTACCTGCCACGAAACATGTTCGTAGCGCCGGTTTTCCCAGTCCTTACAGCGGGGCAATCCGGGCGACCCCGGAGAACGGTTTTCTATCAACTGACAGATAGAGCCCCGACCGGGAAGCCGCCCATGACAACCACCCAACCCCGACACCATGATTCGGATGATCTGGCCCAGCTCGGCTACCAGCCGCAGCTGCGCCGCTCGCTCGGGACGTTCGCGTCGTTCGCCGCCGGGTTCTCCTTCGTCTCCATCCTCACCACCATCTTCCAGTTGTTCGGCCTGGGCTACTCGCTCGGCGGGGCCGCCTTCTTCTGGACCTGGCCGCTCGTCTACTTCGGCCAGTTCCTCGTGGCGCTGTGCTTCGCCGAGATGGCCGCCCGCTACCCGATCTCCGGCGCGATCTACCAGTGGTCGCGGCGCCTCGGCGGCGAGGTGGTCGGCTGGTTCGGCGGCTGGTTCATGATCCTCGCGCAGATCGTCACCGCCGCGGCAGCCGCGATCGCGCTGCAGGTGGTGCTGCCCACCGTGTGGTCGGGCTTCCAGATCATCGGCGACGACCCGTCCCTCACCAGCTCCAGCGGCGCCGCCAATGCCGTCCTGCTCGGCACGGTCCTCCTCATCGTCACCACCACCATCAACTGCATCGGCGTGCACTGGATGAGCCGCATCAACGCTATCGGTGTCACCTGCGAGCTCGTCGGCGTGGTCGCGGTCATCGGCGCCCTCGCGATGCACGCCCAGCGCGGCCCCCAGGTCGTCTTCGACACCTCCCACGCGGCCACGACCGGCTCGGGCGGCTACCTCGGCGCGTTCATCGTCTCCGGCCTCATGGCCGCCTACGTCATGGTCGGCTTCGGCTCGGCGGGCGAGCTCGCCGAGGAGACCGTCAACCCCCGCCGGGTCGCGCCGCGCACCATCCGGTTCGCGCTCACCGCCTCGGCGGTCGGCGGCGGCCTCATGCTCATCACCGCGCTCATGGCCGCGCCGACGCTGGGGGAGGAGCTCGCCGCCGGCGGCCTGCCGTACGTGCTCCAATCCGTCCTCGGCTCGTTCTGGGGCAAGGTACTCCTGGTCGACGTGGCCGTGGCCGTCTTCATCTGCACGCTCGCCATCCAGACCGCGTGCAGCCGCCTCATCTTCTCCATGGCCCGCGACCACCGGCTCCCGTTCTCGGACCAGCTCTCCCGCGTGAACCCGCGCACCCAGGCGCCCGTCGCCCCGGCCGTACTCATCGGCGTCCTCTGCGTCGCCGTCCTGCTGGTGAACGTGGGCAACCCCGCGATCTTCGCGACCCTCGCCAGCGTGTGCATCGTGCTCATCTACCTCGCCTACCTGTCGGTGACGGTGCCGATGCTCTACCAGCGGCTCCGCGGCTGGCCGCACGGCGCCACCGTCCGCGACTCCGAGGGGAAGCCCGTCTTCACCCTGGGCCGCTGGGGCGTGCCGATCAACGCCGCGGCCGTCCTCTACGGCGGAGCGATGGTGATCAACCTCGCCTGGCCGCGCGCCGAGATCTACGACCCCACAGGACAATCCCCGCTCTTGCAGTGGGCCGGACCGATCACCATCGCGGTCGTCGTCATCGCCGGCATCGCGTGCTTCCCACGTCGCGCACACCCGCGCCCCGTCACCGCCGTCCTCCCGAACCTCCCCGCCACGAAAGGCATCTGACGTGACCGCCATCGCCGAGACCACCGCCACCACCCAGGGCGCCCGCGACCACGCCCGGGCGCAGGCCGACACCCGCGTCGAAGGCATGCCGACGGTGCCCGCCACCGCCCGGCCCGACCCGCCCGCGGGCGTGCCCGCCGACGCCCTCACCTGGGCGGAGACCGTCCCGGGCGGCCGCTACACGTCGAAGGTGCTGGCGCGCGGCTCCCGAATCCGCCTGACCGACACCGTCGGCACCGCCTGCGCGAACCTCCTCCTCTGGCGCGCCGACGCCCCCTGGGAACGGCTCAACGTGGCCGACACCGTCAAGGTGCCGTGGCAGGCCTACATCGGCGCGGGCCACCCGCTGCTCTCCGACCAAGGGCGTGTGCTCGCCACCGTCGTCGCCGACGACTCCGGCCACCACGACGCCCTCTGCGGCACCACCACACTCGCCACCAACACCACCAAGTACGGCGCGGGGGAGGCGCATTCGGGCAGTCCCGCCGGCCGCGAGCTGCTCGTACTCGCCGCCGCCAAGCACGGCCTCACGCCCACCGACGTCGCCCCGTCCGTCTCCTTCTTCCACGGCGTCACCGTGGAGGCCGACGGTGCCCTCGCCTCCACCGGCAGCGCGGGGGCGGGGAAGTCGGTGGAAGTGGTGCTGCACCTGCCGTGCATCGTCGCCATCGCGAATACCGCCCACCCCCTCGACCCGTCGCCGACCTTCGACACCGGCCTGCTCGAGGTGCTGGCCTGGCGCGCCGACGACCTGGCCGCGCTCGTCGCCGCCACCGACACCGACCCCGAATACCAGCGCGCCGTGGCGAACTCCGAAGACGCCCACCGCGCCGCGCGCTGACCGCCGACCACCGACTGAAGGACCACCCATGATCGCCACCGTCACCCCGCGGGCGCCCTGGTCGGGCATCGTCCCCGCCGGCCACACCCTCACCATGACCGACCTGCACGGCAACCAGGCCGTCGACACCCTCTTCTACGGCGCGCACGACCACACTGTCCGCTACAGCGCCCAGCAGACGATCCTCGCCCAGGGCAGCATCTTCCTGGGCGCCGGAACCGTGATCCGCGACCAGGAGTCGCGGCCGATGATGATCATCGTCGACGACGAGGTCGGCCACCACGACACCCTCGGCGGCGCCTGCTCCCAGGAGTCCAACACGCTGCGCTACGGCCACCACACCAAGCACCAGCACGCCTGCGTCGAGAACTTCCTCATCGAGGGCAGCCGGCACGGCCTCGGAAAGCGGGACCTGGTGGGCAACGTCAACTTCTACATGTACGTCCCCGTCGACCCCGACGGCACGCTCGGCATCGTCGACGGCCTCTCCGCCCCGGGGAAGAAGGTGGTGCTGCGCGCCGAGATCGACACCCTCGTGCTGATCTCCAACTGCCCGCAGATCAACAACCCCTGCAACGGCTTCGACCCTACCGCCGTCGACCTCGCGATCTCGGAGGCCGCCGCATGACCACCCTCACCGTCGTCCGCCCCGGCCCGATGACCACCGTGCAGGACTGGCCCGGCCGCGCCGGCTACTGGTCGATCGGGGTCCCGCCGTCCGGCCCGATGGATGACCTCTCCTTCCGCCTCGCCAACCTGGCCGTCGGCAACGACGAGGGCGCACCGGGATTCGAGTGCACCCTCGGCGGCCTTGCCGTCACCGTCGACGAACCCACCACCGTCGCGGTCGCGGGCGCCCCCGTCGCGGTCACCGTCGACGCGACGCCGGTCCCCGCCTGGGCGCCCGTCGAACTCTTGCCCGGGCAGCAGCTCGCCGTCGGCGCCACCGGATCGCTCGGCATGCGCGTCTACCTCGCCGTTCGCGGCGGGGTGACGGTGCCCGACTACCTCGGCAGCGCCTCGACGTTCACGCTGGGGAAGTTCGGCGGCCACGACGGCCGGACCCTCGCCGCCGGCGACGAACTGCCCCTCGGCACCACCGCAGCCTCCGCCCCGCGTCGCATCCTCGACGACGAGGTCCCCGCGTTCACCACCCAGTGGCAGCTCGCGGTCACCGTCGGACCGCACTCCGCCCCCGAGTACTTCACCGATGCCGACATTACGACGCTCTACGACACCGCCTACGAGGTGCACTTCAACTCGGACCGCACCGGCGTCCGGCTCATCGGCCCCAAGCCCGAGTGGGCCCGCCCCGACGGCGGCGAGGCCGGGCTGCACCCGTCGAACATCCACGACAACGCCTATTCCGTGGGCGCACTGGACTTCACCGGCGACACCCCGATCCTGCTCGGCCCCGACGGCCCCAGCCTGGGCGGCTTCGTCTGCCCCGTCACCGTGACCACCGCCGACCGCTGGAAGCTGGGGCAGCTCCGCCCCGGCGACGCCGTGCGCTTCGTCCCCGTCCGCGCCGCCGCGGCCGCCTCGCCCGGGGCCGTCGGCAGCGCACGGCGCGCGAACCTGCCCGTCGTGCTGTCCGCAGGCGGCGACGCCGACGACGGCGTCCTCGCCCGCTCCATGACCGCCGACGCCGAGACCACCATCACCTACCGCCGCTCCGGCGATGACAACATCCTCGTCGAGTACGGCGCCATGACGCTGGACCTGGAGTCGCGGGCCCGCGTCCACGCGCTCGAGCAGCGGTTGCGCGCCGAATCGCCGCGGGGACTGATCGATCTCACCGCCGGCGTGCGCAGCCTGCAGGTGAAGTTCGACCCGACCGCGCTGAACCAACCCGCGGCCCTCGACTGGATCCGCGAGGCGGAGTCGCAGCTCCCCGCCGCCGACGACATGATCGTGCCCAGCCGCACCGTCTCCCTGCCGCTGTCCTGGGACGACCCGAGCACCCGCGAGGCCATCGAGCGGTACGTCCTCGGCGTGCGCGGCGACGCCCCGTGGTGCCCCTGGAACATCGAGTTCATCCGCCGCATGAACGGCCTCGGATCGGTCGAGGACGTGCAGCGGATCGTCTTCGACGCCTCGTACCTCGTTCTGGGCCTCGGCGACGTGTACCTCGGTGCGCCCGTGGCCGTCCCGCTGGACCCGCGCCACCGCCTGGTAACCACCAAGTACAACCCCGCCCGCACCTGGACGCCCGAGAACGCCGTCGGCATCGGCGGCGCCTACCTGTGCATCTACGGCATGGAGGGCCCCGGCGGCTACCAGTTCGTGGGCCGCACCACCCAGGTCTGGAACCACCGGCACCCGCTCACCGCCGGCGGCTTCGAGCCCGAACACCCCTGGCTGCTGCGGCACTTCGACCGGATCAGCTGGTACCCCGTGAGCACCGAGGAGCTCGCGGACCTGCGCGCCGACACGGCCGCCGGCCGCGGCTCGGTGGACATCACGCCCGGATCCTTCTCGCTCTCCGCGCACCGCGCGTTCCTGGCCCGCGAGGCCGAGGACATCGCGCGGGTGCGGTCCGCGATGGAGATCGCCCGCGACGAGGAGCGCGGCCGCTGGGCGGCCGCCGGTGAGTTCACGAGGAGCGCAGCATGACCCGCATCGCCGACATCTACCGGCGCATCGCCGCGGACGACCGCCCCGAGGTGTTCCTCGCCCTGCGGCCGGAGGCGGAGGTCGCCGCCGAGTACGCCGCGTCGCTCGCGGCGGGCGGCCCGCTCGCGGGGTTCGTCCTCGCGGTCAAGGACAACGTCGACGTGGCAGGCTTGCCGACCACCGCTGCCTGCCCCGGCTACGCCTACCGCCCCGAGGTCGACGCCGCAGTCGTCGCGGCCCTGCGCGCCGCCGGCGCGGTGGTGATCGGCAAGACGAACCTCGACCAGTTCGCCACCGGCCTGGTCGGCACCCGCAGCCCGTACGGCGCCGTGCGGGATTCCCGGCGGCCCGACCGCATCTCCGGCGGATCGAGTTCCGGCTCCGCCGTCGCCGTGGCCCTCGACTACGCCGACATCGCGATCGGCACCGATACCGCGGGCTCGGGCCGCGTGCCCGCGGGGCTGCAGGGCATCGTCGGGATCAAGCCGACGATCGGCACCGTCAGCACCGACGGGGTCGTGCCCGCGTGCGCGTCCTACGACTGCGTCACGGTCTTCGCCCGCGACGTCGCGACGGCGAACCGCGCCATGGCGGTCATGGGCACCACCGGCACCCGCCCGTGGGCCGCCGACACCCCGTTCGCCGCCGCGCCCGACGCGGCGCTCGCGATCCCCGCCGAGCTCCCCGCCCTGCCCGCCTTCTGGCGGGAGGCCTTCGACGGTGCCGTCGCCCGCGCCGAGGCGGCCGGGCTGCGGGTCAAGCCCGTCGATGTCTCCGAGCTGCTCGCCGCCGCGAAGCTCCTCTACGACGGCGCACTCGTCGCCGAGCGGTACAGCGCGGTGGGGGAGTTCGTCACCGCGGCAGGCGACGACGCGGGGCTGGATCCGACGGTGGCCGGCATCGTGCGCGCGGCGGGCGAGGTTCCGGCGCACCGTCTGGCCTCCGACCAGGCCGAGCTGCGGGCCATCGCCGCGCGGGCAGCGGCGCTCTTCGACGGCTTCGCCGGGCTCATGGTGCCCACCGCGCCGCGCCACCCGACCCTCGCCGAGGTGGCTGCCGACCCGGTCGGGGTGAACTCGGAGATGGGGACGTACACCAACTTCTGCAACCTCCTCGACCTGTGCGGCGTCGCCGTCCCGGTGGGGGAGACCGCGGACGGCGCGCAGTTCGGCGTCACGGTGCTCGCGCCCGCGGGGCACGACGGGGTCGCGCTCGACCTCGCCGCTCGGATCACCGGCGCGCAACCCGTGGCGCCGTGGAACCTCGGCCTCGCCGGCGCGGTCGACCTGGCCGTCTTCGGCGCGCACCTGCGCCGCCAACCGCTCGAGCACGAGCTGACCTCGCTCGGGGCGTACTGGGCGGGGGAGATCCGGACCGCCGGCGAGTACCGGCTGGTCGAACTGGCGACGACGCCGCCCAAGCCGGGCCTCGTCCACGACACCGAGCACGGCCGCGGCATTCGCGGCGAGCTCTGGCGACTCGCGCCGGCCGCGCTGGGGAGCTTCCTCACCCGGCTGCCCGCCCCGATGACCCTGGGCTCGGTGGTGCTCGACGACGGCCGCGCCGTGGTGGGCTTCGGCTGCCAGGCTTCCGCACTGAGCGACGCCCGTGCACTCGCCGTGGACCACTGGCTCGACAGGTGACTGGAATCGGCTGCGGGGCAACGGCCCCACTGAGGGGGAGTTCTGCGCGTTTCGCGCATTCTGCTCTTTACTGAGATTTTCCGTTCTCGTCATACGCCGTTGGTGCGTCGATAATCTGGCGTCCTCATCAGCTCGACGAGGAGGCCACGGTCGTGACGGACAGCTCGGACGAAGCGGGACGGACGAAAAGTCCACCGGGACAGCGCAACATGGTCGCACTCGTCATCTACGCGATCATCGTCGTCGTGGTGGTCTCCATGGCGGTCTTCTACTCCTTCCAACGCGGCGGCCTCTCCGCCGACATCCGCAACAAGGCCACGCTGATCGCGCCCGCGGGCGCGGGCGGCGGCTGGGACCTCGTCATGCGCGAGGCGCAGGCGATCATGCGGGAGCAGAAGATCGCCACCAACATCCAGGTCGTCAACGTGCCCGGCGCCGCCGGCACCATCGGCCTGTCCCGGCTGCACTCGATGCCGGGCCGGGCCGACGTCGTCATGGTCGGCGGCACCGGCCTCGTCGCGGGCGTCCAGCAGACCAAGTCCGCCGTGACGATGACCGACGTGACCCCGGTCGCGCGGATCTTCGAGGAGTACGACGTGCTCGTCGTCCCCGCGAACTCCCCGTACAAGTCCGTCGACGACCTGGTCGCGGCCTGGAAGAGCAACCCGCACTCGATCCCGTTCACCGGCGGCGGCAGCTTCGACCAGCTCGTCATGGCCCAGTTCGCGAAGGCCGCCGGGATCGACCCGAAGAACACCACCTACATCCCCAAGGCCGGCGGCGGCGAAGTCGCCCAGGCCCTGGTCACCGGCACCGCGAAGGCCGCCTTCTCGGGCTACGCCGACCTCATCGACCAGATCCAGTCCGGCCGGCTGCGCGGCCTCGCGATGGCGGCCAAGGAGCCCCTCGACGGCGTGGACTTCCCGACGCTGCGCCAGCTCGGCTACGACGTGACGCTCGCCAACTGGCGCGCCCTGTTCGGCCCGCCCGGCATCTCCCCGGCGGACGTGAAGAACATCCGCGACGTCTTCGACGAAGTCATGCGCACGGAGGACTGGGCCGACGCCGAACGCAACAACAAGTGGACCAGGGCCTGGCTCGAGGGCCCGGACCTGACCACCTTCATCGCCGACGAGGATCGCGTCATCGCCGGCCTGTACAAGGAGCTGGGCAAATGACCGCGCAGGCAGACGAAGCGGACTCCGCGGCCAAGGGCACGGGCAACGGGCTCGGCGCGCTCGTCGTTCCCGCGATCCTCGCGATCGCCAGCACCCTGGTCGTGATCGGCAACGTCACCATGGACGTGCAGTCCGACGACAGCCCCGGTCCCACGTTCTTCCCATGGCTGCTGGCGATCGTCGGGTACGCGCTCGCCGCCGCGCTCGCGGTGCACTTCGTCCGCAACCCGGACGAGCTGGCGCGCTCGGAGACGAAGTTCCGTACCTACACCGACTGGGCGGCCGCCGGCTGGCTCATCGGCGGGCTCATCGCCTTCGCGGTGCTCCTCGACGTGCTCGGCTGGATCCTGGCCGCCGCGCTCCTGTTCTGGTGCGTGACACGGGCCTTCAACAGCAAGCGGCCGCTCTTCGACGTCTCCGTCGGGCTGCTGCTCGCCAGCCTCGTCTTCCTGATCTTCGGCGTCCTGCTGGACGTCCCGCTCCCGTCCGGAATCCTGGGAGGACTGTAACCATGGACCAGTTCGGACTCCTGCTCGACGGGTTCGCCGGCGCCCTCTCGCCGTCGAACCTCATGTGGGTCGTCATCGGCTGCCTCATCGGCACCGCGGTGGGCGTCCTGCCCGGCCTCGGCTCCTCGATGGCCGTGGCGCTGCTGCTTCCGATGACCTTCGCGCTCAACCCGACCGCGGCCTTCATCCTCTTCTCCGGCGTCTACTTCGGCGGCCTCTTCGGTGACTCGACGATGGCCATCCTCATGAACACCCCGGGACAGGCGTCGTCGATCGCCTCGACCTTCGAGGGACACCAGATGGCGAAGAACGGTCGCGCGCCGCAGGCACTCGCGACCGCGGCGATCGGCGCGTTCATCGGCGGCATGATCGCCTCGATCCTCGTCGTCTTCCTCGCCCCGTTCATGGCGGACCTGTCCACCCAGTTCGGCCCGGCCGAGTACTTCGCGCTCTCGCTGCTCGCGTTCGGTGCGATCTCCTCCGTCGTCTCGGAGTCGGTGCTCAAGGGGCTCGCCTCGCTGGTGATGGGCCTGATGTTCGCGACCGTCGGCATCGACCAGATCTCCGGCACCGAACGCTTCACCTTCGGCTCCGCGAACCTCTTCGACGGCATCTCACTGGTGATCGTCGCTGTCGGCATGCTGGCCCTCGGCGAGATCATCATCGTCGCCTCGCGGATCCGTCGCGACCCGGCCCCGAAGGCGCTCGGCGCCAAGGCCGGCCGCGCCTGGCTCTCCAAGGCGGAGTTCACGGAGGCTCTCCCGGCGTGGGGCCGCGGCACCGCGATCGGCCTCCCCTTCGGCGTGATCCCGGTCGGCGGCTCGGAGGTCCCCACCTTCCTCGCCTACGACGTGGAGCGCCGCCTGGACCGCCGCCGCAAGGTCCCCATGTTCGGCAAGGGGGCGATCCGCGGCCTCGCCGCGCCGGAGGCCGCCGGCAACTCGACCACCGGCATGGCGATGGGAGCGCTGCTCTCCCTGGGCCTCCCGGTCTCGGCGACGGCCGCGATCATGCTCGCCGCGTTCCGGCAGTACGGCCTGCAGCCCGGGCCGCTGCTGTTCGACAACTCGCCGGACCTGGTGTGGGCTCTGCTCGCCAGCTTCTTCATCGCGATGGTCGTGCTGCTCATCATCAACCTGCCCTTCGCGCAGCTGTGGGCGAAGCTGCTGCTGATCCCCGCGCCGTACCTGTACGGCAGCATCGTGGTCTTCTGCGGCCTCGGCATCTACGCGACCTCGCCGACGATGTTCGACCTGCTGCTCTTCCTCGGGATCGGCCTGCTCGCGTTCGTGTTCAAGCGCTACGACATCCCGATCGCCCCGTTGCTCATCGGCATGGTGCTGGGGCCGCTCGCCGAGACCAGCCTGCGGGACGCCCTGCTCTCCTCCGACGGCGACTACTCCGTCTTCGTCTCCTCGCCGATCTCGATCACCCTCTACGCCCTGCTGATCGCCGTGCTCCTCCTCAAGGCGCGCCAGGTCGTCACCGCCCGCACCGGAAAGGACATCTGATATGACGATTCTCGTCGCCCACTCGACCACCCCCGAGAGCGCCGCTGCGCTCCAGGCCGCCTACAACGAGGCGGAGCGCAGGCCCGGGGAGCCCATCGTCGTCTTCCTGCTCGACGGTGACGCCCCCGACCTTTCGGAGGCCACCGCGCGCGGCCTCACCGTCACCGTCGAACGCCCGAAGGAGTTCGAGAAGGACCCGGTGGGCGGCGTCGTCGACGCTGCGACCGCGCTGGACGCGTCCGTCCTCGTGATCGGGATCAAGCACCGCACCGCGACCGGCAAGCTGCTGTTCGGCTCGTCGGCGCAGCGGATCCTGCTCGACGCCACCTGCCCCGTGCTGGCGGTCAAGGTCGCGCAGGGCTGACGCGCGGCGCCTCCGTCGCTGCTGGAGCCGGCCGACGCCCGCGAGGCGGCCCACCGTGTTGTGCGTTACGTTCCGTTGGTCCCGCCTCGCGCGGTACGCTGTTGGAAATGATGTTCGATAGGTGGCGGGACGCCGCCCGACGAAGGGACGATCCGATGGCGGTTCAGGCGGTACTCCTCAAGGCGGGCTCCGCGCTCGTGACCGGCCTCGTCGGCGCCGCGGCGTACGATGCGACCAAGAAGGCGCTCGCCAAGGCGCCGCTGCGCGACAGCGCGGTCGCCGCGACGGCGCTGGGGCTCAAGGGCAGCCGCAAGGCCGAGGAGGTCGCCGAGAACGTGCGACTGAACGCCGCGGACATCCTGGCCGAGGCCAAGGAGCGGGTCGGCGAGGAATCGACCCCACCGGCGACCGGCGCCGCGCACGACCACGACCACTGATGACCGCGCCGTCCGAGCCTGCGGGCCGTGTCGTCTCGCAGGCCGCCGGCCGGCTGCGCTGGGTGCTCGATGATCTCGTCGGAGCGACACCGCAGCGCCGCATCGCGGTCGAGGACGCGGTGCTGGCGATTCCCGGAGTGCGAGCGGCGCACGCCTACAGCCACACCGGGTCCCTCGTGGTCTGGCATCGCAGCGACGTCGATCCCGCGCGCATCGCCGAGGCCGCCGCGGAGGGGCTCGCCGCCGATGCCTCCCTCGTCGCCCGGCACGCGCCGCACTCGGCGGACCTGACCAACGCGGATCTCCTCCGGATGGGTCTCGGCGCCGCGGCGCTGGTGCTCCTCGGCCTCCGCCGCTACGCCTTCCGCCGACCGCCGCTGCTCGGGCCCGGCACGCGGACCGCGGCGACCGCGATCACCGTCTTCACCGGCTACCCGTTCCTGCGTGGCGCCCTGCGATCGTTGCGCGGCGGACGCGCCGGCACGGACGCCCTCGTCTCAGCGGCAACCATCGCGAGCCTCCTCCTCCGCGAGAACGTCGTCGCGCTGACGGTGCTGTGGCTCCTCAACATCGGCGAGTTCCTCCAGGACCTCACGCTGCGCCGCACTCGGCGCGCGATCTCGGACCTGCTGCGCGGCAACACCGATTCGGCATGGCTGCGGCTCGCCGACGGGGCCGAGGTGCAGGTCCCGATCGACGCGCTCGACGTCGGCGACGTCGTCATCGTGCACGATCACGTGGCGGTGCCCGTGGACGGCGTCGTGGTCGACGGGCTCGCCGTCGTCGACCAGGCCGCGCTCACCGGGGAGACGCTCCCCGTCACCATCGAACCGGGCGCGACGGTGCATGCGGGAGCGGTGGTCGTCTCGGGACGCCTCGTCGTGCGCGCCACGGCCGTGGGCGCCGACACCGCCATCGGCCGCATCATCGAGCGGGTCGAGGAGGCCGAGCGGGACCGGGCGCCGATCCAGACCGTCGGGGACAACTTCTCCCGCCGCTTCGTCCCCGGGTCGTTCCTCTTGTCCGGGCTCACCCTGCTCCTGACCCGGGACCTGCGGCGCGCGATGACGATGCTGCTCATCGCGTGCCCCTGTGCAGTGGGCCTGTCGACGCCGACCGCGATCAGCGGCGCCATCGGCAACGGTGCTCGGCGCGGCATCCTGATCAAGGGCGGCTCGCACCTTGAGGCGGCGGGCTCGGTCACGGCGGTGGTCTTCGACAAGACCGGCACGCTGACCACGGGGCGGCCCGTGGTGACCAACGTCGTCTCGTTCCGCGACGACTGGACGCCGGAGCAGGTGCTCGCGCACGCGGCCAGCTCCGAGATCCACTCCCGGCACCCGCTGGCGGAGGCCGTGATCCGCTCCACCGAGGAGCGGCACATCGAGATCCCCAGCCACGCGGAGTGCGAGGTGATCGTCGGACTCGGCATGCGGACCCAGGCCGAGGACGGCCGCGTGCTCCTGCTGGGGAGTCCGGCGCTCCTGGAACAGCACGGCGTGGCTGTGGGCGTCGACGCCGGGCGGTGGGTCGAGCGGCTCCGCGCCGAGTGCGAGACGCCGCTGCTCCTCGCGGTGGACGGTGCCCTGACCGGCCTCGTCAGCCTGCGCGACGAGGTACGCCCCGAGGCCGCGGAGACCCTCGCCGCCGTCGCGGCGGCGGGCATCGGCACCGTCGTCATGCTGACGGGCGACCATCCGGAGACGGCGGCCGCCATCGCCGCCGAACTCGGCATCACCCGATGGCGTGCGGAAGTGATGCCCGAGGACAAGCTGGCCGAAGTCCGGGCGCTGCAGGACGAGGGCCACGTGGTCGCGATGGTCGGCGACGGTGTCAACGACGCGCCCGCGCTCGCGGCGGCGGACGTGGGGATCGCGATGGGCCTCGCGGGCACCGACGTGGCGGTCGAGACCGCCGACGTGGCGCTCGCCGGGGACGACCTGCGCAACGTCCTCGACGTCGTGGATCTCGGCCGGAGGGCCGTCGACGTGATCCGGCAGAACTACGGCATGTCGATCGCGGTCAATTCCGTCGGCCTGCTGGTCGGCGCGGGCGGCGCGCTCTCGCCCGTCCTGGCCGCGATCCTGCACAACGCCTCCTCGGTCGCGGTGGTGCTCAACAGCTCCAGGCTGATCCGGTACCGGCTCGCCGAGTCCAGCGATCCGCCGTCGGGACCACCGGCCGGCCCGCCCTGCCAGGGTGGCCCCAGCGGGCGACGTTAACTTCGTGTTTCCAGCCTGTTGCGCCTGACGATCTGGCTTGACGGCCGCCGGGGCAAGGGATTTGAGTGACTTCTCATGCACCTCTTGCCCCGCGAGCAGGACAAACTGCTCATCGTCGTCGCCGCGGACTTGGCGCGCCGTCGCCAGGCCCGGGGGCTCAAGCTGAATCACCCCGAGGCCGTCGCGATCATCACGTACGAACTGGTGGAGGGCGCGCGCGACGGGCGCAGCGTCGCCGACCTCATGTCCTACGGGGCCACGATCCTGACCCGCGACGACGTCATGGAGGGCGTGCCCGAGATGATCCACGACGTGCAGGTCGAGGCCACCTTTCCCGACGGCACCAAGCTCGTCACCGTCCACCACCCGATCCGGTAGGCGCGTCATGATTCCGGGAGAATTCCGCCTCGCGTCCGCGCCGATCCTGTGCAACGACGGCCGGCCCACGCGCACCGTCCGCGTCGTCAACACCGGAGACCGACCCATCCAGGTGGGCTCGCACTTCCACTTCGCCGAGGTCAACCGCGCCCTCGAGTTCGACCGGGCCGAGGCCTACGGGCACCGTCTGGACATCCCGTCCGGCACGGCGGTCCGGTTCGAGCCCGGCGACGGGAAGACGGTGCGCCTCGTCGCGCTCGCCGGAACCCGCGTGGTCCACGGTCTCGCGAATCGCGTCAACGGCCCGCTCGACGGTGCCGACGGCGCCGGGAACGGGGGAGAGCAGTGAGCTTCGAACTGAGCCGGCGCGAGTACTCCGACCTCTACGGCCCGACGGTCGGCGACGCCGTGCGCCTCGCCGACACCGAGCTCTTCGCCGTCGTCGAGCAGGACCTCACCGTGTACGGCGAGGAGGTCGTCTTCGGCGGCGGCAAGGTGATCCGCGACGGTATGGGCGAGAACGGGGTGCTCACGCGCGAGCACGACATCCCCGACACCGTGATCACCAACGCCCTGATCATCGATCACACGGGCATCGTCAAGGCCGATGTCGCGCTGCGCGACGGCCACATCCTCCGGATCGGCAAGGCGGGCAACCCGCAGATCAGCGACGGCATCACCATCACCATCGGGGCCGCCACCGAGATCATCGCGGGGGAGGGACGCATCCTCACCGCCGGCGGCATCGACACGCACATCCACTTCATCAGCGCGCAGCAGATCGACACCGCGCTCAACTCCGGTGTGACCACCATGATCGGCGGCGGAACCGGCCCCGCGGCGGGCACCAACGCCACCACCGTGACGCCCGGCCCCTGGCACATCGCCCGCATGCTCCAGGCGCTCGACGACGTGCCCATGAACATCGGGCTGCTCGGCAAGGGCCACGCGGGCGCCACCGAGCCTCTCGCGGAACAGATCCGCGCCGGCGCCATCGGCCTGAAGGTGCACGAGGACTGGGGGTCGACCACCGCCTCCATCGACAACTCGCTGCGGGTCGCCGACGAGTACGACGTGCAGGTCGCGATCCACACCGACACCCTCAACGAATGCGGCTTCCTCGAGGACACCGTCGCCGCGATCGACGGCCGGGTGATCCACACCTTCCACACGGAGGGCGCGGGCGGCGGGCACGCGCCGGACATCATCGCCATTGCGGGGCACCCGAACGTGCTTCCCGCGTCGACGAATCCGACGCTGCCGTTCACCGAGAACACCATCGTCGAGCACCTCGACATGCTCATGGTGTGCCACCACCTCAACGCCGACATCCCCGAGGACGTGGCCTTCGCCGACTCGCGGATCCGCCCCGAGACCATCGCGGCCGAGGGCGTCCTGCACGACATGGGGATCATCTCCATCACCTCGTCCGACTCCCAGGCCATGGGCCGCGTCGGCGAGGTGATCACCCGGACGTGGCAGCTCGCGGATTCGATGAAGCGCCAGCGCGGCCCACTCGACGGCGACCCGGACGGCGGTGACAACGCCCGGATCAAGCGGTACGTCGCGAAGTACACGATCAATCCGGCGCTCGCGCAGGGCATCGCGGAGTACGTCGGCAGCGTCGAGGAGGGCAAGTTCGCGGACCTCGTGCTGTGGAACCCCGCCTTCTTCGGGGTCAAGCCCGACCTGGTGATCAAGGGCGGACAGATCGCCACGGCCCTGATGGGCGACGCCAACGCCTCGATCCCGACGCCCCAACCGCGCACCATGCGCCCGCAGTTCGGGTCGATGGGGCAGGCGGTGCACGACGCCGCGATCACCTTTCTCTCCACCGCGGCAGCGGAATCCGGCGTTGCCGGCGAGCTCGGGCTGCGCAAGCGCACCCTGCCCGTCCGGGGCATCCGCACCCTCCGCAAGCAGGACCTGCCGCACAACGGCGCGACGCCCGACATCACCGTCGACCCCGAGACGTACGTCGTCGCCGTCGACGGGACGCCCGTCCGCTCCGAGCCCGCGTCGTCCCTGCCCATGACCCAGCGCTACTTCCTGTTCTGAGAGGCGAGAAGTGATCATCGAGACCGTCGCCGGCAACCTCGCCGACCTCGACCCCGCCGAACTGGACGCCGTGCACGTCGAGCGGGTGCCGCTCGCCGGAGCCGACCTCGTGAAGCGGATCCAGCGGGTGCGCACCGACCACGACCGGGAGATCGGGCTGCGCCTGGCCGCGCCCGTCGGGCCGGACGGCGACTTGCGCGACGGCGACATCCTGCACCGCGACGACCGCAACATCATCGCCGTGCAGGTGCTGGCCACCGACGTGCTCGTGATCGCCCCGCGCACGATCACCGAGATGGGCCGCACCGCGCACGGACTCGGCAACCGCCACCTGCAGGCGCAGTTCTTCGACGCCGATTCCGAGTACGGCGCCGAGGTGATGGTGGTGCAGTACGACCACACCGTCGAGGACTACCTCGTTCATCACGGCGTGCCCTTCGCGCGGCAGGACCGCGTGCTGCCCACGCCCTTCCGCCACGCGGAGCACACGCATTGAACACCGTTTCGGTCGGCGAAAGCGCAGGTCGCGGCGTACAGGAACGGTGTTCCATCGGGGCGGGGGCGTCGCCGGGGTACCTGCTGCCGCTCCTGCAGCTCAGCGACTCCGCGCTCCCGACGGGCGCGTTCAGCCACTCCTTCGGGATGGAGGCGTACCTCGCGGACGGCACCATCGCGGACGAGGACACCTTCGCAGCGTGGTTGCGCGCGTACGTCTCCCGGCAGCTCGCCTACACCGACGGCCTCGCGATCCGGATGGTCTTCGACGCACTGCACCTCGGCGACCTCGACGCGGTCTGGAAGCTCGACCGCCTACTGGCGGCCCTCACCCTGCCCGAACAGGTGCGGACCGCGGCCGGCACGATCGGCAGGCGCACCGCCGAGGTCGGCACCGTCGTCGCGCCCGAGTCCTTCCTCGGCGACTACCTCGCCGAGCTCGACGCCGGTCGCTGCCACGGGCACCCCGCCGTCGCGTTCGCGCTGCTCGCTCACGCGGTGGACGCCCCGCCGGCCGCGGCGATCGAGGCGCACGTCTTCGCCGCCGTCACCTCGCTGACCCAGAACGCCGTGCGCGCTATCCCCATCGGCCAGACCGCGGGGCAGCGGGTGCAGCGCTCGATGCACGACGTGGTGGCCGACGCCGTCGCCACCGCGATGACCCTGACCGACGACGACCTGGGCGCCGCATCGCCCGGGCTCGAGATCGCCCAGATGCGGCATCGGCGCCAGCGGGCGCGGATGTTCATGAGCTAGGAGGAGATTCCATGACGACGATCCGGATCGGTGTCGGCGGACCCGTGGGCGCGGGCAAGACCCAGCTCGTGGAGCGCATCACCCGCCACCTCGACGGCGAGGTGTCGATGGCGGCCATCACCAACGACATCTACACCACCGAGGACGCGAAGATCCTGGCGCGCAACAGCGTGCTGCCCGGCGACCGCATCGTCGGGATCGAGACCGGCGGCTGCCCCCACACCGCCATCCGCGAGGACACGTCGATGAACGAGGCCGCGGTCTCGCGGCTGATCGCCGCGCATCCGGACCTGCAGATCGTCTTCATCGAGAGCGGCGGCGACAACCTCTCCGCGACCTTCAGTCCCGAGCTCGTGGACTTCTCGATCTACCTCATCGACGTCGCGCAGGGCGAGGAGATCCCGCGCAAGGCCGGGCAGGGCATGATCAAGTCGGACCTGTTCGTGATCAACAAGACCGACCTCGCGCCGTACGTCGGCGCGGACCTGTCCGTCATGGCCGCCGACTCAAAGGTCTTCCGCGGCGACCGCCCGTTCTGCATGACCAACCTCAAGACCGACGAGGGCCTGGATGGCGTGCTGGAGTGGATCCGCCGCGACGTCCTCATGCTCGACCTCGCGTGAGCGGTGCTGCCGTGCCCGCGCTCACCGGCGAACTCGCCCTGACGCTCGCACCGCGGGGGCAGCGCACCGTCGCCGTGGCGCAGCGGCACGCCGGCACCCTGCAGACCCTGCGGCCCATGTACCTCGACGACTCCGGGCAGGTCACCTACCACGTGGTGAACCCCGGGGGCGGGTGCCTGCGCGGCGACACCTACGCGATCGACATCGAGCTGGAGGCCGGCGCCCGGGCCGTCGTGACCACGCAGTCGGCGACCAAGGTCTACCGCACGCCCGGCGGCGGCGCCGCGCAGCACATGCGGATCCGGCTCGGTGCCGGCGCCGTCCTCGAGTACGTGCCCGACGCGCTGATCCTGTACCGCGAAGCCACCTACCGGCAGACCTGCGCCGTGGAGCTCGACGAGACCGCGTCGCTCGTCCTGGCCGAGATCATCACGCCCGGATGGTCGCCCGACGGTGCGCGGTTCCGGTACGACGAGCTGCGCATGCGCACCGAGATCCACCGCGGCGGGGAGCTGCTCGCGGTGGACAACCTGCTCATCGAACCCGGCCGCGCCGACCCGTCCGGCATAGGCTTCCTCGACGGGCGCACGCACGTCGGATCGCTGACCGCGGTGGATCCGCGCATCGACGAGGATCTGCTCGACGAGGTGCACGCGCTCACCGGGACCGTCGGGACGGTTCGGAGCGGGCTCACCGCGCTCGCCGGCCCGGGCTTCGTACTCCGCTGCCTCGGTGACGACACCGCCGAGCTGGCCGGCCTGTTCGACGCGGTCATCGCGCTGCTCCGATCCCGATGGACCGGACAGGCACCCATGAACCTGCGAAAGTACTGAGGTGGAGGACACCGGCATGACCACATCGAGCACCACCGAACGACTCCGGACGGCGTGGACCGCGCTGGGCCCCGGCGACCGGCGGTCGCTGTTCGGCATGACCGCGACCGTCATCGCGCTGCACGTCGTCGGCTTCGGCGCGCTCATCCTGCTCATCGCACCCGGTCACTACCGGATCGGCGACGGCGGCGAGTTCACCGTCGGCATCGGACTGCTGGCCTACACGTTCGGCCTGCGCCACGCCTTCGACGCCGACCACATCGCCGCGATCGACAACACCACGCGGAAGCTGCTGGCGGACCGCGAGGGGAGGATCGCCGCGGGGGAGCGCAACCCGCGCCGGCCGCTCTCGGTCGGCTTCTGGTTCTCGCTCGGCCACTCGACCGTCGTCTTCGGCCTCGCCGCGCTGCTCGCGCTCGGCGTGCGCGCCCTCGTCGGCCCCGTGGAGGACGAGAACTCGACGATGCAAACCGTGCTCGGCTTCATCGGCACTTCCGTCTCCGGCGTGTTCCTGTGGATCCTCGGCATCATCAACCTGGTGGTGCTCATCGGCATCGTGAAGGTGTTCCGGGACATGCGGACCGGGCGCTACGACGAGGCCGAGCTCGAGGACCGGCTGAACAAGCGCGGCCTCATGAACCGCCTGCTGCGCGGGGTGTCAGGGTCGGTGCGCAAGCCCTGGCACATCTATCCGATCGGCGTGCTCTTCGGCCTGGGCTTCGACACCGCCACCGAGGTGGGTCTCCTCGTCCTGGCCGGTGGCATGGCCGCGTTCACCCTGCCCTTCTACTGCATTCTCGTGCTGCCGGTGCTGTTCGCGGCGGGAATGTCGCTGCTGGACACCATCGACGGCGTCTTCATGAACGCCGCCTACGGCTGGGCCTTCGCCAAGCCGGTGCGGAAGGTGTACTACAACATCACGATCACCTCGCTCTCGGTGGCTGTGGCGCTGGCGATCGGCACCGTCGAACTGTTGGGCGTGCTGGCCGAGCGGGCGCACGTCGAGTCCGGGCCGCTCGGCTGGGTCGCCTCGATCAACCTGGACTACGCGGGTTTCGTGATCGTGGGGCTGTTCGTGGCGGTATGGGCCGCGGCGCTGCTGATCTGGCGGTACGGGCGGATCGAGGACCGCTGGTCGGTGCGCTGAGTTAGCGTGAGCCGCATGAGCGGTATCGAGGTGCGGCCGGCGAGTGTCTTCGAGGATGTGGCGGCCGTGCTCGGCCCCAAGAAGCAGACCTCCAGCAACTGCTTCTGCCTCTCGTACCGGATCGGCTCGAAGGAGAACCAGACGCTCCGCGGGCCGGCGCGCTTCGAGCGGGTCCGGGGACTGTGCGCGGAGGACCCGCCGCCCGGCGTCCTCGCCTACGACGGTGCCGAACCCGTCGGCTGGGCCGCCATCCACCCGCGGTCGGACACCAGCTTCGCGACGAATCGACGCATTCCGCAGGTCGACGGGCACGAGGACCCGTGGTCGCTGTGGTGCGTGCGGGTGCGGCCGGGGCACCGCAAGCAGGGGATCAGCCACGAACTCGTCGCCGGGGCGGTGCAGTTCGCCCGCGCGAACGGCGCCACGGTCGTCGAGGCGTACCCCGTCGACAATCAGGGCGCGAAGGTCGACCTGACCATGGCCTACGTGGGCACCCGAGCGCTGTTCGAGCGGGCGGGCTTCGAGTACGTCATCGACACCTCGTCGGTGCTGAACGGCTTCACGCGCGTCCTGATGCGGTACTGGACCGGCCACCAGCAACGCTGAAGTGCGACGTTCCGCGGCGGAGCGCCAGGACCGCACATTCCTGTCGGTGCCGTGTGCCATTGTTGCCTCAACAACCAGCCGCAGGGGAGGCGACATGGGGGCTGTCGAGGAAGCGATCGAACAGGACACGATCCGCGAGGTGTGGGAACTGCTGGACGCGGACGAGTCGATCAGCGAACGGGCGATGTACCTGGTCGCGGCCGCGCTCGAGGGTGAGGCGCATCTGTTCGCCCAGGCGGGTGACGCAGCAGCGCCGCAGCGGCCCGGTGCGGGCGAGGAAGCGGAGGTCGTCCCGGACCCCGTGGTCGCCTTCCTGCGCACGATCACTGTCGCCGGGTTCCGCGGGATCGGCCCCGAGGCGCGCCTCGAGTTCGAGGCGCGGCCGGGGATCACGGTGATCAGCGGCCGGAACGGCTCGGGCAAGTCGAGTTTCGCCGAGGCGCTGGAGTACGCCCTCACCGGTACGAGCTACCGGTGGAAGGAGAAGCGCAGCGCACAGCAATGGGCCGGCGCCTGGCGGAACCTCCACTCGGGGGCGGCCAGGATCGCCGCGGATTTCGCGATGCAGCAGGCCGGCGGCGGGCGGACGCTCACGGTGGGGGCGCAGTGGGCCGACGACGCCGACCTCGACGAGGCGCGCCGCTGGGCTCAGGTCGCCTCGGAGAAGCAGACCGGCGTGGCGGACCTGGGCTGGGAGCAGCCGCTCGCGGTGTACCGCCCGTTGCTCTCCTACGACGAGCTCGGCGGGATCTTCGAGGAGGGGCCGTCGGGGCTGTACGACGCTCTCAACCGCATGCTCGGGCTCGACGCGGTGGCCGATGCGGAGGCGGCCCTCAAGGCGCTGATCAAGCAGCTCGAACCGCACCGCAAGGCCGCCGACGCCGATCGCGCCCTGCTCAAGCGCTCGCTCGCCGCGTGCGAGGACGCGCGCGCCGGGGAGGTCACGAAGTTGATCGCTCGCAAGCCCTACGACCTCGCCGCCATCACGGCGATCACCCTGGGCAGCGCCACGCCGCAGGCGGCCGCGGTCGCGGCCCTGCGGACGTGTGCCGCCGTGTCGTCGCCGGACGGTTTCGCGGCGGCAGCCGCGCTCCGCAGTGCGATCGGCGGTGTGGTCGCCGCGTCCGCGGGTGCGACGGCGGTGGCGCAGCGCCGGAACGCCCTGCTGCGGGACGCGCTGGCGCTGCACAGCGACACCGGCGATGGACCGTGCCCGGTGTGCGCCGCGGGCGAGCTCGACGGTGCGTGGCGGAGCCGGGTGGAGGCCGAACTCGCGGATACCGATTCGCAGCTCGCGGACCAGCGGGCGGCACAGGCCCGCCTCGCGGATGCCGAACGCGCTGTGCGGGACCTGGTCGCCGGACTCGCGCAGCTGCGTCCCGTCGACGGCCACGCCCTCGACGTCATCGCGGAGTGGAACGACGCGGTCGGAGCCGCGCGTGCGCTGCCGTCCTCGTCCGCGGAGTGGGCCGATCACCTGACCGATCGCCTGGGCGCGCTGGCAGAGATCGGCGGGCGACTGCGTCCGACCGCGGCGGCCCTAGCGTCGGAGCTCGAGGACGCCTGGGCGCCGGTGGCGCAGGAGGTGGGCGCGTGGGTCGTGGCGGAGACCGCCGCGCAGGAACACGACGCGGCCCTCGCAGCGGCGAAGACGGCCTCTGCATGGCTTAAGGAGAATGCGGGCACGCTCCGGGGCCGGCGGCTCGCGCCGATCGTCGACCAGGCACGGGCGATCTGGGCCCGGCTGCGGCAGGAGTCCGACGTCGACCTCGGCACCATCGAACTGGAGGGCAGCGCCACGCGGCGGCGCGCCGAACTGCGGGGCACCGTCGACGGCAAGCCGACGGGAACGCTCTCGGTGATGAGCCAGGGCGAGCTGCACGCCCTGGCGCTGGCGTTGTTCATTCCGCGGGCGACTGCGACGGCGAGTCCGTTCCGTTTCCTGGTGCTCGACGATCCCATTCAGGCGATGGACCCGGCGAAGGTCGCCGGATTCCTCGACGTGCTGCAGGACCTCGCCGCCGAGCGTCAGGTGATCGTGTTCTCGCACGACGACCGGCTGGCGAAGGCCATCCGCAACGCCTCGATCCCCGCGAACCTCATCGAGGTCGTGCGCGAGCCGGGCTCGGTCGTCGCGCCCAAGCCCGCGAACACGCCGGCGCACCGGTACATCGTCGACGCGACCGCGCTCGTCCGCGACGAGGCACTTGACGACGTGGTCAAGCGTAAGGCGGTGCCGGGGATCTTCCGGCTCGCGGTGGAAGCGGCCGCGCAGCAGCGGTTCTACGCCGAGAGCGCCCGGCGCGGGGTGCCGTACGACGAGTCCGAATCGCGCTGGGAGTCGGCGCTGACGACGCAGCAGAAGGTCGCGCTCACGGTTCTCGACGATCCCCGCGGCAACCTCCGTGGATGGAAGTCCCAGCGCGACTGGCGGTTCCCGACGATCGACATCTGCGCGCGGGGCGTGCACAGCGGCACCGGGGATCTCGTGGGTGCGTTGAAGGACCTGCGGCGCACCGTCGACGACGTCCTGGAGGGACGGTGACCGCGGGGCTGCTCGCGCGGGCCGAGGAGCTCCTGCAGTCGGGCGCACCTGCCGGCGCCGGCAACAGCGCCCGGCTCGCCGCCTTCCTCGCCCGCCAGGAGGTGGAGTCGCTCATCGACGCGCGCTGCTGCGAGCTGACCGGCGTCGACGTCACCGGCGCCACGATGAAGGCCCGGATCGCGGTGCTCCGAGCGCTCGACGAGACGGCGACCGGGCGGGTGCTCGCCGCGGCCTGGTACGAGCTGAGCGGGTACTGCCACCACCACGCCTACGAGCTCTCGCCCGCGGCCTCGCAGGTCCGCGGCGTGGTGGCGACCGTGATGGAGGTCAGCGCCAGCCGAGCGCCGGAGCCACGTCCTTGACCAGGGACTCCAGCAGGCGGGTGTTGTACTCCACGCCCAGCTGATTGGGCACCGTCACAAGGACGGTGTCGGCCTCGGCGATGCCCTCGTCGTCGCGGAGCTGCGCGACGAGCTCGTCGGGCTCGCCCGCGTACGTGCGGCCGAAAACTGCCCGGAAGTCGTCGATCACACCGAACTGGTCGTCGCTGGAGCGCTCGTGGCCGAAGTAGGCGCGGCTCTCGTCGTCGATGATCGGCATGATGCTGCGACTCACAGAGACCCGCGGCTCGTGATCGTGGCCGGCCTCGGCCCACGCGTCGCGGAACTTCCGGATCTGGTTCGCCTGCTGCACGTGGAAGGGCTCGCCGGATTCGTCGGTCTTCAGCGTCGAGCTCATCAGGTTCATGCCGAGCTTCGCCGCCCACTCGGCGGTCGCGTCGGATGCGGCGCCCCACCAGATCCGGTCCCGCAGCGTGGGGGAGTGCGGCTCGACGCGCAGCAGCCCCGGCGGGTTGGGGAACATCGGGCGCGGGTTCGGCTGCGCGAAGCCGCGGCCCTCGAGCACCTTGAGCATGAACTCGGTGTGCTCGCGGCCCATGTCGGCGTCCGTCTTGCCCTCGTCGGGCTGGTAGCCGAAGTACTTGTAGCCCTCGATCACCTGCTCGGGCGACCCACGGCTCACGCCGAGCTGCAGTCGCTCGCCGGCGATGAGGTCGGCGGCTCCAGCGTCCTCCGCGAAGTACAGCGGGTTCTCGTAGCGCATGTCGATCACGCCGGTACCGATCTCGATCCGCGAGGTCCGGGCACCGATCGCGGCGAGCAGGGGGAACGGCGAGCCGAGCTGCCGCGCGAAGTGGTGCACGCGGAAGTAGGCGCCGTCGGCACCCACCTCCTCGGCCGCCACCGCGAGGTCGATCGACTGGTGCAGGACGTCGGCCGCCGTGCGGGTACGGGAGCCGGGTGAATCGGTCCAGTGACCGAAGGACAGGAAGCCGATCTTCTTCATGGCCGCTACAACCCCGGACTGCGGTCCGAATATTCCGCGGGCCGTCGGGCCTCGGAGCGTTCCCGGGGGAGCAGGAGATGGGCGGCCCGCTCCTCGTTCAGCAGGTGCGCGTCGACGAGTCCGGGGACGTCGTCGACGGTGACCCGCCCGTACCAGGCGTCGTCCGGTTGGACCGTGACGACGGGCGCGTGATTGCACGGGAACTGGCACCCGGTGACGGTGACCAGTGCGTCGTCGTCGCCCAGGCCCGCGTGACGCAGCTCGTCGCCGAACGCCGAGGTCAGCGCCGACGCCCCGAGCGCGGAGCAGCGCGGGCCGCGGCAGATCAGCACCTGGTGCCGGTGCCGCGGCACCTCCTCCCACGCCGCCGAATGCAGGGGTGCAGCATCGTAGGCCATCGGGGCGCCGCCTGCGGCGATCGCGGCCGCGAGCAGGTCGCGGTCGGGTTCGGCCAACAGCTGCGGCGCGAGGTGCAGCGTCGGCGCACCGTCGTAGCCCCGGAGCCAGTGCGCTGCCACGCGGCGCAACCACGACCGCTTCGGTCCGGGCTGCGCCCAGCCCGCGCCGATGAGTAGGACGTCGGAGGCGCCGCGGTCGGCGACCGCGGTGAGCACGTCGACCAGCGCCGGGTCGTGGACCTGCAGGAAGGCGGGCTCCGCGGCGGCGCTGCGGGCGAGGGCGGTGAGGCCCTCGGGGTCGACGCCGGCGGACATGCCGACGAGGATCGCGGTCACGGCAGCGCCCGGATTCCGTCGGCGACGCGCCGCGCACCGTCGAGCAGGCGGACGCCGGAGGTGGTCTCCGAGAACGGGATCACGACGAACCGGTTCTCCCGGACCGCACGCAGCTGGCTCAGGGCGGGGTCCTTGCGCGCCTGGTCGATCCGGTCCTGTGCTGGGTGTCCCGCGGTATCGGCCACGACGATGACGTCGGGGTTCGTGCCGACCACGTTCTCCAGGGAGACCTCGGCCCAGTTGCCCGGCAGGTGGGCGAAGACGTTCACGCCGCCGACCGACTCGATGAGCAGCTGTGGCGTGCCCTTGCCCGCGCCCACGTTGAGCCCGGACTGCGCGCCGTAATCCCACCAGAAGATCCGCTGGCCGCGCGCCGTGCCCTTGAGCGCGGCGCTGCCGAGCTCGTCCTTCTGCGCCGCGACGAGTTTCGCCGCGGCGTCCTCGGTGCCGAAAGCCTTGCCCGCGGCGGTCAGCTCGTCCCAGATCAGGTCCCACGAGGCGCGCTCGGGCTTCTTGGCGCAGCCCGCAGGGGCGAGGAGGGTGGCTATGCCCTGGCCCTGCAGCCGCGCGCGGTCGCCGGCGTTCTTCTCGCTGAACGCCGAGTTGTACGAGCCGTAGACGAGGTCGGGCCGCACCGAGAGCATCTTCTCCTGCGTGGGGTACTTCGCGGCGAGCACGGGGATCCGCGCGTAGTCGGCCTGGAAGCGGGGTGCGACCGCGTCGTCGAGGTAGGCGGTGCCCACCATGCGGTCGGCCACGCCGAGCGCCAGCGCCACCTCGGTAGCGCCCTGGTTCATGGTCACGATGCGTCGCGGTTCCGCCGCGACCTCCGTGGTGAAGTCACAGGTGGTGACGCTGACGGGGAACCGCTCGGAGGGGCTCGCCGCGGGGGTCGACGGTGCGGTGCCGCACCCCGTGAGGAAGGCCGCCGCGACGGACAGGGCGAGGGGTGGGACGAGGGTGCTGGGCCGCATGGGTCGGACTCGATTCGTCGGCCGCTCCGTGCGCGGGGGCGGCGGTGGACAGCTGCGAGTCGGCGGGTATCGGACTCGAAGCCGCTTTCGCCGCCTCACACCGTTGCGCGCCAGTCCCGGATTCCCACCGGGTTCCCCATGTCCGACTCGAGCGTGACGCTATCAGGCGGTCCGGGTCCCGCGTCGCGCCGCGGCGAGCGCCCCTGCGGAGGCGACGGCGGTCCACGCGGCGAGGATCGCCAGCGAGACCCACGGCGACCAGGTCGCCGTGTTCGCGGGCACGCCGACCGTCGCGATCTGGGAGCTCGTCGCGGGGAGCCACGCCGCGAGCGACCGCCCGAAGGGGAGCGCGGGCACCGCGATCGCCTCCACGAGGAACCACCAGCCCAGGACGGCTCCGACGGCGGCGGTCGTCGACGACGCCACGTGCCCGACGGCGAGCCCCAGCACCGCGAGCAGCGCGCCCGCGACCGGCGCGATGACGAGCAGCCGCAGGACCTCGCCGGCGGGCGAGGGCAATCCCGTGACGGCGGCGACCACGACGGCCGATACCGCGCCCGCGAGCCCCGCGCCGGCGCCGGCCAACGCGGCCACGAGGGCCTTCGAGCCGTAGCCCAGCAGCGGGCGCGGGATCAGGATCCGGGTGAGGGCGAGCGTCCCGTGGTCCCGGTCGAGCCCGATGAGCAGCGCCCCGGCCACGGCGATGAGCGCGCCGCCCACCAGCCCGAGGCCGTAGCCCGCGGTGGTCACCGAGGCATCGTGGAAGACCGGCGCGAAGACGCCGACGATCACCGCCACCGCAAGAGCCACTGCCGTCGCGCCGCCGAGCGCGGCCCGGAAACCCCGGGAGGTCAGGGCCTTCCGGGCCTCGGCAGCCACCGACCGGCGGGCGACACGACGCGGCGCGGCGGCCTCCGGCGCGGGTGCGGGAGCCGCGGCCTCGTCGTCGCCGGTGAGCCGGAAGTAGAGCGCCTCGAGCCCGGACCGACCGGGTGACGAGAGCTCGACCAGTTCGGCCAGCGGGGCGTCCGCGACCACGCGCCCCTCGTGCAGGGCGACGATGCGGTCGGCGGTCCGCTCCAACTCGCTGAGCAGGTGCGAGGACAGCAGCACGGTGCGGCCCTCCTCGGCGAGCGCCCGCAGCGTCCGGCGGATCCACGCGATCGCCTCGGGGTCCAGTCCGTTGACCGGCTCGTCGAGCACGATCACCGGCGGGTCGCCGAGGACGGCGCCCGCGATCGCGAGCCGCTGGCGCATCCCCAGCGAGAACCCACCGACGGGCCGGTCGGCGACCCGCTCCAGGCCGACCAGGTCGAGCGCGGCGTCCACCCGCGCGTCCGGTAGGCCGATCGCGGCCGCCATCCACCGCAGGTGCTCGCGCGCGGTGCGCGTCGGCGACGCCCAGGCCGCGTCGAGCAGCACGCCGATGGTCGCCCCGGGGTTCGCGAGCTCGTCGTACCGCTGCCCGTCGATCGTGACCGTGCCGGACGAGGGCCGCTCGAGACCGGCGATGAGCCGCAGGGTGGTCGACTTCCCGGCGCCGTTCGGGCCGATCAGTCCCGTTACCTCGCCCGACGGTGCCGTGAAGGTCACGTCCTCGACGGCCACCGTCGCGCCGTAGCGGACGGTGACCCCGGAGAGTTCGATCACCGCGGCGTCGCGGCGACGGCCGTCCCGGCGGGCTTCGCGGTCGCGGGCTTCGCAGGCACTGTCTTCGCGGGCCCGGGCTTCGTCGCCGTCGGACCGCCGCCCTTGCCGCTGGCCGCGAGCTCGGCGAGCGCGGCCAGGCCGCCGGTGGCGATGGGGGACCACTTCCCGGTCTGCAGGCCGGTGAGCACCTGGTCCTCCCAGGCGACGAGGCACGCGGCCGCCGGGGTGGCGGCGAGCTCCTGGAGTGCGGGGGCGAGGTCGTCGCCGGCCTTGGTGAGCGCCTCTATCACCTTCGGGCGGTACTGCGCGTACAGGGGCTTGATCGCGTCGTAGACCGCCTGCTCCGCGGCGTTGAGCGCGCCGACGGGGCCGGCGAGGGCGGGCTGCGACTGCTCGATCACGGGCTTGATCGCGGCGAGGAACGGGCCGAACAGGCTGAGGATCGGGTCGTAGGCCTGGCCCGCCGCGAAGGCCTCGTCGGTGAAGGCGCCGGCAGCGGGCGCCAGCAGGATCAGCGAGGCGAGGCCGCCCTTCTCCCGCGGCTTCGGCCAGCCGAGCGGGCACTGGATGTCGGCGGGGTTCACGCCCGGTACGACGGTCGAGACCGCCCCCGAGGTGGCCGCCGAGCCGGAGGGCTTCGCCGGGCCGGACGGGATCGCCGCGCCGGAGGGCTTGACCACCGAGGGCGTCGCCGGTCGAGAGGGTTTCGCCGCCGCGCTCGCCGACGCGGGGGAGCTGCCCGGCGACGGGGCGGGCTTGGGCGTGGGCGCGGCCGCCGCGGTACCGGCGACGGGGACGGTCACGGCGAGCGCGGCGGCGACGGCGGTGCGGGCGAGCGCGGGCGGGATGCGGGTCATGGGGCCTTCTTCGGTGCGGAGGAGTGGGCGGGTGCGGTCGCGCCGGCGGCGGTGGGCGGCGGTCCGGGCTCGAAGGCGCCCTCCAGGTGCCAGACGCCGGTGAAGTCGTTGAACGGGCCGCCCTGGATGTGGCTGGTCCAGTCGAGGGTGAAGCGCCGCGTCGCGGGATCGAAGGTGCCGGTCGCGGTGGGACCGTCGGCCTTCGC
Source organism: Tsukamurella hominis (assembly GCF_965137015.1). Classification (NCBI taxonomy): domain Bacteria; kingdom Bacillati; phylum Actinomycetota; class Actinomycetes; order Mycobacteriales; family Tsukamurellaceae; genus Tsukamurella; species Tsukamurella hominis. Next base: position 122,821 of record NZ_CBCRZG010000010.1, on the reverse strand, counting down.
CGCCGCGGGCTGCGCGAGCCAGCGCTGCGAGACGACGTCCCAGGCCTTCCCGACCTGCTCCTGGCCGGCCGCGGCGGCGTCGGTGCGGGGCACCGGCTTCGGTGCGCCCTGGTTGAACTCCTGGTTGTTCCAGGAGGCCGCCCAGGCGGAGACGTCCGCGGTCAGCTTCGTCCCGGTGCGCGTCACCGACGGTGCCGGCAGCGCGGCGCGGGTCTGCGGATCGACGGCGTTCGTGGAGATGCCGAAGAGCACGTCGAAGAACTTCGTCGGCGTGATCACCGAGCCGGACAGCGAATCACCGTTGCGAAAACCGGGTTTCGCCTCTGACTGGTAGGCACCAGTACGGAGCCCGCCCGCGGTGCCCGGCTTCAGGGCCGTCACGCGGCCCTCGTCGATCGGCGAGTTGGCGTTGTTGACGAACGGCCCGTCGGCGGTGCCGCCGACGATCGCCATCTTGAAGTACGTGCCCGTCGGCTTCCCGTCGGCGAAACCGCCCGGCGTGAACCGGAACAGCCCGATGAGCTGCTCGGCGGCCTCGGGCTGCGCAGGCGCGGAGGAGCCGCAGGCGGCGGAGGTCGCCGCCGCGACGGCCACCAGTGCGAGGGCGACGGACCGTCGGGAGATCGGACGGGATGTCACGGCAGGGCCTTTCGTCGGGTTCCGAGCACGGCGCCGCCGACGGCGAGGCCCAGGACGAGCTCCGCCCAGGGCAGGGCCGCGAAGGTGCCGCCGGGGACCGGCAGGGCGGCGTTGGTGGAGGCCAGCCGCCGGTAGTCGGGGAGGTTGTCGTTGATCGCGCCGGTGAGCGAGGCGAGATCGGAGGACACCGTCTGCCAGGAGGCGGTGAAGGCCCGGATCTCGGGGGTGCGGCGGACCGTCGTACCGCGGTCGATCTCGCCGACCGCGCCGACCAGCGCGAGGAAGTCGCGCTGCAGGCGCACCACCTGCTGCTCGGTCATGATCGGCGCGAACCGGTCGACCACCCGGCCGGCGGACGGCGCACCGGCGACCAGGCCGGAGGCGAACGGGTGGACCACCAGCGCCACCGCGCAGAGCGCCGAGGCGGCGGTCGCCCACCGACGCGGCGGGGCGGACCGGGAGCGGAGCAGGACCGCCCCGGCCACGGCCAGCGCGATCCCGACCAGCAGGAGCAGTTGGGGGAGCGTGCTCAGGCCGCGGATCCGGGCCAGCGCGTCGACGTCGGGCTTCGCCGCCCGCGCCGAGGAGAGCTGCTCCCGCGCGTTCGCCTCGACGTCGGCGGACCGGTCCGCGTAGTCGACGGTCCGCGGCGCCGCCGCGAGCCTTCCGGCCGCGGCCTCCGCGCGGGCGGCCGCGCCGAACCGGGCGATCGCCTCGACGTCCCCGTCGAGCCGGGCGAGGGACTCGTCGGTCAGGTGCGGTGCGAAGGCGTCGAGCATCTTCGTCGCGCCCGCCGTCGTGGTGGGAAGGCCGCCGGCGACGGAGCCGAGAGCGAGGGCGATGCCCGCGATCAGCAGGAACCAGGCCGGCCACCGTCGGCCGGTGGGGACCGCCGCGGTGCGCGGAGGCGCGACGGCGCGCAGCCGGGGGACGCCCCCGAGGAGCGCGGCCGCGCCGGGTGCCGCTACTTGCTGTACGTACCGGTGAGATGCCACAGGCCGGTGAAGTTGTTGAACGGCCCGCCGACGATCTGGCTGGTCCACGTGATCGAGTAGCTGGAGCCGTTGATCGTGCCGGTCACGCGGCTGGTCTTGCCGGGGAGGCCGCCGCCGGGCTTCGGGGCGCCCTGGTTGAAGACCTGGCCGTTCCAGGCGACGCCGAAGGCCGACAGATCGCCGGACAGCGACGAGCCGTTGCGGGTGATGGTCGGGACGGCGGTGGCGGACCCGGTCTGCGGGTCGGTCGCCTTCGTCGAGGTCGTGAAGTCCGAGCCGAAGAAGGTACGCGCGGACGTGACCTGCCCCTGGTAGGAGCCGGAGGTGAGTGAGCCGGACAGCGGGGTGATCGTCTTGTCCGAATTGGTCGAGTTGCCGTTCGCGAGGAACGGCCCCGACGTGCTTCCACTCGGCAGGATCATCCGGAAGTACGAACCGGAGTCGATCGAGAAGGTGCCCGTGAGGGTCTCGGCGTTCGCGGCCGGGGTGGCGACGACGGTGGCCGCCGCCGCGGCGGTCGTGGCCACGGCGGCGATGACGGCGCGGCGGGAGAAGGTGGTGCGCATGGGGCGATCTCGCTTTCGTCAGGAGGTGGAGGGGCCCGATGGAAGCTGAACGCTAGTTGCGGTCGTACGGCCTGCGAAGAGTTCCGATCACCGCGATCCGGGATCCGTGATCTCGATCGCGCCGTCGCCCGCGAGTTCCGTCGGTCGCGACGGGCGCCCCGGGCGGGCCGGGCACGTTGACTAGAGTCGTGGCGTGAGTACTTCGGCCATCGCCATCATCATCGCCGTCGTCGCCGTCCTCGTCGTTCTGGCGGCGCTGGCGACCGGCCTCTACCTCAACAAGCGACGGCGCGTCTCGCTCAAGGAGGAGACGACCGAGCCCAAGAGCCTCGACAAGTCGGGCGGGTACAAGGCCGGCGGTGGCTTCACCTTCAGTGAGGGCACGCGCGAGGCCGAGCCCGCGCCGCTGGTGCCGAAGGCGCCGCCCGCCCCGAAGACGGTGCCTGCGCCCGACGCGGCGCCGCACGTCTCCCTCAAGGACCTGCAGGAGTCGCGCGAGCAGGAGGCCGCCGAAGCGGCGCAGGTGCAGGCCGACGCGCGCCTCGCCGAGGCCGAGGAGATCGACCCCGGCATCGCGAACGTCGCGCCGTCCGCCCCGACCGAGATCGAGCACATCGAGGACGAGGCGCCGGAGGCCGCGCCCGAGGCGCCCGCCGAGCCTGAGGCGCCCGCGGCTCCGGCTGCACCCGCGGCGCCGGTAGAGCCGACCGCGTCTCCCGAGGCGACCGCGCCCGCGGCGCCCGCTCCGCCGGCGGCGCCGGTAGAGGTTGAGGCCCCCGCGGAGGCGGCACCGTCGGCCCCGAAGCTGGACGAGATCGCCCCGACGGAGGGCAGGCTGGACCGGCTCAAGGGCCGGCTCGCGCGCTCGCAGTCGACGGTCGGCGCGTCGCTGCTCGGCCTCCTCGGCGCGGGCGACCTCGACGAGGAGTCGTGGGAGGAGATCGAGGACACGCTGCTCCTCGCGGACCTCGGCACCCCCACGACGATGGCCGTGGTCGAGAAGCTGCGCGACCGCATCGCCACGCAGGGCGTCTCCAGCGCCGCCGAGGCGCGCGCGCTGCTGCGTCAGGTGTTGATCGAGGAGCTGCACCCCGAGTACGACCGCAGCATCAAGGCCCTGCCGCACGCCGGCGCACCGTCGGTGCTGCTGGTGGTGGGCGTGAACGGCACCGGCAAGACCACCACCACGGGCAAGCTGGCCCGGGTACTCGTGGCCGACGGCCGGCGCGTGCTGCTCGGCGCCGCCGACACCTTCCGCGCCGCCGCGGCCGACCAGCTGCAGACCTGGGGCGAGCGCGTGGGCGCAGAAGTGGTGCGCGGCAGGGAGGGCGCCGACCCCGCCGCCGTCGCCTTCGACGCCGTCGCGAAGGGCACCGAGGAGGGCGTCGACGTGGTGCTCATCGACACCGCCGGCCGCCTGCACACCAAGACCGGCCTCATGGACGAGCTGGACAAGGTCAAGCGCGTCGTCGAGAAGAAGGCCAAGGTCGACGAGGTGCTGCTCGTCCTGGACGCCACCATCGGCCAGAACGGCCTCGCGCAGGCGAAGGTCTTCGCCGAGGTCGTGGACATCACCGGCGTCGTCCTCACCAAGCTCGACGGCACCGCCAAGGGCGGCATCGTCTACGCCGTGCAGCACGAGCTCGGCGTTCCGGTGAAGCTCGTCGGCCTCGGCGAGGGCGCCGACGACCTCGCTCCGTTCGAGCCGGCGGCCTTCGTCGACGCCCTGCTCGGGTAGGGCACGCGCCCGGTCGGGCCCGAACACGACAGCGCCCCGCGCCGGAGGGTTCCGGTGCGGGGCGCCGTCGTCGGTTCAGGCGATCGACCGCTCCACGAAATCCAGCTGGGCCAGCGTGTACTCGCGGGCGCAGCTGTGCAGCTCGATGGAGTGGCCGACGCCGCCCATCACGCGCACGTCGATCGGGCCGGCGGTGAAGTGCCGGGTCAGGGCCGCGCGCGCCTCGTCGTCGGAGCGCCAGATCTTGTCGTGCTCGGCGAAGGTCACCTGGACCGGCGCGGTGACGGACGCGCCGACGGCGGGGAGACGGTCGGCCCAGTTCACCACGTCGCAGAGCTCCGGCATCGGCATCGGGCGCAGCAGCTCGGCGTCGCGGGCGACGTGCGCGGGGGTGAACGACCCGTCGGGGCCGAGCATGACGCCGGCGTGGGCCGCGGCGGGCAGCGCGATCGCGGGGGCGTCGCCGCGCAGGCCGCCCCACATCTCGCGGATGCCCGGCTGCCACAGCTCGCCGAGCCCGCTGATCTCCACGCCCGCGGGCGCTTCGGCGGTCTTGGTGGCGGTGAGCAGCGCGAGCATGCCGCCGATCGAGTGGCCGACGAGCACCGTCGGCAGGTCGTACTGCGCGCGCAGCGCGTCGACCGCGGCCGCCAGGAGCGTGGACTGCTCGTCGAAGCCGAGCCGCTCCGCGGGGACCGTCGCGCTGCCGCCGTAGCCCGGTCGGTCGATCGCGACGACCGTGTACCCGTGTTCCGGGGCCAGGGTGAGCAACGAATCCGCGCCGACCTGGAAGTACTCGGAATCGTAAGTGCCGCCGTGGATCGCGACGATCAGGGCGCGCGGATCGCCCGGCGCCTCAGCCACGCGTGCCGCGAGCGGACCGCCTGCGGCGTCGATGGTCGTGGAGGAAACTGCGGAGGTGGTCGTCATGATGCGGTGCTCCTTGGATGGTCGACGCGGACGGTGGACGGCCGGCGTTCGCGAGTGAGGTTACGCCGATGGTGAAGTTTCGTCGGCAATGTCAAGAAAACTCCGCGGACCCCTTGTGTGGCAACAGTCACGTTGATAAATTGACAAACATGTCAGAGAACGATGTGCAGTCTCCCACCCGCTCGGCGCACGAGGCCGGGTTGGTCTCCTATCCCGACGAGTACGTCGCCCGGTACCGGGCGGACGGCCTGTGGCGCGGCAGGTCGCTGCCCGACGAGCTGACGGACGCGCTCGCGCGGTTCGCCGAACGCCCCGGCCTCATCACGCCGGAGGTCCGGTGGACGCACGGCGAGCTGCTCGGCCGGGCGCGGGCGTTCGGCGCGGGCCTGCTCGCGGGCACCGACCTGGAGCCGGGCGAGCCGGTCATGTTCCAGATGGGGAACGTGGCCGAGACCGTCGTGGCCTACCTGGGCGCCCTGATCGCGGGACTGCGCCCGGTGTGCACCCTGCCGCAGCACGGCGAGCGCGAGATCGGCCTGCTCGCGCAGCACGTCGGCGCCCGCGCGACGATCGTGCAGGCGGACCACGGTGCGGGCGAGACCCTGGCCGTCGCCCGTGCGCTGCACGAGTCCGGCGCCCTGCCCGTGGTCGTCGTGGCCCGCGGCGACGCGATCGGCGACACCCCCACCCTGGAGCGCCTGTCCGAGCTCGGCGCCACCGCCCCCGCGCCGCCGGCGGTGGATCCCGCGCAGATCGCCGTCTTCCAGCTCTCCGGCGGCACGACGGGCCTGCCCAAGGTGGCGGCCCGGCAGCACGAGGAGTACGTCCACAACTCGGTCGCCTGGGCGGAGGCGCTCGGCTACGACGGCGACACCAAGCTGCTGTACCCGCTGCCCGTGATGCACAACGCCGGCATCGGCCTCGCGGTGCAGCCCGCGATCCTCGCCGGCGCCCAGCTGGTGCTCGCCCCGTCCGCGCGGACCTCCGACCTGCTCGACCTCATCGCCGCCGAGCGCCCGACGTCGCTGCCGCTGGTCCCGCCCGCCGTCGCGGTGCGGCTGCTGGAGGATCCGCGTAGCCGCACCACCGACCTGACCTCGATCGCGGACTTCGTGGTCGGCGGACAGGCGCTGCCCGAGGAGGTCTCTGAGCGACTGCGGGACGAGCTCGGCATCGCCGTCCGGCAGATGTTCGGCATGGCCGAGGGCATGTTCCTGGTGACGCCCGCCGGCGCCGGCGAGGACGTGCGGCACCACAGCGTGGGCGCACCCGTCTCGCCCGCCGATGAGGTGCGGATCGCCGAGGTGGGCGGCGACGATCCGGTTGCGCCGGGCGAGATCGGCGAGTTCTGCGCCCGCGGCCCGTACACGATCCGCGGCTACTACCGCGCCGACCGGCACAACCGCGACTCCTTCAGCGCCGACGGCTTCTACCGCACCGGTGACCTCGCCCGCGCGCACGTGATCGGCGGCGTCACCGTCTACTCGATCGAGGGGCGGATCAAGGACGTGATCAACCGCGGCGTCGAGAAGATCCACGCCGAGGAGATCGAGGAGGTCATCCTGCGCCACCCCGACGTCGTCAGCGCCGCGCTCGTCGCGATGCCCGACCCGGTGCTCGGCGAGCGCGCCTGCGCCTACCTCATCGTCGACGACGGTGCCGAGGCCCCGACCGTCGCCACGCTCGGCGAGTTCCTGCTCGGCCACGGCCTCGCGAAGTACAAGCTGCCCGAGCGGATCGAGGTCGTCACCGAGTTCCCCCTGTCCAACGTGGGCAAGGTGTCGAAGAAGGACCTCCGCGAGCGCATCGCGGACCAGCTCGCCGCCGACCAGTCCGCCACCGCCCGATAGGAGACCGCCATGACCACCCACACCACCCCCGGCCGCACCGTCGCGATCATCGGCGGCGGCCCCGCCGGCCTCGCCGCCGGGCGCCTGATCAAGCTCGCCGACCCGAACGCCCTCGTCACCGTGTACGAGCGGACCGACAGCAGTAGCGAGACCTTCGGGTTCGGCGTCGGGCTCACCGAGGCCACGATGAGCAACCTCGCCAAGGGCGACCCGCAGACCGCGGACCGGATGCGCGAGGTCAGCCACGGCGGCCACTCGCTCGTGCTGCGCACCGACGCCGGCGACGTGGGCCTGCACGGCGCGCGGAACCTCGCGATCGGCCGGGCCGCGCTGCTCGAGGTGCTCACCAAGGCGGCGCTCGAGGTGGGCGTCGAGATCCGCAGCGGCGTGAAGGCGGGCCTCGACGACGTCTCGGCCGACGTGATCGTCGCCGCCGACGGCGCGCGCAGTGCCGTCCGCGACGCCGTGGCGGACGGACTGGGCGTGCACGTCGACTACGGCCGCCTGCACTTCATGTGGTGCGGGACCGATTTCGCCGTCGACAACGCCAACTTCACCTGGCGCGGCGAGGGCGACGAGCTGTTCGTGGTCCACGCGTACCCCTACGCCGACGACCGCAGCACCTTCCTGATCGAGGCCGACGACATCACCTGGGAGGCCGCGGGGCTCGCGGCCAACGCCGCGGCGACGCCCGCGGGGGAGTCGGACACCGCGAGCCTGAAGCACCTCGAGCGGGTGTTCGCCCGCGAGCTGAACGGCGGTGAGCTGCTCGCCAATCGCACGCGCTGGGCGCAGTTCCCGACGGTGACCCTGGACCGCTGGTCCACCGGCAACGTGGTGCTGATCGGCGACGCGGCGCACACTGCGCACTACACGATCGGCTCCGGCACCAAGCTGGCGATCGAGGACGCCATCGCCCTCGCCGCGGCGCTCGCCGCGCACGCCGACACCGACGCGGCCTTCGCCGCCTACGAGGCCGCCCGCCGCCCCTCGGTGCAGCGCTTCAAGCACCTCGCCGCGCGCTCGCAGAACTGGTGGACCAGCTTCCGCGACCGCGCCGGCGCGGCGCCGGAGGCCACTGCGCTGTCGTACATGACCCGGGCGGGGAACCTCGGGATCGAGCACTACGCGGCCGAGTTCCCGGAGGCGGCCACCGTCGCGCTGCGCGGCCTCGGCGCCGAGCCGCCGGGGGACTGGAGCGGCGTCGACGACTGGGTGCTGGACCTGCCGCTGGAGACCGAGGCGCTGCGCGCACCGTCGAAGGTGATCGGCGTCGACGAACTCCAGGACGCGACCCGGGTCGCGTGGAACGGCGGCGCGGCCTGGGAGGCCGGGCACGACGCCTTCGTCGCGGACGCGGCCACCGCCCCGGGCCCGGTGGTCGTGGTGGGCGGACCGTCGGACCCCGCAGCGGTGGGGGCGCGGATCGACCTGGCCGAGCGGATCCGCTGGGCGGGCAAGACCGTGGTGGTGGAGGTCCCGGACTCGCTGCGCACCGAGGCGGCCGCCGCCGTCGCCGTGGGGCGGGCCGACGCGGTGGTGCTCACGGCATGAGCGTCCCGGCGGCCGGCCGCGCCGCGGGATAGGGTCGTCGACATGTCGACAGTGGAGAAACCGGGCCGCGGATCGCGGCGGCGGGATCTGATCGTCGGGGACGTGCTGGACGCGGCGACGGACCTGTTCGCGGTCAAGGGGTACGACGCGACCAGCCTGCAGGACATCGCCGACGCGGTGGGGGTCTCCCGGCCGGCGCTGTACCACTACCTCAGCAGCAAGGAGGACCTGCTGGTCATGCTCGTCGAGCGGGTCTCCAAGGATCTCGCCGACGTGATCGAGGAACTGCGCAACCGGTCGGACCTGGCGCCGACGGAGAAGATCACGCTGCTCACCGAGCAGCTGGTCCAGCAGCGCGCCGAGCACCCGAGCCAGTTCCGGATCCTGGACCGGTCCGAGATGATGCTGCCGGAGGAGGCGGGCGCGGTGCACGCGCGCGCCAAGCGGCAGGTGCTGCGCGAGACGATCGCGATCATCGAGGAGGGCGTCAAGAAGGGGGAGTTCGTCCCCGTCGACGCCCGTACCGCGGCGCTGAGCCTGCTCGGCATGTGCAACTGGGTGGCCTGGTGGGCGCGGCCCGCCGACGCCGTCGAGGTCAAGGCCATCGTGGACACCGTCGCGGCGCTGGCCCGACGCATGCTGTGCGTTCCGGAGTCCGGCGACGGGGCCTCCGGGCCCGCCGGGCTGCTCTCGGAGATCCGGGACCGCCTGGACCGCCTGGAGCCGCTGATCTGACGTCCGTTCCCACAACCGAACACACGCACTCGCCCGGCCGCATCGGCCGGGCGAGTGGCGTTTCTCGACCCGGTTTGCGACGGCGACGTCGACCAGTCAACATTGGTGTTGACAATTTTACGAAGGCGTCGAATACTGGAAGGGAACGACGAACCACACGCAGAGGAGCACCATGAGCGCCACGCCCATCCGGATCGGACTGGTCGTCCCCAGCTCGAACGTCACCGTCGAGACCGAGATGCCGCGGATCCTCGGCCGGCACCCGGAGGAGACGTTCACCTTCCACTCCAGCCGCATGCGGATGCAGAAGGTCTCCCCGGAGCAGTTGCGCGCCATGAACGCCCAGCGCGAGCGCTGCGTCATCGAGCTCGGTGACGCGGGCGTCGACGCGATGCTCTACGCCTGCCTCGTCGCGATCATGTCCACCGGCCTCGGCGAGCACCACGGCGTGGAGGCGAAGATCGCCGAGCAGCTCTCGGAGGGCGGCAGCGACGCCCGCGTGCTCTCCAGCGCCGGCGCCCTCGTGGACGCCCTCGGCGACATGGGCGCCACGCGGATCGCCGTCGTCACCCCGTACCTGCGCCCGCTCGCCGAGCAGGTGATGGCCTACCTCGAGCACGAGGGACTGACGGTGACCGACTGGCGCGCTCTCGAGGTGGCCGACAACGCCGAGGTCGGCTGCATCCCAGGCGACCGCGTCATGGAGGCCGCGCGCAGCCTCGATCTCACCGGCGTCGACGCGCTCGTGCTCTCCGCGTGCGTCCAGATGCCCTCGCTCGACCTGGTCCAGGCCGCCGAGGACGAGTTCGGCATCCCCGTGATCACCGCCGCCACCGCCGGCGCCTACCGCATCCTGCGCTCCGTCGGCGCCACCGTCGACATCCCCGGCGCCGGCTCGCTGCTGCGCGCCGACGCCGCCGCCCCGGCCGCCGCCGGCGCCTGACCCCACTCGTCACCGGATAAGGAGAAGACATGTCCGCCAGCACTTCCGAGCACCGCGTCCAGGGCGTCGACCACGCCGCCTTCCCGACCTTCGACCCCGTCGGCACCGTGAACTTCTACAACGGCGTGCTCAAGTTCCCCATCGTCCACTCGATCTGCGCCGCGGGCTGGGGCCCCGAGAACCATCCCGACTTCATCCACTTCTTCTTCGACATCGGCAACGGCGACCGGATGGCGTTCTTCTACTACTTCGGCCTCGAGCCCTTCGGCGATCAGACCGCGCCCGGCGACTCCTGGGCGCGGCTGCCGCAGGGCACGCCCGAGTTCTTCAAGAACTCGCGCCACCTGGCCATCCACGTGAACAGCGAGGAGGATCTGCTCGAATACCGCCGCCGCCTGGATGATTCGGACTGGCCGTGTGAGATGCAGGTGATGCACGAGACCATCGAGTCGATCTACACCCACGATCCCAACGGCTACATGATCGAGATCACCCGCGCCCTGCGCCCCGTAACGCCCCAGGAGGACCTGGACGCCGCCCTCACCCTGGAGGCGCTGTGCGACGTGGTCTCGGGCGGCGCACCGTCGATGGACGCGCTCCTGCTGCGCAAGGCCGAGCTGATCGTGGAGAAGGCCGAGAGGTGGGAGGAACGGCAGCGGGAGCTGGCCGGGCTCGCCGCGACCGGCGATGCGACCGGCGACGCCGCGTGGAACGCCGACGAGGAGGCCGAGGTCCGATGAGCCGCATCTACGTCCTCGACGTCCCCGAGAACGAGGGCGTCCTCAAGGTCGCCGGCGCCGAGCCGCGCAACGAGATCGTGCGGGTCGGTCCGTACTTCCGGATCACCCGGCCGGAGGAGATCGCGATCGATCGCCGCGCCACCGGCTGCCGGCACGCCGTCTGGTACAGCGCCCTCGCGGGCCTGGAGGACTCGCGCGTCGCGCAGCACGACAAGGACGCCCTCCGGGTGGTGGACCGGTGACCACCGCCGAGCGCGCGGACGCCGCCACCGGCCTCGGCGCGGGCCGCTACCTCGACGCCGAGGCCGTGCCCGACGGCACCGTCACCACCCCCGTCGAGCTGAGCACCGTCGACGGGGCCAAGGTATCCGGCCTGCTCCGCACCGTGCCCGGCGCGAACGCCGTCGCCTTCCTCATGCACCCCCGGCAGGACTTCGCGCACCACGTCCTGGTGCCCGAGTTCCTGCGCCGCGGCGTCGCGGTCTGGACCCAGGGCAGCCGCACCCAGGGCAACGACCTGACGCTGCTGCACGAGCAGGCGCTGCTCGACATGGCCGCCGGCCACGCCTTCCTGCGCGACGAGGGCTTCGGAACCGTGATCGCCGTCGGCCACTCCGGCGGCGGCGCGCTGGCCGCCTTCTACATGGAACAGGCCGGCCTGCCCGCCCACGAACGGCTCGCGCGGACCCCGAGCGGCAAGCCCGTGAAGCTGCGCGACGCGCGGATGCCCGCGCCCGACCTCGTGGTGTTCATGGCGCCGCACCCCGGACAGGGCGAACTGCTGCTCCGGATGATCGACCCGTCGGTCGCCGACGAGGACGACCCCCGTTCGATCCTGCCCGAGCTCGACCCCTTCAACCCGGACAACGGCTACGCGCCCGCGCCCGCCCCGAGCACCTACCCGCCCGAGTTCGTGCAGCGCTACCGCGCGGCCCAACGCGCGCGGGTGGAGCGGATCGACGCCCTCGCGCGCGAGCGGGTGGCCCGGGCCCGCGCCGCCCAGCAGCGGTTCGCGGAGTCCGGCGACCCCGCCGACCGCCGCGACGCGCTGGCCACCGAGTTCATCACGGTGCACCGCACCGACGCCGACCTGCGCTGCACGGACCCGTCGCTCGACCCGAACGACCGGCCCTACGGCTCGCTGTTCGGCTCCCGGCCCGACCTCACCGACTACGGCGTCGTGGGCTTCGGGCGGCTGACCACCCCCGACGCGTGGCTGTCCACGTGGTCGGCGCTCAGCAGCAACGCCGGCTTCCTGCGCTGCGCCCCCGCCGTCACCGTGCCGACCCTGTTCGTCGAGATCACCGGCGATCAGGCGTGCTTCCCCGACGACGCCCGCGCGATGGTCGCGGCGTTGGGGACCGACGACGTCGAGCACGTACGGGTGCGCGGGAAGCACTTCGGCGCGGCCCTCACGGCGGCCGAGCGGACGGCCGCGGCGCTCGCCGGCGACGAGATCGAGCGCTGGCTCGGGGCCCGCGGGATCGGCACCGCGGGCGCATAATCGAGTCGTGAAGTACGTGCTGCTGATCTGCGACGACGAGGACGGCTCGCCGACCAACGAGGAGATCGCCGCCGACCCCGACTACCGCGCCTACGACGAGGACCTCCGACGCCGCGGGGCGATGCTCGGCGGGGCCCGGCTGCGTCCCGTCGCCGACGCGACCACCGTCCGGGTGCGCGGCGGCGAGACCCTCGTCTCCGACGGGCCGTTCGCGGAGACCAAGGACGTCGTCGGCGGGATCGACATCATCGAGTGCGCCGACCTCGACGAGGCCCTCGCGATCGCCGCGAACCACCCGTACGCGGCCCGCGGGTGCGTCGAGGTCCGGCCCGTCTGGGAATGACCGCCCCCGACGCGGTGCAACGCGCGGTCGCCGACGCGTACCGGGCCGAGTGGGGCCAGGTCGTCGCCACCCTGATCGGACTCACCGGCGACTGGGACCTGGCCGAGGACTGCACACAGGAGGCCTTCGCCGCCGCCCTCGCGACCTGGCCCCGGGACGGCGTGCCGCCGCGGCCCGGCGCGTGGCTCACCATCACCGCCCGGAACAAGGCGCGGGACCGCCTGCGGCACGACGCCACCGGTCGCGAACGGACGCGCCGGCTCGCGGCGCTCGCGGGCGCGGGGGAGGACGAGCCGCCGGAGCACATCCCCGATGAGCGGCTGCGCCTGATCTTCACCTGCTGCCACCCCGCGCTGCCGCTCGCCGCCCGCGTCGCCCTCACGCTGCGCACCCTCGCCGGGCTCACTACCGGCGAGATCGCCGCCGCGCTGCTCACCACCGAGTCGGCGACGGCCCAGCGGATCGTCCGGGCCAAGCGGAAGATCGCCGAGGCGGGGATCCCGTACCGCGTCCCGCCGCCGGACCTGCTGCCGCAGCGACTCCCCGCGGTGCTGGCCGTCGTGTACCTGATCTTCAACGAGGGCTACGACGAGGTCGACGGCGTCCGCGACCTCACCGGTGAGGCCCTACACCTCGGACGCGTGCTGGACCGGCTGCTGCCCGACGAGCCCGAGGCGCGCGGCCTGCTCGCCCTCATACTGCTCAGCGAGGCGCGCCGCGCCCACCGGGTGCGCGACGGGGTGCTCGTGCCGCTCGAGGAGCAGGACCGGAGCCGCTGGGACCGGGCGCTGATCGAGGAGGGCCTGGCCCTACTCGACGCGGCGCTCGCCGCCGGGCGGCCCGGCCCCTACCAGGTGCAGGCGGCGATCGCCGCCTGCCACGCGACTGCCCCGGACGCGCGGCGCACCGACTGGCGGCAGATCGCCGCGCTGTACGCCGAGCTCGCCCGCACGACGCCGTCACCCGTCGTCGAGCTCAACCGGGCCGTCGCGGTCGCCATGGCCGACGGTCCGCCCGCGGGCCTCGCGATCGTGGACGGGCTCGCCGCCACCGGCGCCCTCGACGGCTACCACCTGCTGCCCGCGACCCGCGCCGACCTGCTGCGGCGGGCCGGCCGCACGACCGAGGCCCGCGCGGCGTACGAGGAGGCCCTGGCGATCGCACCCACCGACCCCGAGCGTGCCTACCTGGCCCGACGGGTTCACGAGCTGCGCGGCGGACACCGGCCGGAGAACTTCTTCGCGGCGGATGTCGATTCCGGGCGCGCCCATCCGTAGGTGGGGTGGACGACCCCTACCGAAGGAGCCAGATCATGTCGATCATGGAGAACACCCAGTACCTGACCGCCGCCGTGACGATCGACCGCGCGCCGGAACACGTCCTCGCCGCGGTCCTGGACGTGCGCGGATGGTGGACCGAGAACCTCATCGGCCACTCCGCGGCCGTCGGCGACGAGTTCGTCTTCACCGACGACGCCGCGTACCCCGGCGAGACCTCCCGGACCAAGGAGGGAATCCGGTTCTGCCGGTTCCGGGTGACCGAGGTGAGCCCCACCCGGGTCACCTGGCACGCCGTGGACTGCGAGATGACCTTCATCGAGGACCGCCACGAATGGCGCGACACCGACGTGATCATCGACCTCACGCCGGTGGACCGCGGCACCGAGCTGCGGCTCACCCACGTCGGGCTGACCGTCGAGTCCGAATGCTTCGAGGCCTGCTCGCGCGGCTGGAGCTTCTACGTGCGGACCAGCATCCCGCAGCTGGTCACGACCGGTGCGGGCCAGCCCATTCCCCGGTATCCCGACGCGGAGGGCGCCGGCGGGGAGGCACCGTCGGAAACACGGGCGTAACCGAACGGCCCGAACCCGGGCCGACCGGTTACACACGAGCAACACGAGCGCCCCCGCCGGGAAACCGCGGCCGCAGAAGCTGTTCTCACTCGCACCGCAACCGCGGCGCGCCCGAGGAGGTTTCCCGTGCTCTTGGCTTCTGTGCCCGACGAATTGTTCGGCAAGGTCGACTCCGGCACCACCGCGTGGATGCTGACGTCCGCGGCGTTGGTGCTGCTCATGACACCCGCCCTCGCGTTCTTCTACGGCGGTCTCTCCCGCCAGAAGAGCGTGCTCAACATGATGATGATGTCGATCGGCTCGCTGGGCCTGGTCTCCGTGATCTACGTGCTGTGGGGCTACTCGATGTCGTTCTCCGGGGAGGGCAACTACCTCGGGCTGTTCGACAACCCCTTCAAATACTTCGGCCTCGACCAGCTGATGGAGACCAAGACGTCGGGCGAGGACACCCTGGTGGTGCTCAACGCCGCGGGGAGCGGCCTCCCGGCGATCGTCTTCGCCGGCTTCCAGCTGACCTTCGCCGTGATCACCGTCGCGCTGATCTCGGGCGCGCTCGCCGAGCGCGTGAAGTTCGGGACGTGGCTGCTGTTCACCGGCATCTGGACGACCATCGTGTACCTGCCCCTGGCGCACATGGTGTGGGGCGGCGGCCTGCTGTCGGGCGCCGAGGGCGGCATCGCCGCGAAGATGTTCGGCACCACCGACGGCCACGCCACCGTGGCGCCCATCGACTTCGCCGGCGGCACCGTGGTGCACATCAACGCCGGCATCGCGGGCCTCGTGCTGGCGATCATCGTCGGCAAGCGCCTGGGCTTCGGCAAGCAGTCGTACCGTCCGCACAACATCCCGTTCGTGATGCTCGGCGCCGCCCTCCTGTGGTTCGGCTGGTTCGGCTTCAACGCCGGCTCCGCGCTCGGCGCCAACGCCACGGCGGGCCTGGCCTGGGTCAACACGACCGCCGCCACCGCCGCCGCGATGCTCGGCTGGCTCGCGGTGGAGAAGTTCCGCGACGGCCACGCCACCACGGTGGGCGCCGCGTCGGGCGTCGTCGCCGGCCTCGTCGCCATCACCCCGGCCTGCGCGAACGTGACCCCCGTGGGCGCCCTCATCCTGGGCGTCGTCGCCGGTGTCGCCGCGGCCTTCGGTGTGGGCCTGAAGTCCAAGTTCGGCTTCGACGACTCGCTCGACGTGGTGGGCGTGCACCTGGTGGCCGGCGTGATCGGCACCGTCGCCCTGGGCTTCTTGGCCAAGGACACCGGCCTCTTCTACGGCGGCGACTACAAGCAGCTGGTCGTGCAGATCGTCATCGCGGCGGTCGCCCTGGCCTTCACCGCCGTCCTGACCGCGGTCATCGCCTTCGCGCTCAAGCCGCTCGGCTGGCGCGTCGACAAGGAGGCCGAGGCCGACGGCATCGACAACTCCGAGCACGCCGAGACGGCGTACGACCTGGTCTGAGGTGACCGGATCTAAGCTGAATCCACAACCGACTTAAGCGAAGGAAACTCTTATGAAGCTGGTCACCGCGATCGTCAAGCCCTTCACGCTCGAGGACGTGAAGGCGGGCCTCGAGCAGGCCGGGATCCTCGGTATGACCGTCAGTGAGGTGCAGGGCTACGGCCGGCAGAAGGGGCACACCGAGGTGTACCGCGGCGCCGAGTACTCCGTGGACTTCGTGCCCAAGGTCCGGATCGAGGTCGTCGTCGACGACGCCGTCGTGGACAGCGTGGTCGACGTGATCGTCGAGGGCGCCCGCACCGGCAAGATCGGCGACGGCAAGGTCTGGGTCACCCCCGTCGAGTCCGTCGTGCGCGTGCGCACCGGCGAGCGCGGCAACGAGGCCCTGTAGGAACGCCGATGTCGGTGCCGGACAGGGCGATCGTGACGACCGGAGAGAGCGGGTCGCCGGCCGGCGGCGGGCAGGCGGGGGGCGGACCCAGCGGCGCGAAGGAGCTCGTCGCCGCCCGCTCCCGCCTCCTCGACCGGGCATCGGGGCCCCACCGCCTCGACCCGGCGGCCCTCCGGGGCGCCCTGGCCGACCTCGCCGAGGTGTGGCTCACGACGCACGGCGCCGCCGCCGGCATCGGCCCGGACAGCGGGCTCGCCCTCGTCGCCGTCGGCGGCCTGGGGCGTCGTGAGTTGCTGCCGCACAGTGATTTCGACCTTCTGCTCGTGCACGACGACGGGCTTGACCCGGAACGCGTGACGGCCGTCGCCGAGAGCATCTGGTACCCGCTGTGGGACGCGCACATCAAGCTCGACCACAGTGTCCGCACCGTGCCCGAGGCGGTCCGCGTCGCCCAGTCCGATCTCACCGCGGCCCTCGGCCTGCTCGACGCCCGGCACATCGTCGGCGACGAGGAGATCACCAACCTGCTCATCAGCGGGGTGCGCCGGCAGTGGCGCGCCGACATCCGCTCCCGCGTCGACGACCTCGTCGATCAGGCCCGCGAGCGGTGGCGCCGCTCGGGGGAGATCGCCCACCGCGCCGAACCCGACCTCAAGAACGGCCGCGGCGGCATGCGCGACGTGCAGCTGCTCCAGGCCCTCTCGCTCGCCCAGTTGACCGACGGGATCCCGACACCGTCGGCCACCCCGAACGGCACCACCGGCAACGACCTCGCCGCCGCGTACTCCCGCCTGCTGGACGTCCGGACCGAGCTGCACCGCATCTCCGGCCGCGCCCGCGACCAGGTGCGCGCCCAGGAGGCCGACGAGATCGGCGCCGCACTCCGCCTCGGCGACCGGTTCGACCTGGCCCGCACCATCAGCGACAGCGGCCGCACCGTGGCCTACGCCGTCGACGTGGGGATCCGCACCGCGCAGAACGCCCTGCCGCGCCGCGGCTTCTCCCGGCTGCGCCGCCCGCCCATGCGGCGGCCCCTCGCCGAGGGCGTCGTCGAGCACGCGGGCGAGGTCACCCTCGCCCGCGACGCCCGGCCGGACCGCGACACGGGCCTCACCGTCCGCGTCGCCGCCGCGGCCGCCGCGTCCGGGTTGCCCATGTCGGCGTCCACCCTGGCCCGGCTCGCCGAGGTCACGCCCGCGCCGCGCAGCCCCTGGGCGGCGGAGACGGTCGCCGACCTGCTCGCGCTGCTCGGGGCCGGGCGCGGCGCCGTGCCCGTGATCGAGGCCCTCGACCGCACCGGCCTCTGGGGGCGCCTGCTGCCCGAGTGGGGCGCGGTCCGCGACCTCCCGCCGCGCGACGCGGTGCACACCTGGACCGTCGACCGGCACCTCATGGAGACCGCCGCGCACGCCGCCAATCGCGCCACCGACGTCGCCCGCCCCGACCTCCTGGTCCTCGGCGCGCTGCTGCACGACCTGGGCAAGGGCCGCGGAGGCGATCACAGCGTGATCGGCGCCGAGCTCGCCGAGGCCATCGCCGCCCGGCTCGGGCTCTCCGCCGAGGACACCGCCCTGCTCGCCGCGATGGTCCGGCACCACCTTCTGCTGCCCGCGGTCGCCACCCGGCGTGACCTCGACGACCCCGCGACCATCGAGATGGTCGCCGACACGATCGGCCACGACCCCGTCCTGTTGGAGCTGCTGCACGCCCTCGCCGAGGCGGACTCGCTCGCCACCGGGCCCGGCGTCTGGGGCGAATGGAAGTCGCGGCTCATCGGCGAACTCGTCCGCCGCACCGGCCGCGTGCTGGACGGCCAGCCCGCCCCGCAGCCCGGTCCCGTGCCCGAGGAGGTGGCGGCGCTCGCCGCCGCCGGCGGCACGCACGTGCGGATCACCCCGGCGCCGGAGGCCGGGCCGCACACCTTCACCGTCGCCGTGGTGGGTCCCGACCGGCGCGGCGTCCTCGCCCGGATGGCCGCGGTGCTCGCGCTCGCGGGCCTGCGGGTGCAGAGCGCGTCCGTCGGCGCCGCGGGGGAGTCCGCGGTCAACACGTTCCTCGTGGTCCCTACGTTCGGCGACCCGCCCGATCCGGCCGTCGTCCGGCAGCGGCTGCTCGCCGCGCTGGACGGTGCCGACGTCCTCGCGGAGCTACGGGCCCGCGAGCGCGCGGCGGCGGCCCCCGTCGACGGCACCGCGGCCGCCCCGCCGCTGCGGGTGGCCGCGCCGCCCCGGCTGCGCTGGTTCGACGGTGCGCCCGGCACCGTCGTCCTCGAGGTCCGCTCCGGCGACACGCCCGGCCTGCTCGCGCGAGTCGCCGGTGCCCTCGACGACGCGGGCATCGACGTCCGGTGGGCCAAGGTCGCCACCCTCGGCGCGACCGCCGTCGACGTCTTCTGCCTGGCGGTGCCCGGCGACGAGCAGGCCGTGCGGGCAGGCGCCGAGGAGGCGGTCATCGCCGTCCTGCCCGAGGCCGCGCCGCCTGCGGCACCGGACGACGAGCAGACCCGATAGTCTGGAGCAATGTTCGAATCCCTCTCCGATCGGCTCACAGGCGCGCTCAAGGACCTGCGCGGCAAGGGCCGGCTCACCGACGCCGACATCGACTCGACGGCGCGCGAGATCCGGCTCGCGCTGCTCGAGGCCGACGTCGCGCTGCCCGTGGTGCGCGCCTTCGTCGCCCGGGTCAAGGAGCGGGCCAAGGGCCACGAGGTCTCGGCCGCGCTCAACCCCGCGCAGCAGATCGTCAAGATCGTCAACGAGGAGCTCGTCGCCATCCTCGGCGGCGAGACCCGGCGGCTGAACCTGGCGAAGACTCCGCCGACCGTCATCATGCTGGCCGGCCTGCAGGGCGCCGGTAAGACCACGCTCGCCGGCAAGCTGGCCGCGTTCCTCAAGAAGCAGGGCCACACGCCCATGCTCGTGGCCTGCGACCTGCAGCGTCCGGGCGCCGTCGACCAGCTGAAGATCGTCGGCGAGCGGGCCGGCGTGCCGACCTACGCGCCGCACCCCGGCACCTCCGTCGGCGGCGAGGGCGCGCTCGGCGTCAGCGCGGCCGACCCCGTCGAGGTCGCACGCGGCGGCATCGCGGAGGCCCGGGCGAAGCAGCACGACGTCGTGATCGTCGACACCGCGGGCCGCCTCGGCATCGACGAGGAGCTGATGGGGCAGGCCAAGGCGATCCGCGACGCCGTCGACCCCGACGAGGTGCTGTTCGTCCTCGACGCCATGATCGGCCAGGACGCGGTGACCACCGCGCAGGCCTTCGCCGACGGCGTCGACTTCACCGGCGTCGTGCTCACCAAGCTCGACGGCGACGCCCGCGGCGGCGCGGCCCTCTCGGTCCGCGAGATCACCGGCAAGCCGATCCTGTTCGCGTCCACGGGCGAGAAGCTCGACGACTTCGACGTCTTCCACCCCGACCGGATGAGCTCCCGGATCCTCGGCATGGGCGACGTGCTCTCGCTCATCGAGCAGGCCGAGCAGCACATGGATCAGCAGAAGGCGGAGGAGGCGGCCGCCAAGATCACCTCCGGCGAGCTGACCCTCGAGGACTTCCTCGATCAGATGCTGATGATCCGCAAGATGGGCCCCATCGGGAACCTGCTGGGCATGCTGCCCGGAGCGGGCCAGATGAAGGACGCCCTCGCCGCCGTCGACGACAGCCAGCTCGACCGGATCCAGGCGATCATCCGCGGCATGACCCCGGCCGAGCGCGCCGACCCGAAGATCATCAACGCCTCGCGCCGCCTGCGCATCGCCAAGGGCTCCGGCGTCACCGTCACCGACGTGAACCAGCTGGTGGACCGCTTCTTCGAGGCGCGCAAGATGATGTCGCAGATGGCGGGCTTCGGCGGCGGCGCCCCGAAGCGGCTGTCCAAGCGCAAGCAGAAGGGCAAGCAGGGCAAGAAGAACAACCGCGCCCGGCAGACCGGACCCGCGGCGCCCCGCGCGGGCGGCTTCCCCGCCATGCCCGCCGGGATGGACCTGTCCGGGATGCCCCAGGGGCTCAACCAACTGCCGCCCGGCCTCGAGGGGATCGACATGGCCGCGCTCGAGGAGCAGCTCCGCAAGAAGCGGTAGCACCTCGCGAAACCGGCGGAATCCTGCGGTACGAGGCCACAAATGGCCTCGTACCGTCGAAATCGCCCGGTTTCACGACGTAGGGTTGCCCGGGTGAGCGATCTGCACTTCACCGGCGCCGTCCTGCCCGGCGGCGAGGGCGAGTTCTGGGTGTCCGACGGTGCGGTGCGATTCGACCCGCCCGGCGGCCCGGTCACCGAGCTGACCGGCTTCGCCGTCCCCGGCTACGTCGACGCGCACTGCCACGTCGGCATCGTCGAGGACGGCGAGCCCGACCTCGTGCGCGGCCGCGCGCTGGCGCTCGAGGACGTCGCCGTCGGCGTCACCGTGATCCGCGAACCCGGTTCCGACCTCGACACGTCGCCGCTGGACGGGCAGCCCGGCCTGCCGCGGTTCGTCCGCATGGGCCGGCACATCGCGCTGGTCAAGCGGTACACCCGCGGGCTGGGCGAGCAGCTCGAAGACCCGTCGCAGCTCGTCGACGCGGTGCGCCGGCGCGCCGCCGAGGGACACCCCTGGATCAAGTTGGTCGGGGACTGGATCGACCGGTCCGCGGGCGACCTCGCGCCGCTGTGGCCCGACGACGTGCTCGCCGAGGCCGTCGCCGCGGCCCACGACGCCGGCGCCCGGATCACCGCGCACGTCTTCGGCGAGGACGCCCTGCCGGGCCTGCTGGCCGCGGGCGTCGACGCGATCGAGCACGGCTCGGGCCTCACCGCCGATACCATCGAGATCATGGTCGAGAAGGGGATCGGCCTGGTGCCCACCATGATCCAGATCGAGAACTTCCCCTCCATCGCCGCCCCCGCGGCAGAGAAGTTCCCCACCTACCACCGGCACATGATGGCGCTGCACGACCGCCGCAAGGCCACGTTCCGGGCCGCCTGGGAGGCCGGCGTCGCCATGTACGCCGGCACCGACGCCGGCGGCTTCAACGTGCACGGCGCCCTGCCCCGGGAGATCGAGGCGCTCGCCGCCGTCATGCCCCCGGAGGAGGCGATCGCCGCCGCGTCCTGGCGGGCGCGGCAGTGGCTCGGCTTCGCCGGCCTCGACGACGGCGCCCCCGCCGACCTGGTGATCTACGACGAGGACCCGCGGGTCGCGCTCGCCCACGGCGCCCTGCCGGCACCGTCGGCCGTGGTGGTCCGGGGCGAGCTCGCCGACCTGCCGCGGTGAACCGCCGCGCTACGCGTGCGCGCGCAGCGCGGCGATGACCCACTCCGCCGCCGGCACCATCGCCGGGCGCGGAGGCCAGCCGTTCAGCACGCCCAGGAGCGACCAGTAGCGCTCGACCCGCGCGTCCGTGAAGGTCGCCATCTGATCGGCCATCGCGGCGCGGTCCGTGCCCTCCGGCAGGAGCGTCGCCAGCAGCGCCGCGGCCTCCGCCGAGCCCGGGGCGGTCCCGCTCTCCGCCGCCGTGCGGGCGGCCTCGAGGTCCACCATCACCGGCGGCTCGGTTGCCGCGGCGCCCGTGACCGCCATCTCGCGGGCCCGTGCCCGGAACTCCTCGTCCGCGACCAGCTCCGCCAGCTCGATCCACGCGTCGACCTGGGCGGGCGTCGGATCGTCGGGCAGTTCGGCGGGCATCGACCGCATCCCGTGCGCGATGTGCGCGCCGGGGGCGTCCGGGGCGATGCCGGCGAAGGCCTCGTCGACGAACGCATCAATGATCCGCTGGCGTTCGGCCGCGGACAGTGTCGCCATCTCGTGCATGATTCTCAACTCCTCGGTCGTGCTGTTCCTGGTGGCGACCGACCGCAGCACCGCCCGCCGGATCCGCAGCGTGCGGATCTCGGCGTCGAGGGCCTTCGCGTGCGCGTCGGCCACCGCGGCGAGGCCGACCTGCTCGGCGAGCACGGCGCGCACCGTCTTCACGTCGAGGCCCAGCGCGCGCAGCGTCCGCACCAGCTCGAGCCGCGCCACCGATTCCGCGTCGTACAGCCGGTATCCGGCCGCGCTGCGGATGGTGGGGACGAGGCCCTCGTCGGACCAGAACCGGATCGTCTTCACGGACGCCCCGGTGCGGGCCGCGACGTCGCCGATGCTGAACAGTGCGCTCTCGTCGGTCACGGGATCAGCCTGCGGTCTCCAGTGAGGGGAGAGTCAAGAGGCGCTGGTGCGGGCGATGCCGGCGAGGCTCTGGCCGCTCGGCTCCGACGGTGCCCGCTTCCGCTTCGGCCGCGGGCGGCCGACCCACCACTGCGCCTTCGGCGCGCGGCTCAGCAGCTCGACGATGCCGAGCGTGATCGCGATCGTCAGCACGTACGCGACCGCGGTGCCGAAGGGGGAGGGCAGCACCGTCGTCAGCCAGGAGGCACCGTCGGCCGTACGGGGGAGGAGCAGCGTCTCGAGGACCATGACGTGCACCAGGAAGACGCCGAAGGAGCGCTTGGCACCGTAGGAGGCGAAGCGGGTCAGCCGGGCCAGCCGGTGCCGGTTGCGGGCCAGCAGCAGGCCCACCGTGTACACCGCCGCCACCAGCACGACGTACAGCACGAAGTTGGCCGGCTGGAAGACCGCCGACGCCACGATGGGCGCGGTCTCGTCACTGAGGCGCACGCGGTAGAGCACCTGCGCGCCCAGCGCCACGAGCGCCGCGGCCGCGAAGATCAGCGGTGCGTGCCGCAGCAGGACCGCCTCGATCCGCTCGCGATGGAAGGCCGCGACGACGCCCAGCAGGATGAAGAACTGGTAGGGCACGAACGTGGCGTACAGGTGCCAGAAGTTCTCGCCCCACCATCCGGTGGTCGGGTTCCAGTAGGTCGCGGCGACGTAGATCCCCACCTGGAGGACCGCGCTCGCGGCGAGGATCGGGGCGTGGAACCGGCGGGTCCGCTCCGCGAACGCGAAGATCAGCGGGAACAGCAGGTAGATCTGCAGCGTGACGAAGATGAAGTACAGCTGGTAGCCGTTGGTGCCGCCCCACTTGAGGCTGTTCCAGAAGTCGCCCAGCTCGGTGGGGATCCTGCCGCCGTTGCCGGCGACCACCATGTCGTACGCCCAGTAGGCGAAGGCCCACAGCACGAACGGCGTGACGACCAGGGTGAGGCGCTTGCGCCAGAACTGCACCGGGCTCAGTCGTGCGCCGCGCTCCACGATGCCGTAGGCCAGCACCAGGCCCGTGAGGGCGAAGAAGGCGTTGCGGGTGAAGTGCAGGTTCATCGCGATCGCGTTGGTGACGGTGCCGTTGACCTCGTCGTTGGTGTTCGTCAGCGTGTGGATGAACACCACGAGGAGGAAGGTGATCGTGCGGACGAAGTCCAGCTGGTACAGATAGCCGCCGCGAGAACGGGCGACCGCGTCGCCGGCGGTCACCGGTGACGGGGCGGTGCGGTCCAGGTGCGTGGCCATATGTCTGAGTCTGCGGTCCGATCCTGCGAGGTGGCTGTCTGTGGCCTGGCAGGGGGCTACACCGGGCTGACGGTGCATCGCGCAGGCAACAACGGGGGTCGAGTTTACCCGTCGGTAACCATTGCTTTCGCAACATCGGCACCGAAGTGGCGCGTGTCACGCGATGGGAACCGTCTTCACCTCGACCCTAGCGGCCGGGCGGGATCGCGGCCCGGAGCCGCGTGTCGCGGGGTCAATAGTGGAAGACGGTCCGTCGCTCTCCCGGCCCGTCGGTCCGCGAGAGCCGGGTGAGCGCGGCGGCGAGATCGTCGCGGAGCTTGCCCGCGAGGTCGCCGGAGAAGCCCTCCCGGACGACGATCCGCAGCACTGTCACGTCCTGCGCGTCGGCGGGCATCGTGTACGCCGGCACCTGCCAGCCGTAGGCGCGCAGTTCGTGGGAGACGTCGAAGGCGGTGAACGGCGCGGCGTCGTCGACGGTGAGAGTCACGACCGGCAACGCCGAGCCCTCGGTGACGACCTGCAGGTGCGGCAGTGCGGCGACCTCCTTCGCCAGCCAGGTCGCCGTTCCGCGCAGGGCCCGCATGATCTTGGTGTACCCGTCGCGGCCGAGGCGGATGAAGTTGTAGTACTGGCCGATGATCTGCGCGCCGGGGCGGGAGAAGTTGAGGGTGAAGGTGGGCATGTCGCCGCCGAGGTAGTTCACCCGGAAGACCAGGTCCTCGTCGAGGGCCGCCCGGTCGCGGAAGACCACGAACCCGATGCCCGGATACGTCAGCCCGAACTTGTGGCCCGAGGCGTTGATCGACGCGACCCGCGGCAGCCGGAAGTCCCACACGAGGTCGGGGTCGAGAAAGGGGGCGACGAAGCCGCCGCTGGCGGCGTCGACGTGGACCGGCACATCGGGGCCGCCCTGCGCCGCCAGATCGTCGAGCGCGGCGCAGACCCCTGCCACGTCCTCATACTCGCCGGTGAACGTGGTGCCGAGGATCGTCACGGCACCGATGGTGTTCTCGTCGACGGCGGCCCGCACCTGCTCCGGCGTGATCACGTAGCGCCCGGGTTCGATCGGCAGGTACACCGGCTCGACGTCGAAGTAGCGGCAGAACTTCTCCCACACGACCTGCACGTTCGACCCCAGGACCAGCTTCGGTGCGCTCGCGTCCAGGCCCCGTGCCCGGCGGGCCTTCCGCCAGCGCCACTTCAGCGCGAGGCCGGCCAGCATGACGGCCTCCGAGGAGCCGATCGTCGACGTGCCCGTCGCCGAGGCGGGGTCGGCCGGGTCCAGACCGGGGGCGTGGAACAGATCGGCCACGATCGCCACGGTCCGCGCGTCGATCGCGGACGTCGCCGGGTACTCGTCGTGGTCGATCGCGTTCTTGTCGAAGGACTCGGACATCAGGGCCTGGCCCTGCGGCTCCATCCAGGTGGTGACGAAGGTCGCGAGGTTCATCCGCGACTGGCCGTCGAGCATGAGCTCGTCGTGGATGAAGCGGTACGCCTCCGACGGCGTGGTCTCACCGTCCGCGAGCCGGGCGCGGGGGAGCGGGTCGGTACCGAGTCGTCCGGCGTAGGCGGGGATGAGGAAGGCGTCGTCGTCGAGGGGATTCGTGCCCATGGCCGAACGCTACCGCCGCGCGCCCGCCGCGGCAGGCCGAGCGCCGGCGGACGACGGCGGGAGCGCGGTCACGCGATTTCGCGCCGGTCGCACGGCGTGGCAGAATGGAGCGCTGCTGACCGGCAGCGGCTGAGATACCGCCCCGGCGGTCACGCAACCAGACGGCAAAACCGGGTGCGTTCATCCTGACGCATCGCTGAATTGCACACGTGACTACACGAAGGAACCACAGGCACATGGCTGTCAAGATCAAGCTCACGCGGCTCGGCAAGATCCGCAACCCCCAGTACCGCGTCGTCATCGCCGACTCGCGCACCCGCCGCAACGGCCGCGCGATCGAGTCGATCGGCAAGTACCACCCCAAGGAGGAGCCGTCGCTCATCGCGATCGACTCCGAGCGCGTGCAGTACTGGCTGGGTGTCGGCGCGCAGCCGACCGAGCCGGTCCTCGCCCTGCTGAAGATCACCGGTGACTGGCAGAAGTTCAAGGGTCTCCCCGGCGCCGAGGGCACCCTGAAGACCGCCGCCGAGAAGCCGTCCAAGCTGGACCTCTTCAACGCGGCCCTCGCCGCGGCCGACAAGGAGCCCGCCGCGGCCGCCACCACGCCCAAGAAGAAGGCGGAGAAGAAGGCCGACGAGGCGCCTGCAGAGGCTGCTGAGGCTCCCGCCGAGGCTCCGGCCGAGGGCGAGTAATGAGCGCCGTCGTCGCCGATGCCGTCGAGCACCTCGTGCGCGGCATCGTGTCGAACCCGGACGACGTCCGCGTCGACCTCATCACCGGCCGTCGTGGCCGCGTGATCGAGGTCCACGTGAACCCGGACGACCTGGGCAAGGTCATCGGCCGCAGTGGCCGTACCGCGACCGCCCTGCGCACCCTCGTCACCGGCATCGGTGGCAAGGGCATCCGGATCGACGTCGTCGACACCGATCGGGTCCGCTGACCCGATGGAGCTCGTGATCGGCCGCGTCGCCAAGTCGCACGGCATCCGCGGCGAGATCGTCGTGGAGGTGCGCACCGATTCGCCCGAGCTCCGCTTCGCGGACGGCGCCGTCCTCACCGGTCGGCGCCCCCGTGAGAAGAACACCCAGACGTACACCGTGGCAGCCTCCCGGAACCATTCCGGGAGGCTGCTGGTGCGTCTGCAGGGCGTGAACGATCGCACCGCCGCCGACGAACTGCGCGGCACGCTGTTCCTCATCGATTCCGCCGACGTCGAGCCGAGCGACGACCCCGACGAGTTCTACGATCACGAGCTCGAGGGCCTCGCCGTCCGCACCGTCGGAGGGGAGGATGTGGGCACGATCGCCGAGGTGCTGCACGCGCCCGGCGGCGAGCTGCTGTCGGTGAAGGCGCCCGACGGCCGCGAGATCCTCATCCCGTTCGTCACCGCGATCGTCCCCGACATCGACGTCGCCGGCGGCGTCGTCACCGTCGACCCGCCCGAGGGGCTCCTGGACCCCGAATGATGCGCATCGACGTCATCACGATCTTCCCCGAGTACCTCGCGCCGCTGCGGCAGGCGCTGCTCGGCAAGGCCGTCGACAAGGGCCTGCTCGAGTTCGGCGTGCACGACCTGCGCGACTGGACCCACGACGTGCACAAGGCCGTCGACGACTCGCCCTACGGCGGCGGGCCCGGCATGGTCATGAAGCCCACCGTCTGGGGCCCCGCCCTCGACGACGTCTGTCCCGACGACGCCCTGCTCGTCGTCCCCACCCCCGCCGGCGTCCAGTTCACGCAGGCCATGGCCCACGAATGGGCCCGCGAGGAGCACATCGTCTTCGCCTGCGGCCGCTACGAGGGCATCGACCAGCGCGTCTTCGACGACGCCGCCCGCCGCGTCCGCGTGGTCGAGGTGTCCATCGGCGATTACGTCCTCATCGGCGGCGAGGTCGCCGTCCTCGTCATGGTCGAGGCCTTCGGCCGGCTCATTCCCGGCGTGCTGGGCAACAAGCTCAGCCACCAGGACGACTCCTTCTCCGACGGTGCCGGCGGCCTCCTTGAAGGCCCCTCGTACACGCGGCCCGAGACCTGGCGCGATCTCACCGTGCCGCCGGTCCTGCTGTCGGGCGATCACGCCAAGGTCGCGCTGTGGCGCCGCGAGCAGTCCCTCGCGCGGACCGCGGACCGTCGGCCGGATCTGTTGCCGCCCGACGGCGCCGAGACCACGGCCTGACGGTCGGTCGCCACGCCGCACGTCCCGGGCGCGATGAGCGCTGGGAACGGATCGACGGTCGGTATCGTCAACCCGGGGAACGGTGCCGGCGCGATCGCACCGTCACGGACCAGGCGATCGGCGCCCGGGAGGAGGACGAGTGGCACGGACACCGGCGCCGGGCGCGACGTCGCCCGGTTCGACGCGGACGCGTCTGCCGCTCCTCGTCGGGATCGCCGTGGCCCTCGGCGCGGCGATGATCGCCTGGGCCGCCGTGCGGGTCTCCGACACCCGCCCCGGGTCCACCGCCGGGGCGGTCGCCGGCACCGCGGCCCTGGCGGGCCTCGTCGCCGCCGCCGTCGCGTGGTTCGTCGCGGACCGGGTCCTGCGGCGGGTCGGGGTGCTGGAGCGGCGCTTCCGCGACCTCGCCGACGGTGACCCCCGGCTGCGCGTGGACGAGCCCGACGGCGACGACGAGCTCACGCGCCTGGCGCGCACGCTCAACGACGCCCTCGACCGCCGCCAGCGCGGCGCCGAGCGGCGACTCGACTTCGTGGGCGACGCCGCGGACGCACTGCGCGGCCCCCTGGCCGCGGTCCACACGGACCTGAAGGCGGCGAGCAGGCCCGGTGGACCCGACCCTGCGCACGCGGTGCAGCGGGGGCTCGCCGCCACCGAGCGACTGCAGGTGGCCGCCGCCGACGTGCTGCTCCTCGCCCGGCTGCGCGCCGGCGATCGCCCGCGCCGCGAGATCCTGCCGTGGTTCGAGGTGATGACCGACGTGCGCGCCCCGGCCCGGGCCGCCTTCTCCGTCGAGGGCGATCTCACGACCCTGGTGCTCGGCGCCCGCACCCACCTGACCGTGCTCATGCAGTACCTCCTCGACGAGGCCGCGCGGCACGCCGAGACGGCCGTTGTGCTGCGGATCGCGACGTTCGACGACGCCGTCGTCCTCCGCGTCGACGACGACGGCCCGCCCATCCCTGCCGCCGAGCGCGCGCGGGCCTTCGCGCCCTTCGAGGAACCGGACCGTCTCCGCGCCGACGGCACCGGACTCGCGCTGGTCATCGTCGAGGAGATCGTCCGCGCGCACGGGGGTTCCGTCCGCATCGAGGACTCGCCGCGCGGCGGGTCGCGCCTGCGGGTGGAGTTCCCCGCGGTGCGCGGCGACAGCCTTCCGGACTGGGAGGCCCCGGCACCCGGCCCGCACTGATCGCCGCCGAACCCGCACCCTGCGCGCGCCCGCACGGCATGATGGGTCGCGAGCGGGCGTGGGGGCGCCGGCGGATTCGGGGGAATCATGGCTCAGATCAGCGGTGCCGCGGCGCTGCTCGCGGACGTGGAGCGCCGCGAGGCGGAACTCGCGCGGCTCGATGAGGAGTTCCGCACCGCCCGGGTGACGGCGCGGTCGCAGGACCGGACCGTCGCCGTCACCGTCGACGTCCGGGGGCACGTCGTGGATGTGGAGCTGGCGCCGGGGACGCCGCGCGCGCATCCGCCGGAACGCCTGGGCCCCTTGATCGCCGAGCTCGCGGCCCGCGCCGCCGCCACCCTGCGCGAGCACTACGAGCGGCGCGCCGAGCTGACCCGGGTGCCGCGATGATCTTCGAACTCGACCCGGACGCGTGGGAACGGGAGGCGCGCACCGTCGACGCGCTCGCGGACTCCCTGCCCGCACCGGAGCCGCTGCCGCTCCCGGACGATCGGTACGCCCTCGCGCTCGGCGACGTCCCCGCCGCGTCCGACGCCGCGGCGAGGGAGCTGCACGCCGCCGCCGTCGCCGAGCTGCGCGCGCTGGCGGCGCGGATCCGGAACGGGGCCCGACGCGCGGCCGGAACCGACCGCGCCGCGGCCGAGGCGATCGAGGCCGTCGGGTGACCGGCCCCGCGTTCTGGCCGGCGGAACCGGGCCCGTACGTCGCGACCGTCGAGGGGTACCTCGCCGCGCACGACGCGGCCCGCCGGATCGCCGCCGGCCTCGGGACTGCCCCGCCGGCGGGCGCTCTCGTCGCCGCGGCCGAGCTCGACGGGGCCCGGGCGGAGTTCCACGCGCAGTACGCGCAGCTCGTCGACGACACCCGCACCCGCATGACCGACGTGGCCGCGCGCACGGCCCTGGCCCGGCTGGAGGCGCGCGGCCAGAACCCGCCCGGCGACCCCGGTGCCGAGCAGTCCGCCGACCTCGCGGACGAACGCGGCCGGGCCGAGACCGAGGACGCCGCCGAGGAGGCCCGCCGACGAGCCGCCGAACTCGGGGCGGGGCACGGCGCCGCGCTCGGCGCCTTTGCGTCCGTGGCCGGCATGGGGATGCTCGGCCGGGCCCTCGGTGCCGACGGTGCCCACCGGTCGGCGCACTACGCGGTG
Organism: Tsukamurella hominis; assembly: GCF_965137015.1. Lineage (NCBI taxonomy): Bacteria > Bacillati > Actinomycetota > Actinomycetes > Mycobacteriales > Tsukamurellaceae > Tsukamurella > Tsukamurella hominis. The sequence goes on along the minus strand of NZ_CBCRZG010000010.1, from coordinate 93,023 downwards.
CCCGCCTCCGCGCCGGCGGACCTCGACCTGCGGCTGCGGGAGGTGTGCGCGGCGGTCACGGGGCCCGCGCGCGGCTGGGTGCGGATGGCCGTCGCCGAGGTGACCGACGAGGCGGGCCGGCCGTGGCGGCTCGTCGGCACCACGGAGCTCGACGGCTACCTGCGGCCCGGTGTGATCCTGCGCGACGGCGAGCTCGCCGCCGGCAACGAGGCCTGGCCCGAGCTGTCCATCGCGACCTTCTGCGCGGCGCATGGTTTCGCGCCGGGCCCGGTGGTGGGCGCGGCCCCGCCGCCGCCCGACGTGTGCGAGTACCTGCGCGCCGCCGGCTTCGCGCCGACGTGGTCGTCCGACGCGTGGTCCACCGACTGGGAGGGCGCCGATGCACCGCTCGAGTAGCCTGCCGGACCTCGCCGAGGCCGTCGCCGCGGTGCCCGCCGACCGGCGGCACGCCGCGGGGCTGGCCCTCGTCGCCGGGGCCCTGGACCGCGCCGCCGATCCCGCCCTCGATGCCGCGGGCGAGGTGCTCCTCGACGAGCGGCGCGCGCCCGGATCCCGGCGGAGCGAGGCGGATCGCCTGGCCGCCGCGGCCGACCACCTGGACCGCGAGGCGCACGCGCGCCGCCTCGACGGGGACCACACCGGCTACATCCTGGGTTTCCAGTCCGCGCGGGTGATGGCGGCCCTGCACTTCCTCGTGCGCGACGGCGGCGCCGGATTGGCCGACGTCGCGTACGAGGCCGTCATGGTGTGCGGCGCCACCGAGCCGGTGATCGCCGAACTCGTCGGTGCCCGCCGGTAGGGTGGCCGCGTGAATTCGAGCGCGCCCGTGAAGTCCGTATCCGCCCGCATCGCCGAGGAGCTCTCGGTGGGGGAGAACCAGGTGGCCGCCGCGGTCCAGCTGCTGGACGAGGGGTCGACGGTCCCGTTCATCGCCCGGTACCGCAAGGAGGTCACCGGCAGCCTGGACGACGCGCAACTGCGCACGCTGGAGGAGCGGCTCGGCTACCTGCGCGAGCTCGACGATCGCCGCGCCGCGGTGATCGCCTCCATCGAGGAGCAGGGCAAGCTGACGCCGGAGCTGCGCGCCGCGCTGCTCGCGGCCGACACCAAGGCCCGCGTCGAGGACATCTACCTCCCGTACAAGGTCAAGCGCCGCACCAAGGCGCAGATCGCGCGGGAGAACGGCCTGCAGCCGCTGGCCGAGCGCCTGCTCGCGGACCCCACGCTGGTGCCCGAGGAGCTGGCCGCGGAGTATCTCGGCGAGAACGTCGCCGACGCCGCGGCGGCGCTCGAGGGCGCGCGGCACATCCTCGTCGAGCGGGCGGCCGAGGACGCCGAGCTGGTGGGCACCGTGCGCGAGAAGTTCTGGGCCGATTCCACGCTGCGCACGGGCGTGCGCGAGGGTGCCGACCCGCAGAAGGCGCAGAAGTTCCGCGACTACTTCGAGTTCTCCGAGCCGCTCGACCAGATGCCCTCGCACCGGGTACTCGCCGTGCTCCGCGGTGAGAAGGAGGAGGTGCTCTCGCTGCAGTTCGACGGCGGTGAGGACGCCGACTACGAGGCGATGGTCGCCGCCACGCTCGGGATCTCGAACCAGGGGCGCCCGGCCGACAAGTGGCTCGGCACCGTCGCGCGGTGGGCCTGGCGCACGAAGCTGATGGTCTCCGCGACCGTCGACGCGCGGACCCGGCTGCGCCAGAGCGCCGAGGACGACGCCGTGCACGTCTTCGCCACCAACCTCAAGGACCTGCTGCTGGCGGCGCCCGCCGGTACCCGGCCCACCCTGGGCCTCGACCCGGGCTTCCGCAACGGCGTCAAGACCGCCGTCGTCGACGGCACCGGCAAGGTGCTCGACACCCTGATCATCTACCCGCACCAGCCGCAGAACCAGTGGGACAAGTCCAAGGCACTGCTGGCGGCGCTCATCGCCCGGCACGACGTGGAGCTGGTCGCCATCGGCAACGGCACCGCATCGCGCGAGACCGACGCGCTGACCACCGAGCTGCTCGGCGAGATCAAGAAGGCGGGGGCGAAGGTCCCGGCCAAGGCGGTCGTGAGCGAGGCGGGCGCGTCGATCTACTCGGCGTCGGAGTACGCCTCGCAGGAGCTGCCGGACATGGACGTCTCCCTGCGCGGGGCGGTCTCCATCGCCCGTCGCCTGCAGGATCCGCTGGCAGAGCTGGTGAAGATCGATCCCAAGTCGATCGGCGTCGGTCAGTACCAGCACGACGTCTCGCAGGCCAGCCTCGCCAAGTCGCTCGACGCGGTCGTCGAGGATGCGGTGAACGCCGTCGGCGTCGACCTCAACACCGCGTCGGCCCCGCTCCTCGCGCGCGTCTCCGGCGTGACCGAGAACCTGGCGGCCGCGATCGTCGCGCACCGGGACGGCGCCGGCGCCTTCCGCAGCCGCAAGGGCCTGCTGGACGTGCCGCGCCTCGGCCCCAAGGCCTTCGAGCAGTGCGCCGGCTTCCTCCGGATCCGCGGCGGCGACGACCCGCTCGACGCCTCGGGCGTGCACCCCGAGGCGTACCCCGTGGTGCGGAAGATCCTCGACCGCTCCGGGCTGGCCCTCGCCGAGCTCATCGGCAACGGCCCGGCGCTGGCGAAGCTGCGGCCCGCGGACATCGCGGCCGAACTCGCCGACGAGCGCTTCGGCGTCCCGACGGTGACCGACATCCTCGCCGAGCTGGAGAAGCCGGGCCGCGATCCGCGTCCCGCCTTCGCCACCGCGACCTTCGCCGCCGGCGTCGAGAAGGTGTCCGACCTCACGCCGGGCATGGTGCTGGAGGGCGTGGTCACCAACGTCGCCGCGTTCGGCGCGTTCATCGACGTGGGGGTGCACCAGGACGGCCTCGTCCACGTCTCCGCCATGTCGGACCGGTACGTCTCCGACCCGCACGAGGTGGTCAAGTCCGGCCAGGTCGTCAAGGTCAAGGTGGTCGACGTGGACGTCGAGCGCCAGCGGATCGGTCTCTCGCTGCGCCTGAACGACGACGCCGCCCCCAAGGAGCGCGGACCGCGCGGCGGGGGAGCGCAGCGCGGCGGCGGTCCTCGGGGCGGCGGTCCGCGCGGCGACGCCCGCGGTGGGCAGCCGAGTGGTGGCCAGCGCGGGCAGGGTGGACACGGCGGCCAGAACCGCGGCCAGGGGCAGCGGGGCGGCGGCCAGAACCGGTCGTCGCGCGGCGGTGGGCAGGCGGCACCGTCGGGCTCGATGGCGGACGCGCTGCGCAAGGCGGGCTTCGGGAAGTAGTCCCCGCGCACGCGCCGCGTGCGCGGCGAGCGATCCGCGCACACCACGCGGTTGTGCGGACGTGCCGCGTGCGCACAGCCGCGCACCGTGCGCGGAAGCCATCCGCGTACGCGGGCGTGCGCGGGCGGCGGCGTTCCGACCTGGGGCGACGGTGCGCGGCGCTAGGTTGGAGGGATGTCCACCTGGTTCGCGAACGACATCGTCGCAGGGGGACGGCTGCCGCTGTTCTCCTTCTGCATCGGTCTGATCGTGGGCTTCATGGGGATCCGGATCAGCGTGCGGCTGATTCGGGCGAACGTGCGCTGGTGGTTCGGCAACGTCAAGCCCGGCGGCCTGCACCTGCACCACATGGTGTTCGGTGTGGTGCTGTGCCTGGGTTCGGCGATCGGCCTCATCGCGAACTTCGACAAGGCCACCCAGACGACGGCCGCGGTGCTCGCGGGCGTCTTCGGGCTGGGGGCCGCGCTGATCCTCGACGAGTTTGCACTGATCCTCTACCTGCGCGACGTGTACTGGCAGGAGGAGGGGCGCGCGTCCGTCGACGCGGTGTTCGTGGCGATCGCCATGAGCGGCCTGCTGCTGCTGGGGCTGCGCCCCCTCGACCTGGTGGACTTCGCGGGATTCCGGGACTCGCCGGAGCGGGCCGCGCAGATCGGCTTCGGCGTGATCAGCCTCGGCACCGCGGCGATCGTGCTGCTCAAGGGGAAGATCTGGACCGGCCTGATCGGCCTGTTCTTCTTCCCACTGCTGCTGATCGGCGCGATCCGGCTCTCCCGGCCGGGCGCGCCGTGGGCCCGCTGGCGGTACGAGCAGGACTCGCGGCGGATGCTCCGCGCCCTGCGCCGCGAGCGTCGGCTGCGTCGCCCGCTGATCCGCGCCAAGATCGCCGTGCAGGACCTCATGGCGGGCCGCCCGGATCTGCTGCCGAACCTGCGCGAGGACGCTGAGAAGGAGCTGGACCGCACCGTCGTGCCCGCGCCGGCGCCGCCCCGTCGGCCCCGGTCGATGGCCCGGCGGCTCACGATTTCGAAAAACCGGCGGCGATCTGGCACAATCAACAGGTTGCCCGGGCTGCGTGCTACCCGGGCGTATCCGGCTGCGGAGCGGCCGGCAGGACAGGAGTACGAACCGGTCGAACCCCCGCGGCAGTAGTCGCGACGGGCCGCCAGGGTCCTCTGCTCACGAAGACATGTAAGAAACGGATGATCCAGCGATGAACACGCTCGACTTCATTGACCAGCAGTCCCTGCGCAGCGATGTGCCCGACTTCCGCCCCGGCGACACCCTTGACGTGCACGTCAAGGTCATCGAGGGCAGCAAGGAGCGCGTCCAGGTGTTCAAGGGCGTCGTGATCCGCCGCCAGGGCGGCGGCGTGCGCGAGACCTTCACCGTGCGCAAGGTGTCCTTCGGCGTCGGTGTGGAGCGCACCTTCCCCGTGCACTCCCCGAACATCGCCAAGATCGACGTCCTCACCCGTGGTGACGTCCGTCGCGCGAAGCTGTACTACCTGCGCGACCTGCGCGGTAAGGCCGCCAAGATCAAGGAGAAGCGCTGACATCAGCGCCGCCGGCGATCCGAGTGACCGCCGCGTAGCACCTCCCGAGCGCCCCACGATCCCGAGGATCGTGGGGCGCTCGTCTGTCTCCGCCTAGGCTCGACAGCGAGAACGGACTCTGCGCGGGGGAAGGGGGGAGCAGTTGAGCGAGAGCTGCATCTACGTGATCTCGGTGGCACCGCCGGGCGACCCGGGACGACGGGCGCGCGCCGAGGCGGTCGCGGAGATCGCGGAGCGTCGTGGGGCCGAGCTGAGGCTCGCCGACGCCAGATGGTGCCTCGACGAGGCACGAGCGGACCCGCGGATCATGGAACTGTGCGGGCACGCCTATCGCGGCGTCATCGACGCCTCGCCCGACTTCCGCGACGGAGCCTACGACGCGGACGCGCTGGAGGAGCTGGCCATCGCCCGGTGGCGATCGATGTACCCGCAGCGCCCTGAGATCGACCTGGGCTTCGGCTGCGTCACCGCCGTGGAGGCCACGGACGATCCCCGGTGCCCGGGATGCGCTCGCGATTTCACGGAGATTCCGATGGGCGAGTGGTGCCAGCAGTGGTTCGACAGTCGCATCGAGCCGACGGTGACGTGCAACAACTGCGGAACCACGGGCCTCATCGGCGATTGGCAGGGCGAGGGCGGAACCTACTTCACCGACTGCGCGGTCGCGCTCTGGAACTGGCCCACCCTGTCGCTCGTCCCCGGCCTCGACGCCGAGCTCCTGCGCGCGATCGGGCCTCGTCCACGCATCGTCTACGCGCACATGTGACGGCGACGCGGATTCGCCGGCGTTCGACGGATGCTGTCCGCGGCGGCAGACTCGCCCGCCCAGCGGCTCCGCGATCGGATGTCCGCACCGCCTGCTCGGTAGTGTGTACCCGTGCCCGAGCAGACGAACTCCCCGGAGACCCCCGAGCCGTTGCGCAAGGGCGGCCGCCACGCCGCACCGGACCCGGCACCGTCGGGCGACGAGCGGGGGACCAACGGCTCCGACGCGCCCACGGACGGGAAGGGTGCGAAGGCGAAGAAGGACAAGAAGACCAACTGGCCGCTCGAGGTCGGCGCGATCGTGCTGGTCGCGCTGGTGCTCAGCTTCTGCCTGCAGACCTTCGTCGGCCGCCAGTGGTACGTGCCGTCCGAGTCGATGGAGCCCACCCTGATCGGGTGCGAGGGCTGCACCGGTGACCGGATCGTGACGCAGAAGATCAGCTACTTCACCGGCGACCCCAAGCCGGGCGACGTGGTCGTCTTCCGCGCGCCCACCGAGTCCTGGGGGCTCGACCCCGTGACGCCGGTGCGCTCGAGCAATACCGTGATCCGCGGCCTCCAGGAGGCCCTGTCGTACGTCGGCCTGCAGCCGCCGAACGAGAACGACCTGGTCAAGCGTGTGATCGCGGTGGGCGGCCAGACCATTCAGTGCCGCCCCGAGACGGGTGTCACCGTGAACGGCAAGAAGCTCGTCGAGCCCTACCTCGCCGACGCTGCCAAGCAAATGGCCGAGCAGGACGGCTGTTGGGGCGTGCCCTTCGGGCCGATCACGATCCCCGACGGCAACGTCTTCGCCATGGGCGACAACCGCACCATGTCGCGCGACTCGCGCTTCCACATCGAGGACGAGCTGCAGGGCACGATCCCCAAGGCCGACATCCGCGGCAAGGTCGTCGCGATCATCTACCCGTTCAGCCGCTGGCAGACGGTGGATTCGATCAACCCGCAGCAGGGCTAGGGGCGCATGCGCGACCGATGGCCCCCGCGACCGGTGGTGCGGGCATCGTCGGGCCTGAGCACGCTCGAGACCGTGCTCGGGCGGGCCGGCCTCGGGCCGGTGGCGGGCATCGACGAGGCCGGGCGCGGCGCCTGTGCGGGCCCGATGACGGTGGCCGCGTGCATCCTGCCGGCACGCATACCGCCGTCGCTGGCGCGGCTCGACGACTCGAAGAAGCTCACCGAGAACGCCCGGGAGCAGCTGTATCCGAAGATCCTCGAGCTCGCCGTCAGCTGGTCGGTCGTCTCGATCCCGGCGCCCGAGATCGACCGGATCGGCGTCCACGTCGCGAACATCATGGGGATGCGGCGCGCGATCGCGGGCCTGCAGGTGCGGCCGGGATACGTGCTCATCGACGGCTTCACCGTGCCCGGCCTCGGCATCCCGTCGCTGCCGGTGATCGGCGGCGACGCCTCCGCCTCGTGCATCGCCGCGGCCAGCGTGCTGGCGAAGGTGACGCGCGACCGCGTGATGACGGAGCTGGACGACGACTTCCCCGGGTACGGCTTCGCGGTGCACAAGGGCTACTCGACGGCGGTGCACATGACGGCGCTGGGGGAGCTGGGGCCGAGCGCCCAGCACCGCATGCGGTACCAGAACGTGCGGGCCGCGCTGGACGCGTCGTCGAGGAACATCGCGGCGGCGCGGTAATCTGGAGCGGTTACGACAGATGACATCAGGTGAGGAGGACGACGTGAGCGCAGAGGATCTCGAGAAGTACGAGACCGCGATGGAGCTCTCCATGTACCGCGAGTACAAGGACGTGCTGAGCCAGTTCACCTACGTGGTGGAGACGGAGCGCCGCTTCTACCTCGCCAACGGGGTCGATCTGATCCCGCGCAACGCGGACGGCGAGGTCTACTTCGAGGTGCGGATGACCGACGCCTGGGTGTGGGACATGTACCGCCCGGCGCGCTTCCTCAAGCAGGCCCGCGTAGTGACGTTCAAGGACGTCAACATCGAGGAGCTCGACAAGCCGGAGCTGCGACTCCCGGAGTGAGCCGGCCGATCCTGCTGCAGGCACCGTTCCCGTCGGGGACGGTGCCTGCGGCGTCTCCGCCGGAAAATTAACGGTGCACAGTGTCTCGAATATCTGCTATCGTTTCTATAACGAGTCACATTGTCTCGATATAGAAGGAATATCTCATGTTGCTTGATCGGACCGCGGTTCCCTACCGCGTCGCGCCGGCCGTGGTGTGCACGGCCTTCGCGTTCCTAGTGGTCATGATGGGTACCACCCTCCCCACGCCCCTCTACTCGATCTACTCCGCGCAGCTCGGATTCAGCCCGCTCACCGTCACCGTGCTGTTCGCGGTGTACGCCCTCGGCGTCGTCGCCGCGCTCACCGTCTTCGGGCGGCTGTCCGACGAGATCGGGCGCCGCCCGGTGCTCCTCGTGGCCGTGACGCTGGCGATCGTCAGCGCCCTGCTCTTCCTGCTGCCCCCGTCGCTGCCGCTGCTCATCGTGGCGCGCATCGTCTCCGGCCTCGGGGCCGGGCTCATGAGCGGCACCGGCACCGCGGCGGTCATCGACCTGTTCGCCCCTGAGAAGCGGGCGGCCGCCGGGACCCTCGCGGTCGCCGTCAACACCGGCGGCCTGGCGGTGGGCACACTGCTGGCGGGCGCCGTCGCCGACGTCTCGGCATCGCCGCTGGTCGTGCCGTTCGTCGTCCACCTCGTGCTCTCGGTGGCCGCCTTCGCCGGGCTGTGGGCGTTCGCGCCGAGGACCGCGGTCGCCGGCTCGGTGCGGCTGCGCCCCCGGCGACTGCGGGTGCCGAGCGAGATCCACGGCGCCTTCGTGCGGGCCGTTCTCGCCGCCGGTTCGGCGTTCGCCGTGACCGGTGTGCTCACCGCGGTCTCCGCGATCTTCCTCGCGCGCTTCCTGCACCTGCCCGGACACGCCCTCGCCGGCTTCGTCGTCTTCCTCGCCTTCGCGGGCATGGCGATCGGGCAGCTCGTGGCGCGCCGGATGGTGCCGCGCACGGCGCTCGTGGTCGGCTGCGGCGGCCTGGTGGCGGCAGCGGCGCTGCTCGCCGTCGCCCTCGCGGCGGAGTCCGTCGCCGCGCTGCTGCTCTCCGCCGCCGTGCTGGGCCTGTTCGGCGGACTCTGCATGAACGCGGGCATCGCCACCACCGTCGAGCAGGTCGAGCCCGCGCACCGCGCCGAGGTCTCGTCGTCCTTCTTCGCGGGGTTGTACGTGATGCTCGCCTTCCCGGCGATCGGTGTCGGCGCGCTCTCCGCGGCGGTCGGCCTGCGCACCGCGGGGCTGGTCTTCTGCGCCGTCGTCGCCGCACTGGCCGTGGTCGTGTGCGCCGTCGAGGCGCGGTCGGCGGCGCGCGCCCGCGCCCTGGCGTCGCGTGCGTGACGGGGAATCAGGGGCGGAGTCGGCTGTTACGGTGACGCGATGACGCAGACCGAGCGCCCGGTCGGGCGGCCCCGCAGCGAGGAGGCGCGCACGGCGGTGCTGCGGGCGGTGGACGACATGCTCGTCGACGAGGGCTACGCCGCGATGACGATGAAGGGCATCGCCGAGCGCGCCGGGGTCGGCCGGCAGACCGTCTACCGGTGGTGGTCGACGAAGGCCGAGATCCTGCTGGAGGCGAGCGCGGCGGACGCGGTCCTCGAGCTCGCTGTGGAGCCCCGGCCGACGGTGCGCGAGGACGTCGAGAACTTCCTCGCCGCGGTCGTGGTCTTCCTCACGGAATCCGATGCGGGACTGGCCTACCGGGCCCTGATCGGCGAGGCGCAGCACGATCCGAAGGTCGCGGAACTGATGGCCGGCGCCGACCCGCTCGGCGATGCCGCCCGGGCCGTCATCGACCGCAACCGGTCCGCCGGGCGGCTGGCTGCGGACCTCGATCCGACGGTGGCCGCGGCCGAGCTGGTGGGTCCAGTCGTCTTCCGGATCCTGGTGCAGGGCGCCGTTCCGGACCGTCGTGAGGTGGCGTCGATCGCGGAGCGGTTCGTCCGACAGTGATCGCCCGTCGGGGCCGGTTATCCACAATTATGCGTACATAACCTTTTTTCTCCACAGGCACCGTCTTCGCGGACGGTGCCTGTGGTGCACCGGCGGCACGATCAGGCCATGGGGAACAACGAGACGGGGCGTGCCGGCGAGGACGTGGTCTGAGGCTTCCTGGCGGACCGCGGGTGGACGGTGCTGGCGCGGAACTGGCGGTACTCGGGCGGGGGCCTGCGCGGCGAGCTGGACGTGATCGCCCGCGCGCCGGACGGGATGCTCGCGATCGTCGAGGTGAAGACGCGGTCGGGCACGGCGTTCGGCACCGGCTTCGACGCGGTGACGCCGCGCAAGGTCGCACAGCTGCGGGCCCTCACGTCGCGCTGGCTGGCCGAGACGCAGGGCGCCTTCGCGCAGGTCCGCATCGACGTGGCGTCGGTCTACACGCCGCCGGGCGGCCCGGTCACGCTCGAGTACCGGGCCGGGGTGGCGTGATGTCCGCGCTGAGCAAGGTGCACTCGGTCGCCATCACCGGGGTCGACGGTGCGGTGGTCGAGATCGAGGGTTGCATCGGCCCGGGCCTGCCGGCGGTGCACCTCGTGGGCCTGCCGGATACGGTGCTCAAGGAGTCCCGCGACCGGATCCGTGCCGCCATCGTCAACATCGGGATCCGATTCCCCGACACCCGGGTCACCGTCGCGCTGTCGCCCGCGACGCTGCCGAAGGTCGGCTCCGTCTACGACCTGCCCCTGGCGATCGCGATCCTCCTGGCCGCGGAGCGGGTGTCTGTCGGGCGGATCGACGGTGCCGTCCTGCTCGGGGAGCTCGCCCTCGACGGCCGCGTCCGGGCGGTACGCGGGGTGCTCCCGGCCGTGCTCGCCGCCAAGGAGTCGGGCTTCACGCGCGCCGTCGTGCCGCTCGCCAACCTCGACGAGGCGGGCCTGGTCGACGGTATCGAGGTGCTCGGTGCCGCGCACCTGTCGGAGGTCGTGGCGTGGCTCGCGGGGGAGGGGAGCCTGGCAGAACCGGGACCGCTCGTCGCCGAGGACCGCGGTCCCGCGGTGGCGGACCTGGCCGACGTGGTGGGGCAACCCGAGGCGAAGTACGCGCTGGAGGTGGCGGCCGCCGGCGCGCACCACATCATGATGACCGGCCCGCCGGGCATCGGGAAGACGATGCTCGCGTCGCGGCTCCCGGGGATCATGCCGGCGCTGGGGCGCCGGGAGGCGCTCGAGGTGAGCGCGATCCACTCGATCGCCGGGAACCTGCGCCCGGACCGGCCGCTCATCACGGTGCCGCCCTTCGTCGCGCCGCATCAGACGTCCTCGGTGAGCGCGCTCGTCGGCGGTGGCAGCGGACTGGCCCGCCCCGGTGCGGTGTCGCTCGCGCACCGCGGCGTGCTCTTCCTCGACGAGTGCGCCGAGATGGGGCCGCGCTCGCTCGAGGCGCTGCGGACCCCGTTGGAGGAGGGCCAGATCCGGCTCGCGCGCCGCGACGGCGTGGTGAAGTACCCGTCGCGGTTCCTCCTCGTCATGGCCGCGAACCCGTGTCCCTGTGCGCCCGCCCGGAACCAGGACTGCACGTGCACCGCGACGGTCCGCCGCCGTTACCTCGGCCGCCTGTCCGGGCCGTTGCTCGACCGGGTGGACCTGTGGGTGCGCATGGAACCTCCTGGCACCGGCGCGCTGCACGAGGACGGCGTTGCGGAGGAATCCAGTGCGACGGTGCGCGACCGGGTACGCCGAGCGCGGGAGGCGGCGGCGGCCCGCTGGGGCGCCGAGGGATGGCTGACGAACTCGGAGGTCCCGGGCGTCGTGTTGCGCCGCCGGTTCCGGCTCTCGGCCAAGGCTCTTCGTCCGCTGGAGCTCTACCTGCGGGGCGGGAAGATCACGGCGCGCGGCGCGGACCGCTGCCTGCGATTGTCGTGGACGCTTGCGGACCTGCTCGGCCTGGACAAGCCGGGCGAGGACGAAGTGATTCAGGCCCTGCAGTTCCGGGACAAGGAGTGACGATGAGCGAGGACGTGAGGCGGGCGTGGGCGTATCTGAGCCGGGTCGCGGAGCCGCCGTGCGGGCCGCTGGTCGCCCTCGTCGAGGAGGTGGGACCGGTGGCCGCGGCGGACATGGTGCGCCGTCGGGAGTTCGCCGACGGTTTCGAGGACGTGGCCGACGGCACCGTCGGCCGGGCGCAGGAGGATCGGGCCGACGCCGATCTCGCCCACATCGCGCACCTCGGCGGCCGGTTGGTGACGCCGGACGACGACGAGTGGCCGGAGCAGTCCGTGCGGCGGCTCGCCGAGCGTCTGCCATCGGAGGACACCGAGCACGAGGACGAGGTCCGTGAACTGCGGCCGGTGGCACTGTGGGTGGTCGGCCGGGGACGTCTCGACGAGCTGCTGGAGCGGTCCGTGGCGATGGTCGGGACGCGGGCGCCGTCGAGCTACGGCGAGCGGGTGACGGACGATTTCGCCGGCGACCTCGCGGCCGAGGGCTTCTCCATCGTCTCCGGCGGCGCGTACGGGATCGACGGGGCGGCGCACCGCGCGGCGCTCGCCGCCGAGGGCCCGACGGTGGCCTTCGTCGCGGGCGGCCTGGACCGGCCGTACCCCGCCGGCCACGCCGGGTTGTTCCGGCGGATCGCGGAGACGGGTCTCGTCGTCTCCGAGTACCCGCCGGGCGGTGTGCCCGCGCGGCACCGGTTCCTGAACCGCAACCGGATCGTGGGCACTGCGACCGGCGGTGTCGTGGTGGTGGAGGCCGGCTTCCGGTCGGGCACCAGGAACACCGCCACGTGGGCGCGTCGTCGCGGGGTGCCGGTGTGCGCGGTGCCCGGTCCCGTGACGGCGGCGACCTCGGTGACCTGCCATCAGTTGATCCGGGAAGGGGCCGTGCTGGTCACCCGGTCCGCCGAGGTGATCGAGGAGGTGGGCCGGATCGGTGAGCTCGCGCTGGAACTCGACGTCCCTGCGCGCCCGACGGACGGCCTCGACGGGCCGGCGCTGCGGGTGCACGGCGCGCTCCCGGCGAGATCCGCGCTGTCGGTGTCGGAGATCGCCGTGATCGCAGGGCTGCCCGCCCGCGCGGTCATGGGACAGCTCGCCCTGCTCGAGACGAAGGGGTTGGTGCGACGTGAGGGCGCACTGTGGCGCCTCGACGGCTGACCGGCGCACGTCGCGGGGTGTAGATCCGGTGAAGTCGCACCCGCTGGAATTTGCAAACGCCTCAATCGAACCCGATGCGACCGGGCGAAATGTCGTGAATGCGATTGCTTGTCGCGGGAGTTGGGGGTGTTGACGCGAGATCGGCACGCTGAGTGCCTAGGGTTGGCCCCAGGGTGGCGGTGTCCAGTAACCGGCGTGGTCCCCAAGTCCTTCCCGTGGATATCCGCCACGCGTTCGGCGTGCCCGGGTATCGCTGATCGAGAGGTGAACCCATGACCTCCCAACTCGCCATCGACTACGGGGCCGGGCTCTCGGACGCCTGGAGCTCCGTCGCGACCTTCGTCCCCAAACTCGCCGCCTTCCTGGTCATCCTGATCATCGGCTGGATCGTCGCGAAGATCCTGTCCAAGATCATCGCGAAGATCCTCGCCAAGGTCGGCTTCGACCGGCTCGCCGAGCGCAGCGGCCTGCAGAGCGTCCTCGCCAAGAGCGACTACGACGCCTCGACCCTGCTCGCCAAGGTCGTCTACTACGCGGTCCTGCTCATCACGCTGCAGCTCGCGATCGGGGTCTTCGGCCCCAATCCGATCGGGGACCTGCTGTCCCGGTTCGTCGCGTGGCTGCCCAAGCTGTTCGTCGCGATCCTCATCATCGTGATCGTCGCCGCGATCGCGAAGGCGGTGAAGGACATCGTCGGCGGCGCGCTCGGCAGCGCCTCGTACGGCCCGCTGCTCGCGACCATCGCCTCGCTGTTCATCTGGGGTGCGGGCATCATCGCGGCACTGAACCAGATCGGCGTCGCCACCACGGTCACCACCCCCGTCCTCGTCGCCGTGCTCGCCACGATCGGCGGCGTCATCGTCGTGGGCGTCGGCGGCGGACTGGTGAAGCCGATGCAGCAGCGCTGGGACGGCTGGCTGAGCAAGGTCGAGACCGAGATCCCGGCCCGCCGCGCCGAGCGCGAGGAGGCCGCGAAGGAGGCCGCGCGCACCAGTTCGGCCCAGAGCCCGGCGGGGCAGGCGCCGGTGGGGGAGCCGCCGCTGGCGCAGGCCGCCCAGCAGGTGCCGCCCCAGGCCCCGGGCTACCAGCCGCCGCTCCCGCCCCAGGCGCCGCTCTCGGCGCAGCACACCCAGGCCGCTCCGCAGCAGGCACCGGGCACCGGGCAGCAGTTCGCCGCCCAGGGTGGGCAGCCGCCGACCGTCGGGCTGCCCGCGCAGCCCGCCGGACAGCACCAGCCCGGCCAGCACCAGTACGGAGGGCGGGCGCCCCAGCACAGCGCGCCGAGCCCGTCGCAGGGCTGGCAGAGCGGTCCCGACGCCTGGAACCGGCAGGCCACCGAGCCTCCGGCGTGGCAGCCGGGCGAGGCCCCGCACACCGGGCAGCACGCCGGCCATCCCGGCGCCGAGCCGCAGGGATGGCAGCAGGGCTGGCAGCCGGGACCCGACCCCGAGCGCTGGCCCGGCCCGGACCCGCAGGATCCCGGTCGCCCGGGCGGGCAGCAGCCACCTCAGAACTGAATCCGCACGACCTCTCACCGGCCGGCCCGCGCGTGTCGCGGACCGGCCGGTGCGGCGTTCCGGGGGGCTACGCCGGGCGGAGCGCCGCGTCCTCGGGCGCGATCAGCTCGCCGTTCTTCATCAGCTCCGGATCGGTGCACGAGGCGAGGTCGAAGCAGCACGGCCGGCGCTTGCCCGAGCGCATCTTGGAGATCGTCACGTCCACGCGCTTGGCCCGGGTCGCCGGGTTCTTCGTGGCGCCGATCCACCGGACCCACTCCCACCGGGCCATCGGCGTGATGTCGCTCCACACGTCGGCGGTGTCCGGCGCACCGTCGAGGGCCGCCCGCAGGTCGTCGGGCACCGTCGGCTCCGGCCACTCCTTCGTCGGCGCGAGGTCCAGGGCGACCTCGTCGCCGGCCTCGACCGGGGCGTCGTCGAGGGCGATCCAGTGCCCCTTGCGGCCGTCCGGCTCGACGACGGTGCGGAAGTCCGCGCCGTCGAGGGTGCCGGTCACGGCGACCTGGCCGCGTGACGGGAGCGCCGCGCTGGCGTCGGCGGGCAGCCGGACGAGGGTCCGTTCGCCGAGCACCTCGGCGGTGGCGGTGAAGCGGACGGCGGTGGCGCTGCGGGCGGTCATGGTGCTCTCCTCGCGGTGGTCCTCGGGTTCACCACCGAGACTACGAGCGGCCGCCCGGGCGGGCTTCTCGATTCGTGATCGATCCGGTCCGATGCGCCCGTCCGGGGGCGGGCGATCATTCGGTGCACTCATGAGCGAAACCGGCGGCGGACCGTCGAACCTGGTCACGGAACCGCGCGCCGGGCCCAACCGCGCGCTTGTCCCACCGATGTACTAACCAGTAGGTATCGTTCACGCAGCTGGGAGATCCCCGGTGCCGTCGAGTTGGAGAACATCAACCGTGAAGATGAAGCGTTTCGCGCTCGCCCTGGTCGTGCCCATCGCCCTCGCCTCGGGTGTCGCCGCGTGCGGCTCGAGCTCGAGCAGTGACGCCGTCACCATCGGCGTGACCGACGGTGCCCAGGCGTTCTGGCAGGTCTACAAGGGCCTCGCGAAGGACCAGGGCATCGACGTGGAGCTGAAGAACTTCAGCGACTACAAGCAGCCCAACGCCGCGCTCAACGACGGCGACCTGAACATCAACGAGTACCAGCACCTGCTGTTCCTGGCCGACTACAACGCCAAGAACAACACCAAGCTGGTGCCGATCGGCGCGACCGCGATCTACCCGCTGCCGCTGTACTCGAAGAAGCACAAGTCGGTGGCCGACATCCCGCAGGGCGGCACCATCGTCGTCCCGGACGATCCGACCAACCTCTCCCGCGCGCTGCTCGTGCTGTACTCGGCCGGCCTCGTGAAGTTCAAGGTCGAGCAGAACCCGTTCGTCACGCCGGCCGACATCGACACCGCCGCGTCGAAGGTCACCGTCAAGACGGTGGACGCCAACCAGACCGCGCTGAGCCTCGACAGCGTCGACGGCGCCGTCGTCAACAACGATCCGGCCGAGAACGCCAAGCTCGGCAAGGACCTGATCATCGCCAAGGACGACCCGGCCAACCCGGCGTCGGAGCCCTACATCAACGCCTTCGTCGTCCGCGAGGCCGACAAGGACAACCCGAAGTACCTCCAGCTGGCGAAGCTGTACCAGGACCAGAAGGTCGTCGAGGCGCTGCGCAAGGACAAGGGCGACACGTTCATCCTCATCCAGAAGCCCGCGAACGAGCTGCAGCAGATCACGGTCAAGCTGCAGGAGCAGGTCAAGGCCCGCGGCAAGTGAGTAGCGCGACCGATACCCGGGTGGCGATCGAGTTCCGCGACACCACCCGGGATTTCGGCACGACGAAGGCGCTCGACGGGGTCAGCTTCGCGATCGAAGAGGGATCGATCACCGGCGTGATCGGGCAGTCCGGCGCCGGCAAGTCGACGCTGATCCGCACCATCAACGGCCTCGAGTCCACCACCTCCGGCGAGGTGCGTGTGCTCGACACCGTGGTGGGCACGCTCGGCGAGCGCGACCTGCAGAAGCTGCGCGCCCAGGTGGGCATGATCTTCCAGCGGTTCAACCTCATGAACTCGCGCACGGTGGCGGGGAACGTCGAGTACCCGCTCACGCTGGGGGACCTGTCGAAGGACGAGCGCCGCACGCGCGTCGCGGAGCTGCTCGACTTCGTCGGCATCGGCGACAAGGCGAAGCAGTACCCGAACAAGCTGTCCGGCGGGCAGAGTCAGCGCGTCGGCATCGCCCGCGCCCTGGCCCGGAACCCGAAGATCCTGCTCGCGGACGAGGCCACCAGCGCGCTCGACCCGGGCACCACCAGCGAGGTCCTCGACCTGCTGCTGCGGGTCAACCGTGAGTTCGGCACCACCATCGTCGTGATCACCCACGAGATGGACGTGATCCGCCGCATCTGCGACACCGTCGCGGTGCTCGATCACGGCAAGCTCGTGGACTACGGCCCGGTATACGACGTCTTCGCCGCGCCCACGTCGCCCGCGACCACGTCGCTGGTCCACGCGGCCGTCGGCGACGACGTCACCCCGGAGACGCTGCAGCGCCTGCACGCGGCCCGACCCGGCACCGTCGTCACCGTCGACGTGCGGGACGAGCCCGACGCGCTCGACGCGGCGGAGGTCTTCGCCGCGCACGGCACCGGCGCGCGCGTGCTCTACGGCGGCGTCGCCGAGGTCGGCGGCCGCCCGTTCGGCTCGCTGACCTACTCGGTGACGGGCGACGAGGCCGCGGTCGCCGCGGCGGTCGCGCAGCTCGGATCCCTCGCGCACGTCAAGGACCCGCAGACCGGTCAGGAGATCGTCCGATGACCTACCCGACCTTCCTCGACGACGTCTTCCCGCCCGGGACGCAGGACGTCTTCATCGACGCCATCGGCGAGACCGTCCGCCTGGTCGGCATCACGATGATCGTCGGCGGCCTGCTCGGACTCGTCTACGGCACGCTGCTCTACGCCACCCGGCCCGGCAACCTGCTCGCCAATCGCGCGGTGTTCTCGGTGCTCAACGTGCTGGTCAACATCATCCGGCCCATCCCGTTCATCATCTTCATCACGGCGATCGCACCGATCACCAAAGAGGTGATCGGCACGCGGATCGGCGTCGAGGCCGCGGCCTTCGCGATGACCGTGATGGCGACCTTCGTGATCGGCCGCGTCGTCGAGCAGAACCTCGTGACTGTCGATCCCGGCGTGGTCGAGGCCGCGCGGTCGATGGGGGCGAGCAAGGTCCGCACGCTCGCGACCGTCGTGATCCCGGAGGGCCTCGCGCCGCTCACCCTGGGCTACACGTTCATGTTCGTCGCGGTGGTCGACATGTCGGCCATGGCCGGCTACGTCGGCGGCGGCGGCCTGGGCGACTTCGCCCGCCAGTACGGCTACCAGCAGAACAACTGGCAGCTCACGCTGGTGGTGATCGTGGTGCTCATCGTCGTGGTGCAGATCGCGCAGTTCTTCGGCAACTGGCTCTCCCGCCGGTTGCAGCACCGTGACTGAGACCGGCGCGGTCGCGTCGCCCGCGACGGGACCGAATCGGCGCACGCAGATCCTCACCGGGTCGGTGGGGCACCTCGTCGAGTACTTCGACTGGAGCGCCTACTCCTTCCTCGCCATCTACTTCTCCCGCCAGTTCTTCCCGGGCGACGCGGAGTCGGTGGTGCCGCTGCTAGCGACCTTCACCGTGTTCGCCGTGGGCTTCCTCGCGCGGCCCATCGGCGGCGTCCTCATGGGGCGGATGGCCGACCGGTACGGGCGCAAGCCCACGCTGGCCGTCGGCGTCGCGATGATGGGGCTGGGCAGCCTGCTCATCGGCGTCGCGCCGACGTACGCGCAGGTGGGAGTGCTCGCCCCGGTGATCCTGGTGGTAGCGCGCCTGATCCAGGGCCTGTCGACCGGCGGCGAGCTCTCCACCGCGACCGCCTTCCTCGTCGAGTCCGCCCCCGGCGACCGCCGCGGCGCGTACGGGAGCATCGTCAACGTGGGCTCCAGCCTCGGCAAGGTGCTGTGCCTGCTCGCCATCACGCTGCTGGTCGGGACCGTCGGCGCGGACGCGATGGCGGACTGGGCGTGGCGCGTCCCGTTCCTCCTCGGCGCCGTCCTCGCGGTCGTCGCCTGGTGGATCCGGCGCAGCGCCGCGGAGACCCTCGCCGATCCCGGGGCATCCGCCGGGACGAGGCCGTACCGCGAGATCCTCACCGGCCACCGCGCCGACTTCGGTCGCGCCTTCGTCCTCGCGTCGACCACCGCCGCGGTCTTCTACGCGTGGAGCACCTTCGTGCCCACGTGGGCGATCCTCACCGAGGGGCTGAACAAGGAGAGCGCCGTGACCGTCTCGGCGATCGCCTTCGTCGTGTACGGGCTCGTCCAGATCCCGCTCGGCCTGCTCTCCGACCGGATCGGCCGCAAGCCCCTGATGTACGCCTTCCTCGTCGTCGGGGCCGTCGCGACGATCCCGCTGTTCCTCGCGCTCTCCGGCGCATTCGTCACGGTGCTCGCCGTGCAGTGCGCCGGCATGGTGATCACCGCGCTCATGATGGCGAGCCTCGGCACCGCCCTCGCGGAGATGTTCCCGTCCCGGATCCGCGTGCTGGCCACCGGCACCGCCTTCGCCCTCGCGACCGCGATCTTCGGCGGCACGATCCCCGCCATCGGCACCGCGCTGCACGAGCGCGGCCTCGACCTCGCCTTCCCGGTCTACCTGGTGGTGCTCCACTTCGTCGCCCTGCCCGTGGTCCACCGCTGCCGCGAGACCGCGCACGCGCCCCTGCCCGATTGAACACCGTTCCTGTTCATCGCGACCTGCGGCTTTCCGGTCCGAAACGGTGTTCACTTCGGGGTTAGGGTGGGGGTATGAGCGAGGCGCTGGCGGAGTACGAGACGTACCTGCGGCTCGAGCGCGGCCGCAGCGAGCACACCGTGCGCGCGTACCTCGCCGATCTCACGGCCCTGCTCGCCTTCGCCGCGGAGCGCGGGGTGGCGGCGGACCGTCTGGACCTCGCGACGCTGCGGGCCTGGCTGGGGGAGCGGGCCGCGTCCGGCGCCGCCCGGACCACCCTCGCGCGACAGGCCTCGTCGGCCCGCACGTACACCGCCTGGGCCGCCCGACGGGGCCACCTCGACGCCGACCCCGGCGTCCGGCTCAAGGCTCCCCGCGCGCATCGCACCCTGCCCACGGTGCTCTCCTCCGACGATGCCGGGCAGGCGCTGCGCAATGCCGCCTCCGGTGCGGCGGAGGGCGACCCCCTCGCGGTCCGCGACCTCGCGATCGCGGAGACCCTCTACGCCACGGGGATCCGCGTGAGCGAGCTGTGCGGGCTCGACCTGGGGTCCGTCGACCACGGCCGGCGCGTGCTCACCGTGATCGGTAAGGGCGACAAGGAGCGGACGGTGCCCTTCGGCGCACCCGCCGCCGCGGCCCTGCGGCGCTGGCTCGACGAGGCCCGGCCCACCCTCGTCGCCGAGCGCTCCGGCACCGCCCTGTTCCTCGGGGCGCGCGGCGGGCGGCTCGACCCGCGGCAGGCGCGCACCGTCGTGCACCAGGTCACCGGGTCGGTGCCGGGCGGGCGTGAGGTGGCGCCGCACGGCCTCCGGCACACCGCCGCCACCCACCTGCTCGACGGTGGCGCGGACCTGCGCGTCGTGCAGGAACTCCTGGGCCACAGCTCGCTGGCGACGACGCAGCTCTACACGCACGTCTCCGTCGCCCGGCTGCGCGCCGCACACGAGCAGGCGCACCCGCGGGCGTAGCCCTCAGTCGCGCCAGCTGCGCTCGAAGGGCAGGCGCCAGGCGTTCGGGGCGATGAGCTGGTGGATCGAGTTCGGCCCCCAGGAGCCGGGCTCGTAGAGCTTGACCGGCGGCGGATCGTCCAGCAGGGGGATGGACCGCTCCCACAGCGATTCGATGCCCTCGGCGGTGGTGAACAGGGTGTGGTCGCCGTGCATGGCGTCGAGGATCAGCCGCTCGTAGGCCTCGAGCACGTCGTCGGCGCGGTCGGTCTCCTCGGTGGAGAACTGCATGGACAGCTTCTCCAGCCGCATGCCGGGCCCGGGGCGCTTGCCGTAGAAGCTCAGCGACACCTTGGACTCGTCGGCGAGGTCGAACGTCAGGTGGTCCGGGCCCTGCTGGCCGATGCCCGAGCCGGCCGGGAACATCGACTTCGGCGCCTCCTTGAAGGCGATCGAGATGATCCGCATGCCCTGCGCCAGCTTCTTTCCCGTGCGCAGATAGAACGGCACGCCGGCCCAGCGCCAGTTGTCGATCCGCGCCTTGAGTGCGATGAAGGTCTCGGTGTCGGACTCCGGATCGACGCCCTTCTCCTGCCGGTAGCCCGCGTACTGGCCGCGGACCACGTCGTCGGGGTGGATGGGTTCGAGCGAGCGGAACACCTTGTTCTTCTCCTCCGAGATCGCCCGCGGCTCGAGCGCGGTGGGCGGCTCCATCGCGACGAACGCCATGACCTGGAAGAGGTGGGTGACGACCATGTCCTTGTAGGCGCCGGTCGGCTCGTAGAACGCGGCGCGCGCGTCGAGCCCCAGCGACTCGGGGATGTCGATCTGCACGTGATCGATGAAGTTGCGGTTCCAGATCGGCTCGAACAGCCCGTTGGCGAAGCGGAACGCGAGGATGTTCTGCGCCGCCTCCTTGCCGAGGAAGTGGTCGATGCGGAAGATCTGCTTCTCGCGGAAGGTTTTGTGCACCTCCGCGTTCAGCGCCAGCGCCGACTCCAGATCCTCGCCGAAGGGCTTCTCCATGATCACGCGCGAGCCTTCGGTGAGGCCCGCCTTCGCGAGGGTGTCGATCACCGTGGTGGCGGCCTTCGGCGGCACGCTCAGGTAGAACAGGCGGCGCACGCGCACGCC
The DNA here is from genome assembly GCF_965137015.1 of Tsukamurella hominis. Taxonomy (NCBI): domain Bacteria; kingdom Bacillati; phylum Actinomycetota; class Actinomycetes; order Mycobacteriales; family Tsukamurellaceae; genus Tsukamurella; species Tsukamurella hominis. The sequence continues at coordinate 71,957 of NZ_CBCRZG010000010.1, read as the reverse complement.
CTTGTCGGCGCCGAGTTCGCGCTCCTTCTCCGCCACGGCGCGGGCGAGCGCCTCCGGGCCGGCGGTGGTGTTCACGTACGACAGGTCGGGCTCGAACTCCGCCCACTGCTCGGGCGTCAGCTTGCGTGCGCCCACGTCGTCGATCGCCGTGCGGGCGAACTCGCGGAACTGAGCGTCGTCCATCTCGTCCAGGCTGGTGCCGATCACCCGGATGTCCGGGCCGAGCCCCGAGACGGCGAGATAACCGAGGCCGCACAACAGCTTCCGGCGCGACAGGTCGCCCGTGGCGCCGAACAGCACCACCACCGTCGGGTCGTGTTCCGGTGCCTTGCGCTGGCGCCCGGAGTAACTGCTCGGGTAAGCGATGGTCTGTGCCTCCTGCAGCCGGTCGGCCGCGTCGTCGGTCTCGCCGGTGTCCGCTGCTGGCGTGGTCTCGTCCGTCACGGTCCCATCGTTGCACCCGACGACGGTGCTCGCGCGCCGTCCGGCAGGGTAGGTCGGTCCTCAACCGGTGCCCTTGTCCGGGAGCAGCCGGACCGGGGCGGCGCCGACGAGCAGGAGCGGGTTGAAGTACTGCGCCGCGTGGCCAGCGCCCCGCCGGAGCCCCCAGTGCAGGCACGCGGCCGCGGGGCAGCCCTCGTGTCCGGCGGACACCCGCCCGAGCGGCGTCCCGATCCCCACCTCGTCGCCCCCGCGGACCGCGGGCTCCCCGATCGGCTCGTAGGTGGTGAGCAGGCCGTTCGGGTGCAGCACCGACACCACGACGCGGTCGTCCACCCGCCCGACGTGGTGCACCCGCCCGGCGCCCGCGGCGTACACCGTCTGCCCGGGGGCGGCAGCGAGGTCGGCGCCGCGGTGCCCCGGCTGCCACCGCTTCTCCGGGTTCGCGAAGGGCCGCGCGATCGCCGGCCGGGGGTCGAGCGGCCAGTCGTAGTCGCCGGCCGCCCGTGCGGGCGCGGCGCCGGCGAGGACGGCGAGGATCAGGGCGAGTGCCGAGCGGGTGACGATGCGCATGTCCCGACGGTGCCGCACGGCACCGTCGGGAACCGGCCCGGAACGGGGTGCCTGTGGAGGAAAACGGTCCATCCACAGGGCGGTTGCGATCGCCTCTTCCGGACCGTGTTCCGTCGGTGTTGCGGCGTACACTGCGACCCATGACCGCCGCGCCGCAGCATCCGGAGACGATGTCGCTGGAGCAGTGGCGTGCCTTGGGGGAGGACACATCGGCGCGGTTCGAGTTGGTGCGGGGGGTCGTGGACGTGTCGCCGATGCCGAGGCCGATGCATTCATTGGCGAGTTCGCTGCTGTGGCGGCAGATATTCGATCAAGCGCCCACGCCCGTACTGTGCCTGCAGGAGATCGAAGTGCTGGTCGCGCCCGGCGCGTGCCCCACGGTCCGAGTGCCCGACGTGGCGCTCGTCGAGCGCCCGGTGGAGCAGCCCATGCCCGCGGAGCGGGTGCGCCTGGCGATCGAGATCCTGTCCCCGGGCACCCGGCGCACGGACCAGGTGGTCAAGCGCGCCGAGTACGAGCGCGCCGGCATCGACGCGTACTGGATCATCGACCTCGACGGCGGCCCGTCGGCGCAGCTCCTCACGCTGGTCGATGGAACCTACCGTAGCGAGACGGTGCGGGGGACCTTCACGGCGACGGTGCCGTGCCCGCTGCGGATCGACCTGGACGCGCTGAGCCCGCAGGCCTGAGCTACCGCCCCCGGAGCTCGCGCGGCCCGCCGCCGAGGGCGTCGGCCGCGACCTGGAGCACCGGCGCGAGGAGCGGGGCGCGCAGGATCCAGCCGACGACCGCCCAGCCCAGGCCGAGGTGTTCGAGCCCGCGGCCGATCGCGGCGATGCCCGACGCGGTGCCCGTGCCGTCCGGTCGGGAGTACCGGACGCGGCGCAGGCCCGCTGGATGCTCCTCCGCCGCACGGATCGTCAGCTGCCCCGGCGCCCGCCGAGCGAACCACGCGCCGACCGGCGCGCACACCGAGCACGTCGCCGACACCCACAGCTCCGCCGGGGCGTTCCCGTCGACCGGCCGGAGGCGGGGGCGCCACGCGCGCACGGCTCGCCGGTACGCGCCCCAGGTGGGGCCGAACCGCGCGGTCAGCTCGTCGTCCTCGTGCCGCGCGGCGAGGACCGCTGCGAACACCGCCGCGAGCACCGCAGCCTCGGCGAGCCGCCATTCGAGGAGGGCCGCCGCCTCGACGAGCAGGATCGCCGCGGCGCACGCCTGCATCGGATTGGCCAGGTAGGCGTACGGGCCCGTCCGGACCAGGCGCGACGGCGGATCCCACGGGAACGGCGTGCCGCCGTGCTCGGCGAACTCAGCGACCGCGCGCTGCGCGACGATCGCGAGCAGCACGCCGGCCTGGATCCACAGCGACAGCACCGGCGGCGGCCACGCGGCGAGCGCCTCGCCCCACCCGCGGCCGGCGAAGCCCAGCGCGACCGTCGGCAGGCACCACGCCAGGATCGCCGTGAACAGCACCGTCTGCAGCCACGACCGCACCCGGAGGGCGCGGCCGCGCGCCGTCAGTTCGCCCAGCAGAAGTCCCGGCACGAGGGCTACGGCGACCGCCGCCGCCTCGCCCCACAGCCAGCCGGGGCCCAGGACCACGAGCGGCGCCAGCGAGGCCATCGCGATCAGATCGCCGGCCACGAGCACCGCGCCGGTGAGCGCGGGCCGCACCACCGCGCCGAGCAGGACGGGGACCGCGCCCCACAACACCGCCCAGCCGAGGACGACGTCCACCGGCACGCCCGCCCACACCGACCCCGTGACCGGCTGCGAGGCGGTGCCGAAGGACCACAGGCCGAGCCGGACCGCCGCGGCGTTGACGGCGAGCAGCGCCACCGCGTTCCACAGCGTCGCCAGCGCGGCTCCGGCGCGGCGCGGCCGGTCCGCGGTGACCGCCGCGGCGGCCGCGAGGAGCCACGGCACCAGCGCGACCGCCGGGCGCAGCACATCGAGGGGCAGATCCGTGGGCACGTCAGGAGGGCAGGGCCAGTGAGCCGATGAGGTAGTCCGCAGCGCGTTGCGCGACCGCACGCTCGAGCGGGGTCCAGTACGCCGCCGGCGTGAGGCGACGGTCGAACGTGAGCGACCAGGTGACGCGCGTGCCGCCGTCGACCGGCTCCCAGCGCACCGTCGACGCGCGCCAGGCGAGCCAGGTGGCGATCGGGGTGGCGTCGTGCTCCGCGACGTAGTCCACGGAGCGGTCGCCCGACCCGGCAACGCGGAGCGTCAGGGTCGACGGCGCCGTGCCCCAGTGGTGCCCGTGCAGCACCGCGGCGCGCTGCGGCGCGCCGCTGAGGACGACGTGCCGGGCGTCGCCCGGGTCGAGCCCCTCCGGGTGGTCCTCGAGCGGCCGAGGGAAGCCCAGCGCCAGCGCGCCCGAGAGCTCGGCGAACCGCAGCGGCGCGCCGACAGCGGCGCGGACCTGCTCGGGCGTGGCCGCCACGATGCGTTCGGCGGAGACGGTGTTCTCGGCGGGGAGCGACAGCGCGGGCACCGCGCCCTCGGTCGAGGCGACGGCGAGCAGCAAGGCGGGGACCGCGACCACCCGCGCGTCGTGTCCGCTCTTGCGGACGGCGTTGACCAGGGCGGCGACGAGCAGCGCCACGGCGTAGACCAGCGGGGCCGCGAAGAGGACGCAGACGACGCCCTCGCCCGCGAAGATCGTCGCGATCAGTAGGAATAGGGTCGTGCCCTTGAGCACGATGCCGTACGCGCTGGTCGACGGGCGCGAGATCACCAGCAGGGCGGCCAGCAGTGCGGGCAGCCCGACGTAGAACACCGAGGTCTGGTTGAGCCAACCGTTCATCGACCGCATGAGGAGGCTGCCGATCACGCACACCACGATGAGCGCCAGCATCGTCAGGACCGCGGGCCGCCGGCTCAGCGGCACGGCCTCCGGCTCGACTGACGTCGCCGCATCGGCGGACGCGTCCGCTTCCGAGGAGTGCTCGGCGTCGTCCGACGATGGAGCGGCCTCCGCCGGCTCGGGGACGTCCGCGGGCTCGGGTGCGTCGTCGGACCCCGGCGACGGGGGAGTGCTCACTGGCCCTCGTCGTACTTCCGCGCCGAGTTGCGACGCCACTCGTCGATCTTGCGGCCGACGCCGGTCGCGACGTCGGTCACGCCCTGCCCGACGGTGTTCACCGCGGAGGCGCCGAAGTCGCGCAGCGTGGTGATGAGCGGATCGGCGGAGGCGTCGAAGCCGTCCTTGTAGGTGCGGGCGGCGGTCTTGAACTCGTCGGCGGTGCTGGCGCGGTCGTCGTCGGTGCGCTGCGGGTACTCGCCGCCCAGGATGCGTCCGTAGTCGCCGCGCTCCACCCAGCGGTTCAGGTCGGCGGCGCGCAGCACGGAGAACGGGTGCGACTGCAGCTCCAGGTTGAGCAGCTTGAGCACGCCGTCGCGCAGGTCGCCGGTGCGCTCGTACTCGGCGGCCTGTGCGAGGAAGCGCTGCGTGTCCATCTCGCCGAGGCGGGTGCCGCCCGCCGTCTTCATGTGCACGCGCATGGCGACGTCCGGGTCCTGGACGCACAGCAGCCCGGCCCGGTCGCCCGACAATTCGGACTTGCGCTGCCACTCCATGAGCGCCGCGACGAGAGCGCGCAGCGCCCAGCCGCCGATCGGGATCAGGCCGAACGTGCCGGCCAGCCGCATGAGGTGCATGAGCATCGTGCGGTAGACGGCGTGGCCGGACAGGGCGTGGCCGAGCTCGTGGCCGATCACGAAGCGCTTCTCCTCCTCGTCGAGGAGCTCGAGCAGCCCGGTGTTGATCACGATGAAGGGCTTGTCCATGCCGATGGTCAGCGCGTTCACGGTGGGGCTCTGCACCACGTACAGCTCGGGGACGACGTCGGTGTCCAGGACCCGGGCGCAGTCGACGAGCATGTCGTGCAGGTCGCGGAACTGCCGGTCGTCCGCGCGCACGCCCGATGCGAGGAAGAGGAGGCGGTGCTGGCGCTCACGGAGCAGCGCCGAGATGGCCTTGAGGACGGTGTCGAAACCCTTGAGGCTCCGCAGCGCGACCAGCGCGGCGCGGTCGGCGGGGTGCTCCCAGGCGCGCGTACTGATTCCGGGCAGCGAACGGTAGGTTCGAGAGACTGAATCGGTCATACGGGCCACGTTACCGGCTCGCGGTTGGCGCTCGCTTGGCGATCACGAAGGACACCGCCGCGCCCACCGCGCAGAGCACCATGACGGTTCCGAGCACCACGGGGTTCCCGCCGATCCCGGCGAACAGGGCCGCGACACCGCCCAGCACCATCCGGGCCGCGCCGAGCGCCGCGGAGGCGGTGCCGGCCAGGTTCCCGTGGTCGTCGAGGGCGAGGGCCGCCACGGTCGGCATGACGAGGCCGAGGCTCGAGACGGTGACGAACAGCGAGACGATCACCAGCGGCGGATTCCCGATCGCCAGCGTGGCCAGCGACGCGACCGAGCCGATCACCATGCCGGCGAGGCCTATCCGCACCAGCGAGGCGACCGGCACGCGGCCCACGAGGCGTCCGCCGATCAGGTTCGTGGTGAGCAGGCCCACGGCGTTCACCGCGAAGACGATGCTGAACTGCGACTCGGTGTAGCCGTAGTGGCTCTGGAAGACGAAGGCGGAGGTGGAGATGTAGGCGAACATGGCCGCGAAGGCGAGGCCGCCGGTCAGCGTGAGCGCGACGAAGCGCCGGTCCCGCGCGAGGGACGCGAAGCCGCTCGCCACCGACGCCCAGCCCACCGGCCGACGGTCCGCCTTCGGCAGCGTCTCCGGCACCTTGGCGGCGGCGATCGCGAGCAGGGCCACGCCGAGCACCGCGAGCACCACGAACAGGCCGCGCCAGTCCATGAACCGCAGCAGTTGGGCGCCCGCGAGCGGCGCGACGATCGGGGCCACGCCGCCGACAGCCATGAGCGCGGCGATCATCCGGGCGGCGGCGACACCGTCGAACAGGTCCCGGACGATGGCGAGGCTCAGCACGATCCCGGCCGCGCCGGCGGCGCCCTGCAGCAGCCGCGCGATGTCCAGCAGGTACACGGACGGGGCGACCGCGCACATCAGCGAGCTGATGATGAACAGCGCCATCCCGACGACCATCGGCCGTCGCCGCCCGATCGAATCCGACAGCGGGCCCACGAAGATCTGCCCGACGGCGAGGCCGATCAGGCACGCGGTGAGCGTCGCCTGGATCGCCGGCTGCGAGGCGTCGAGATCCGCGGCGGCGGCGGGGAGGGCGGGGAGGTAGAGGTCGGTCGTGATGGGGCCGAACGCCGACAGCGAGCCCAGGATCAGGGCCAGCCGCAGGTTTCCTCGGGAGGCTGCGCGGGGTTGTGACACCCGTCAATCCAACCGCAGGTGCGCGGTCGCGGCGAAATCGGGAGCGAGGAGCAGCGTGCCGTCGGGACCGCGGCGGCACGCGGCCACGGCGAGGTGCGCCGGGCGGGCCAGGTCGCCGGGAAGGACTGCGCCGCCGTCGATCTGGTAGCGCGTGTTGGTCACCTTCCACGACCGCGCGGTCGGGTCGACGGGCGAGCGCGGCGGCCCCCCGACCCGCGAGGACACGTAGACCTCCGTCACCTCGGGCGGCCAGTCGAAGGTGAGCCGGCCGTCGGTGAGCGCCACGTTCGCGATCGCCGGGAACTCCGCCGGCGGTGCCGGCGCCGGGGATACGGGTCGCGGCTGTGCGGGAGTCGATGGCGCCGGCACCGGGGCGGGGCGGGCGTCGGAGCGGGCCTCGGCCGATGGAACCCCGTCGACCATCGCGATCACGGCGTAGACCGGCACCGCGCGACGGGGCGCGCCGCCGTCCTCGAGCCGGGCCTCGCGGGTGCGGCCGACGACCGTCCAGCCACCGTCGGGCCGCTGGCGGCTGACCTTGAAATCCGCCGCCGGATGCGGGGACGACCAGGTGACGAGCACGGCACCGTCGACCTGGCGCGCGGTGACGGCGGTGGGCGGCGCGGGCACCGGCGCGCTCGGTGCCGGCGGGGCGGTGGACGGCGGGGGCGCCGCGGCCACAGAGTGCGGGGCGGGCCCGGTCGCCGGGCCCTCCTGGGCGCGACGGACCTCGTCGATGGCGTCCTGCAGTGTGGGCTGCCCGGGCGGAGGGGGAGCGTCGAGGGCGCGCCGCTGCAGCAGGGCCAGCGCGCGGGCGGCGTCGGCGTACCGTCCGGCGGCGCGGGCCGCTGCGACCTCCCGCCAGAGCGCCGCGGCCTCGTCGAGCACGCACTGCGCCTCGTCGGCGACGGCGCGCAGCTGGGTGTTGGCCGTGCCGTCGTCGAGGGCGCTGGCCTCCGCGGCCAGGCGGGCCGCCTCGGCGGGACGGCCTCGGCGCAGGGCCGCGCGGGCGGCCTTGAGCGGCGCCTCCCACGCCCGCGGGCCGCCGGCCGGGGCAGGAGCGGCCGTCGGCGGTGCGGTCCGGGCGGATACCGATGGGGGTGGCGCGTGCCCGACCCCGCCGCCGTACTCGGCGGCCAGCTCGGCGAGTACCCGCTCGGCGGTGGCGCGGTCGAGGCCCAGGTCCTCGCCCTCGGTGGCGAGGTACTCGTAATCGGGGCCGATGAGCCGGTCCTCGATCAGGATCGCGGCGCGCACCTTGGGGCGCAGCACCTCCGCGGCGTCCTCGACCACGGCCCGGGCGTACGAGTCGGCGAGCGGGCCGCCGACGGCGAGCACCTCGCGCACGTGCACGCCCAGCTCGTCGAGCACCGCGCGGCCGCGGCCGGCGCGCATCTCACGCGCGCGGCGGTGCAGGATGTCGGCGCGCTCGCGGATCTCCACCCCGTCGTGCACGTCGGTGATCCCCAGCCCGAGCAGGGCGAACAGCGTGGGTACCGACTCGCCGCAGAGCTCGCTCCACTCCGTGAGCAGGGCCCGGATCTGCGCTCGGCGTTGGGCGGTCAGACCCGCGGGTGCGGGCTCGGGTGCGGGCGCGGCGCCCGGCAGCACGCGGTGCCGCCGCAGCCGGGTGGCGACCTCCGCCGCGGTCAGCCCGCCGAGCGCGCCGATCTCCTCGAGGCCCGGGACCTTCTCGGCGGGCACGCCGCCGTGGCGTTCGACGAGCCGCGCGATGGCGGTGTCGAGGATCTCGTACCGGGCGGCGTCCCGCTCCTCCCGCTCGGCGCGCACCCGCGCGGCCTCGGACGCGCGGCTCGCGGCGGACCGCAGCGGGGCGCTGCGCTGCTCGTGTTCGTCGACGAGCCGCGCGACCAGAGTGCGGTACTTCGGGTGGTCGCGCTGGCGCTGCCAGAAGCCCCACACCTCGTCGAGGCGCGCCGCGACCTCGGCGTCGCTGAGGCTCTCGGCATCGTCCAGGGGCAGGTCGTACAGCTCGAAGGCGTCGGCGTTCTCGGGGCCGCCGCGTCGGGCGACGTCCGCGAGCACCCGCTTGCGGTAGCCGTTGGGGTCGAACAGCGGCATCGGCGTCATGGCTGGCCCCTCAGTCGCGACGCCGCGACCGCTGCACCTGGCCGAGCTCGCGCTCCACGTCGGCCTGCGAGAGCATCGCCCCGGTCTGCGCGGACAGGGTGAGCGGCAGGTCGGCGTCCACGTGGTGGGCCGTCACGTGCAGGACCCCGTCGAAGCCCATCTCGAAGGTGATGCGCACCTCGCTCCCCGCAGGGTAGCCGGGCGGTATGTCGCGGATCGTGCCCTCCACCAACAGCTTCGCGTCGCCGAGGCGCTGCGAGGCGACCTGGCCCTGCTGCTCGACGACGGTGACCTCGATCTGCTGCTGGTCCTCGCGCATCGTGCCGAAGGAGCGGCGCACGCGGACCGGCAGCGTCTGGTTGCGCTCCACCAGCCACGTGACGCCGAGGTCCCCGTGATCGTGCACGGCGAGCACGCCGAAGCCGCGCGAGATCACGGTGTCGACCTGGATCTCGAGCATCCGCCGCACCAGCGAGACGGGCTGCTGGAAGGAGGCCGCGACGCGGGCGATCGAGTTCTCCAGCTCGGCCGCCTGCGCGTGCAGCGGGGGAGCGCCGTCGGGCAGTAGGCCGCGGGTCACGAGATCGGCTGCGACGAGGCGCTCCATCTCCAGCTTCTCGCCGTACAGGGCGGCGCCGCGGGCCACGGCGAGGTCCGGGTCGTGCAGCTCGCCGTCGAGGCCGAGTTGCTCGCGCAGGGCGCGGGCCACGGCCGGCATCCGCGAGGAGCCGCCGACGAGCAGCAGCCGGTCGACCTTGTGCACGCCCCGCTTCTCGGCGGTCTTCAGGCAGTCCCGCGCCAGGTCGACGGTGCGCCGCAGCAGCGGGGCCGTCATCTCCTCCAGCTCCGCGCGGGTCAGCGTGACGACCGCGCGGGCGCCGTCGTGTGCGATCACCACGTCGGTGCGGTCCGCGAGGGTCAGTTCGTGCTTGGCCCGCTCCGCCGCCAGGACCAGCGCCTGCGAGCCCGCGGAATCGTCGAGCGGGTCCTCCGCATCCGGGTTGGCCTCGCAGAACCGCTGCGACAGGTGCAGCGCGAGCCGCTCGTCCCAGTCGGCGCCGCCGAGCTGGTGATCGCCCTCCACCGCGAGCACGGAGATCCGCCGGTCGGCGAGCTCGATGACGGTGGCGTCGAATGTGCCGCCGCCGAGGTCGTAGACCAGCACCGTCTCGCGCGGCGCGCCCTTGCCGAGGTCGAGGCCGCCGTCGAGGCGCCCGAAGCCGTACGACAGGGCGGCCGCGATGGGCTCGGACAGCACGCCGGCCACGTCGAAGCCCGCGTAGACGCCCGCCTGGATCGTGGCGCGGCGCTCCTCGTCGCCGAAGTAGGCGGGCACGGTGATCACCACGCGCCGCACCGGCTCGCCGCCGCTGAACGCGACGTCGCCCGCCAGGCTCTTAAGGATGAGTGCGGACACCGCCGGGGCGGACCAGGTCTCGCCGTGCGCGCGGAAGCGCCACTGCGCGTCGCCCATCCGCCGCTTGACCAGGCTGCACACATGCTCGGGATCGAGGCGCGCCTCGCGGCGCGCACCCTCGCCCACGAGGTGGTCGTAGGCCGACGCGAACAGCACCACCGAGGGCACCGTCGCCTCCCCGCCGAGCCCGCGGACGATCTCCGGGCGACCGTCCACGCCGATGCGCGCGATCGCAGAATTCGTCGTGCCCAGGTCGATCCCGTAGACCCCCATGGCGGGATATTAGCAGCGCAGGCGGCGCGCTAGGGTGGGCGAGCATGAGCGTAGAGGACGCCCCGGCGGAGCCCGGGACCGGCGACGATCGCCTCGTCGAGCGGGTCGAGGACCTGGCCCGGATCCTCGCCCGCCAGGCCGGCACCGTCGAGCGGCTGGCGGATGCGGAGGGCGCGCGGGAGGCCCGGGACCGGGCCGGCGCCGACCTGCCGCTCGTGGTCGAGCTGTTCGCCCTCCTCGGTGAGGTGACGGCGTGCGCCGACACCGCCGAGTCCGAGCGGGAACGGGCTGCCTTCGCGGCGGTCGCGGCGCGGGTCGAGCGACTGCTCGTCGGGCGGGGCGGCACCGTCGGNCNNCCCGGGGTGGGGGAGGCGTTCGACCCGGCGGTGATGGAGGCGGCCGAGGTCGTCGCGACGGAGGACGAGGGGGAGGACCGGACCGTCGCCGAGGTGCTGGCGCCCGGCCTCAGCGTGCCGGCGCGGAATGTACGGCCCGCGCGGGTGGTGGTGCGAGCCTTTCGCTCAGCGTGAGTGAAAGGGAACACGGGTCGGCCGCGCGTCGTTGCACCCCGACATGTCCTCTGTGGAAACCCCGTCGCGCGTACCCGCGCTGCTGAAGAACTTCGGCTTCCAGATCATCGTCGGCCTCGTCGCCGGCGTGGTGCTGGGCCTGATCGCCCGGAACATGGCGCCCGCGGCCGACGGCAACGTGAACTGGCTGGTCGGCACGCTCAAGACGATCGGTTCCAGCTACGTCAAGTTGCTGACGGTGGCCGTCGTGCCGCTGGTGTTCACGGCGGTCATCGCGTCGATCGCGAACCTGCGCAACGTGACCAACGCCGCGCGGCTGGCCGGCAAGACGCTGCTCTGGTTCGCCATCACCGCCTTCATCTCGGTGATCATCGGCATCATCCTGGGCCTGGTGCTGCAGCCCGGCGCGCACACCACGGTCACCGGTGAGGGCAAGGCGCCGTCGAGCACCGGTTCGTGGTGGGCCTTCATCACGGGCCTGGTTCCGTCGAACTTCCTCGGCCTGCAGGCCAAGGTGTCCGACGGCTCCGTCTCGCTCAGCTTCAACGTGCTGCAGGTGCTCGTCGTCGCCGCCGCGATCGGCATCGCCGCGCTCAAGGTGGGGGAGAAGGCAGAGCCCTTCATCGCCCTCAACGCCTCGCTGCTCTCGATCATCCAGAAGGTGCTGTGGTGGATCATCCGCCTCGCCCCGATCGGCACCGCCGCCCTCATCGGCACCGCGGTCGCCACCTACGGCTGGGACGCCATCGGCTCCCTCGGCGTGTTCACGGGCGCGATCTACCTGGGCCTGCTGATCGTCGGACTCGTGGTGTACCCGTTGATCATCCGGGCGCACGGCCTCTCGGTGAAGCAGTTCTTCAGCGGCGTCTGGCCGGCCGCGCAGCTCGGCTTCGTGTCCCGCAGCTCCATCGGCACGCTGCCCGTCACCGAGCGGGTCACCGAGCGCAATCTCGGCGTGCCGCGCGAATACGCCTCCTTCGCGGTGCCGCTGGGCGCCACGACCAAGATGGACGGCTGCGCGGCCATCTACCCGGCGATCGCGGCGATCTTCGTGGCCCAGTTCTTCCACGTTCCGCTCGGCATCACGGACTACCTGCTCATCGTGGTCGTCTCGGTGATCGGCTCGGCCGCCACCGCGGGTACCACCGGTGCGACGGTCATGCTGACGCTGACCCTCTCGACCCTCGGGCTGCCGCTGGCCGGCGTCGGCCTGCTGCTGGCCGTCGAGCCCATCGTCGACATGGGGCGCACCGCGCTCAACGTCACCGGCCAGGCGCTGGTCCCGACCATCGTCGCCAAGCAGGAGGGCATCCTCGACGAGGACGCCTACAACGCGCCGCGCAAGGACGTCTACGCCGACGAGTCCGCCGAGGACCGGGTCCCCGCTACAGCGTGAGCACCACCCGCGTGCCCGCGGAGTCCGCCCGCCAGACGTCGGCGACGGACTCCGCGGGCACCGCGGTGACGTCCATCCCGATCCCCAGTTCGACCACCGCGGCGAGGATGTCCGGCCGCGCCGCGGCGACCTCCTGCGCGGTGAACGAGCCGAAGCCGCTGCCCAGCAGGCGGATGTCGGTCGAGCGCAGGAGCGCGCCGGGCAGCGCGATCTCCGCGCCCGCCATCGTGCCGATCTGCACGAACTCCGACGGTCCGCGCTTCTCCAGCGCCGCGAGGGTCAGTTCCGCGGGTCGGCCCCACAGGTAGTCGACGACCACGTCGATCTTCTCGCGGCGCAACGCCTCCGCGATCTCCGCCTCCGGGGCGCCCAGGTCGACGGTCGCGTCCGCGCCCACCGTCGCGAGCACGTCCGTGTTGCGCCCCGCCGCGATCACGCGGGCGCCGAGGTGGCGCGCGACGGCCACCGCGGGCCGGCCGGAGCCGCCGGTGGCGCCGAGCACCAGCACCGTCTGCCCGGGGCGGACGCGGGCGCGGACCGTCATCGCCATCCACGACGACATGACGGCGTTCACGGCCGCGGCAGCCTGCAGGTCGTCGAGCGCGTCCGGCACCTCGACCAGTGCGGCGGCGGGGACCGCGATCGTCGGGGCCGCGGTGCCCGGCGCCGAGACGTAGACCCGGCGGCCGTCCTCGGCGACGCCGACGCCGTCGACGCCGATGACGAAGCCCGGCGACGCGGGGGCGGCGTAGTGCCGGCCGTCGGCGATGCCGCGCGCGAGGTTGTGCAGCGCGACGGCCCGCATCGACACGGCGACGAGGTCGGGCCCGGCGGCGGGATCGGGGGCATCGGCCCAGACGGGCGCGTCGGCGTAGGTGGCGAGTGCTGCCTTCATGCGATCTCCTTAACGGTGTTAAATTCGCCACCACTTTAACACCGTTAAGGTGGTGGGGTGGGACTCTCACGGACGGATGTGGTGGCGGCGGCGCTGGAGGTGCTCGACGAGGTCGGGGTCGAGGGCCTGACCCTGCGCCGGATCGCCGACCGCCTGCAGGTCAAGGCGCCGGCCCTGTACTGGCACGTCGCGTCCAAGCGCGACCTGCTCGACGAGATGGCCACCGAGCTGATGCGGCGCGCCCTGCCCGCGGGGCCGCCCGCGCCCGACTGGCGGACCGAGCTGTCCGACGGTGCCCGTCGGTTGCGCGCCGCACTCCGCGCGCACCCCGACGGCGCCCGGGTCTTCAGCGGGTCGAAGTTCACCGACGTCGCCGTCGTGCGCGCGAGCGAGCGGCCCCTGCGCCTGCTGGTCGACGCCGGGTTCCCGCTGCGCGACGCCGCGCTCGCGATGTCCACCCTGCGGGATCTGGTCGTCGGGTTCGTCATCGAGGAGCAGGAGGTCTTCGGGCCCGACGGTGCCCCGGCCGAAGGGTACGACCCCGTCGCCCGCGCGACCGCGATCGGCGCCCAGGAGTATCCGCTCGCGGCGCAGGCCGGGCCGACGGCGTGGGGCGAGCCCGACGAGCGGTTCGACGACGCCGTGCGCTTCCTGCTCGACGGTCTCGCCGCGCGGCTACCCGGCTGAGTCCCGCCACAGGCGGCGCACCGCGCCGTTCACCTCGGCGGGGTGCTGGGTGTGCGGGTAGTAGCCGGGCACGCGCAGGCGCCGGGCGCCGATCCGCTCGGCGACGGCTTCGGCGCAGGCCAGGAGCGGCTCGCCCGCGTAGCGTCGATACTCCGCGGGAGCGTCGTCCCACGTGCCGGTGACGACCAGCGCGGGCCACGGCGCGGCGGCGAGCGGCTCCAACGGCGGGTCCGCCTCCCAGACCGGACGCTCGCGCATCGACGTGCTGACGGCGCGCAGCCGCTGCCGCGTCGGTTCCGGCATCGCCATCCCCATGCCCTCGGTCGACAGCCTCAGGAACTCGGCCGGATCGAGGTCGGGTGGGCCTGGTGCGGGCTCGGGGCGGACGCGGGCGAGCAACTCACGCACCGCGGGGTGGTCCGCCGCCGCGCGCAGGGCCGACGGCTGGATGAGGGCCAGCGAGCGCACGGCCTCCGGGCGTCGCGCCGCGGCCAGCATCGCCGCGAGCCCGCCGTTGGAGTGCCCGACGAGGTGCGCGCCGTCCGGGGAGGTGTCGAGGAGCGCGACGAGATCGTCGGCGTCCGTGTCGAAGTCGCTCCGATCCGTGTCGGGCGACCGGCCGTAGCCGCGACGGTCGACCAGCAGCAGGGGCCTGTCGTCGGCGAGCGGACGCTGCGCGGCGAAGCCGTACGCGTCGTCGTCGCCCCAGGTGAAGACGCCGTGCACGAAGATCGCGGGCGCTGCGCCCCGGCGGCTCGGATCGGCGGGCCGCCACGTGGTGACGTGGACCGGTGGGGACATCGCTGCTCCTCGGTCTCGGCCGCTCAGGCGGGGGCGAACGGCAGCGGCGGGCGGCCCTCCCAGATCCGGCGCGAGCGCTCCTCCGGATACGGCGCCGTCGTCGACGGGGTGTCGAGGAGCCGGGTGTTTCGGCCGTCGGCGTCGTAGCGGGGCCAGCCGGGATCGCCGGTGGCGCAGAACCGCACCCAGGTGTGCTGCAGCTCGTCCGACATCGCGCGCGCACCGTCCGGCGCGTCCTCGCCGAAGAGGAGCACACCAGTGGGGCAGTCCAGGGTCCCGAACGCGAGCGGCACGTCGATGCTGTGGCAGGCGCCGTAGACCTCGGAGGCGTACTGCATCTCGAACAGGTACGACGTGCCGCCGGCGTCGGCGTTCGCCTCGGCGAGCAATGCGGACGGCATCCGGAAGGTCGCGTCCGAGTACACGATCTCCACCATCTCGTCCGCCGACGCGTCCGGGTACGCGGCGCGGTACTCGGCGGGGTCGCCGGGGGCGAACACCGCCATCGCCGTGGCCGCGTCCTCCTCCGTGAACGTGCCGCGGACACCCATCATGATGCTGAACAGCCGGAACTCGTCGCGCATGTGTCCGACGAGGAGGTCGATGCCCGCGGCGTTCCCGTCGGTCAACGCCTCCCACGGGGGCTGCGGCAGGAGGTCCCCGTCGATGATCGGGCAGACGACGATCCCGAGGTGGGCGAGGCGCCCCCACCGTTCCTTGTGCGCGGGGGAGTCGGCGCACAGCGCGGTGACCTCCTCGGCGAGGCGCTGCGGCGGTACGTCCGCGAAGCCCGCCGCGGTGGGCGCGACGTCGAGGCGGTCCGCGAGCGCGGCCGTGACCTCCTTCGCCAGCGCCGGAGTGATGGTCAGGCCGGGGACCGAGTGGGTGATGGCCCGCCGGAACAGCGGCCGTGCCGCTGGGATCGTGAGCAGGGCGGCGACGGATCCCGCACCGCCCGAGGTGCCGGCGATGGTGACCGCCTCGGGGTCTCCGCCGAACGCCGCGATGTTCCGCCGGATCCACTCGAGCGCGGCGATCTGGTCGAGCAGGCCCCGGTTCGACGGTGCACCCTCGAGGAGCGCGAAGCCCTCGGCGCCCATGCGGCACTGGACGATCACGACCACGAGTCCCGCGCTGGTGAGGGCGGCGGGGTCGAACATGGGATCCGCCGCGGTGCCGGCCATGTAGCCGCCGCAGGAGATCCACACCAGGACCGGCAGGCCGGACCGTGCGGGGACGGGGGTGGACACGGTGACGGTGAGCCAGTTCGCGTCGTCCGAGGCCTCCGCCCGCGGCCCTGGGCCGGACTGCGGAGGTGGCGGCCCGAACTCGACGGCGGGGCGGACCCCGTCCCAGTGGGGGACCGGTGCCGGCGCCGCGAAGCGCAGCGCCCCCACGGGCGGCTGCGCGTACGGGATGCCGCGGAAGATCGCGGTGCCTCCGACGAGTTCGCCCTCGACGACGCCCTCCGCCGTCCTGATCCTCGGTCGCTTCTGCATGTCGGCTCCTTCGGTCTCGGCGTGTCCTGCCCTCGACGTTATCAGCCAGTTGTATTATTTCAAGTGTATTGGAATGATCGGGAGGAGTCGCCGTGCCGAAGCAGGTCGATCACCGGGAGCGCCGCGAGGGGATCGCCCGCGCGCTGTGGCGGGTGGTGGACGCGTCCGGCGTCCTCCGGCTGAGCCTGCGCGAGGTGGCGAAGGAGGCCGGAATGTCGCACGGCCAGGTGCAGCACTACTTCGCCTCGCGGCAGGAGCTGCTCGGCTTCGCGATGGACTTCGCCGCGGAGCAGACCGGGGCGCGTGTGGCGGACGGGCTGGCGCGCCTCGGAGTGGATCCGCACCCGCGCGACGTGCTGCGCCTGGTGCTGGTCGAAATGCTCCCGCTGCACCCGGATTCGCGCGCGACCAGCCGGATGAACGCCGCCTACGTCCTCGAGGCTTTGCACGACGAGGAGATTCGGGCTCGCACCCGCGAGGGAATGGTCCGGGGGCGCGCGCAGGTCGAGGAGCTCGTCGGTGCCGCGATCGCCGACGGCTGGATCGCGGCGGACCGCGCACCGTCGACCGAGACGGACCGGCTGCTCGCGCTGACCGGCCTGACGCCCCTGCTGGAGCTCGGGGTCGTCACCCCTGACGACGCCCTCGCCGCGATCGACCGTCATCTCGACGACCTGTTCGTGCGCTGAGCGGCGCGCTGCGACGGCGGATCTTTGCGGTGGGATTACTTGTGGGTAACCAAAGGTCGTCGATGCGCTCCGATCTCTTGGAGTTCCCTTTAGGGTTGCTCGCATGTCTGACCTGCTGGCAACCCTGAACGAGTACGTGTGGAGCCCCGCCCTGATCTACCTGTGCCTCGGGGTCGGCGTCTACTTCTCCATCCGCTCGAGGCTGGTGCAGGTGCGCCAGATCCCCGCCATGCTCGGCCAACTCCTCCACGGCGAGAAGTCCGCGTCGGGCGTGAGTTCCTTCCAGGCGCTCGCCATGTCCCTGGCGGGCCGCGTCGGCACCGGCAATATCGCCGGCGTCGCCACCGCGATCGCCTTCGGCGGACCGGGTGCCGTGCTGTGGATGTGGGTGATGGCCTTCCTCGGCGCGTCCACCTCGTACGTCGAGTGCACGCTCGGCCAGATCTACAAGGAGCGCGACCGCCTCACCGGCGAGTACCGCGGCGGGCCCGCCTACTACTTCCGCCGCGCCTTCGCGCACGGCAAGTACGCGGTCGTCGGCAACGTCTACGGCCTCCTCTTCGCCGCGGTCACCGTGCTGGCCTGCGGTCTGCTCATGCCGATGGTCCAGGCGAACTCGATGGCCGTCGCCATGGAGAGCGCCTGGGGCATCGAGCCCTGGGTCGCCGCCGTCGGCACCGTCATCGTGCTGGCCTTCGTGATCATCGGCGGCGTGAAGCGGATCGCGACCTTCGCCTCGGTCGTGGTGCCGTTCATGGCGATCCTCTACATCGCGGCGGCCCTGATCATCATGGCCTTCAACGCCGGCGCGATCCCCGGCGTCCTCGAGCTGATCGTCCGCGAGGCCTTCGACCTCTCCGCCGGCTTCGGCGCGCTCGTCGGGACCGCCGTCATGTGGGGCGTCAAGCGCGGCGTCTACTCCAACGAGGCCGGGCAGGGCACGGGCCCGCACGCCGCCGCGGCCGCCGAGGTCAGCCACCCCGCCAAGCAGGGCCTCGCGCAGGCCTTCGCCGTCTACGTCGACACGCTGTTCGTCTGCTCCGCCACCGCGTTCATCATTCTGAGCACCGGCGCCTACCGCGTCTTCGAGGGCGACTCCGCATCCGGCCGTGTGCTCGCCGACGGCGGTGCGCTCGTCGGCGACCCGGAGGTCGGTCCCGCGTACGCGCAGCAGGGCTTCGACACCGTCTTCAACGGCTCCGGCGCGAGCTTCATCGCGATCTCGCTGGCCTTCTTCTGCTTCACGACGATCGTCGCCTACTACTACATGGCCGAGACGAACCTGCGGTTCATCCTGGGCCGCGCGGCCACGGCGATCGTGCCCGTCGTCAGCGCCCCGCTCGGCCGCATCCTCACCATGCTGCTGCAGATGCTGATCCTGGCCTCGGTCGCGGTCGGCGCCGTGTCGACCGCGAAGGACGCCTGGGCGATGGGCGACCTCGGCGTCGGACTCATGGCCTGGCTCAACATCATCGGCATCCTGGTCCTGCAGAACGCGGCCTTCAAGGCCCTCCGTGACTTCGAGCGGCAGCAGAAGCTGGGGATCGACCCGCAGTTCGACCCGACCCCGCTGGGCATCGTCAACGCGACCTTCTGGGAGGAGCGCGCCGCCTCCCGGCGCGCCGATCCCGTCGACGCCTAGCCGGCGAGCGGCACCGTCGACCTGCGGAGTCCCGGCGATTTCGCAGGTCGGCGCCGCGGGCGTACACTTGCTCCTGCACTCCGTCCCTATGGCGGGGTGACTACGCGTGTTCCTCGAGGCGCCCGACGGGCGCTGCCGTGCAGCGCGGTCTCCTTCTCGAAGGAGTGCAGCGCGGCGGAACACCAGGACACCGCGCATCGCCTCTCGCTCGCTGACCAGCGGATCCGAGGGTCGTCGCGGCGTGTACAACTGCAACTACGAAAGAGGCATCATGGCTGTCGTCACCATGAAGCAGCTGCTGGACAGCGGCGCGCACTTCGGTCATCAGACCCGTCGGTGGAACCCGAAGATGAAGCGCTTCATCTTCACCGACCGCAACGGCATCTACATCATCGATCTGCAGCAGACGCTGACCTACATCGACAAGGCCTACGAGTTCGTCAAGGAGACCGTCGCCCACGGTGGCACCGTCCTCTTCGTCGGCACCAAGAAGCAGGCCCAGGAGTCGATCGCCGAAGAGGCCACCCGCGTCGGCATGCCCTACGTGAACCAGCGCTGGCTGGGCGGCATGCTCACCAACTTCCAGACGGTCCACAAGCGTCTTCAGCGCATGAAGGAGCTGGAGACCATGGAGCAGACCGGTGGCTTCGAGGGTCGCACCAAGAAGGAAATCCTCATGCTCACGCGTGAGAAGAACAAGCTCGAGCGCACCCTCGGCGGCATTCGCGACATGGCCAAGGTCCCCTCGGCCATCTGGGTCGTGGACACCAACAAGGAGCACATCGCCGTGGGCGAGGCCCGCAAGCTGGGCATCCCGGTCATCGCGATCCTCGACACCAACTGCGATCCCGACCTCGTCGACTACCCGATCCCGGGCAACGACGACGCGATCCGCTCCGCCGCGCTGCTGACCAAGGTCGTGGCTTCGGCCGTGGCCGAGGGCGTGCAGGCCCGCGCGGGTGTCGCCACCGGCGATGCCAAGCCCGAGGCCGGCGCCGGCGAGCCCCTCGCCGAGTGGGAGCAGGAGCTGCTGGAGTCCGCCACCGTCGCCGCTGAGGCCGCTCCCGCGGCGGAGGCCGCTGTGACCGAGGCGCCCGCCGAGACCCCCGAGGCCTGATCCGGTTTCGGACCGATTCCCTTCTACTGCAAGGAGCCGCATACATGGCGAACTACACCGCCGCTGACGTCAAGCGTCTCCGCGACCTCACCGGGTCGGGGATGATGGACTGCAAGAACGCGCTCACCGAGACCGACGGCGATTTCGACAAGGCCGTCGAGGTGCTGCGCATCAAGGGCGCGAAGGACGTCGGCAAGCGTGCCGGCCGTTCCACCGCCGAGGGCCTCGTGGCCGCCAAGGACGGCGTGCTCATCGAGCTCAACTCCGAGACCGACTTCGTCGCGAAGAACGAGGAGTTCCAGCAGCTCGCCGACGCGATCGTCGGCGCGGCTGCCGCGTCGGACGCCGCGACCGTCGAGGCCGTGCTGGAGCTGCCGCTCGAGGGCGAGACCGTCGCGTCGCGCATCGAGGCCGCCTCGGCCAAGCTGGGCGAGAAGCTCGTGCTGCGTCGCATCGCGCGCTACGACGGCCCCGTCGCCGTCTACCTGCACAAGCGCAGCTCGGACCTGCCGCCCGCCGTGGGCGTGCTGGTCTCGTTCTCGGGCGAGGGCGACGCCGCTGCCGAGGCCGCTCGCGGCGCCGGCATGCAGGTCGCCGCGCTCAAGGCGAAGTACGCCAGCCGGGACGAGGTTCCGGCCGACGTCATCGAGAACGAGCGTCGCATCGCCGAGGAGACCGCGCGTGCCGAGGGCAAGCCGGAGCAGGCGCTGTCGAAGATCGTCGAGGGCAAGACCGTGGCCTACTACAAGGACACCGTCCTCCCCGACCAGCCGTCGGTGACCGACAACAAGAAGTCGGTCCAGCAGGTGCTGGACGAGGCCGGCGTGAAGGTGCTCGCCTTCACCCGCTTCGAGGTCGGCCAGGAGTAACTCCTCCATCCCCGCGCACGAGGCCCGCACCGATCCGTCGGTGCGGGCCTCGTCGTGTGTCGGGCCTGTGCGATTGAACGCTGTTCTGGAGATTCCGACCTGGGGTTTTCCTCTCCAGAACGTCGTTCAATCGCGGAGCGGGGTGGGCGTGCAGAAATCTTCAAGCCCGACGGTGCCGCCGGCTGCCAGTCTGGGAGGCATGAACACCACACGCACTGACACGAACATCTGGCCCGGACTCACCTACGACGACGCGCTCGCCGCGCGGGAGTGGCTGCGGCGGATCGGCTTCGAGGAGGGGATCCTCGTCGAGGGCGACGGCGACGGCGAGGTCGTCCACTCCGAGATGCTGTGGCCCGACGGCGGCCGCGTCATGGTCCACTCCGCCTGTAAGCAGGACACGACGTTCTCGACCCCGCGGGGCAGCGGCAGCGTCTACGTGGTCGTCACCGACCCCGACGCCGTCTACGGCCGCGCGCAGGAGCTCGGCGCCCGCCTGGTGCGGGAGATGCGCGAGGAGGACTATGGGTCCAAGGGATTCTCCGTCGCCGACCCGGAGGGTAACACGTGGAGTTTCGGTACCTACGCGGGGTGACCGCGCCCGGGATCGCCCGGGCGGCGGCCTACGACATCAGCGGAGCCGTCCCGGGCACCCACCTCGCCGTCCCCTCGCCGTCCCTCACGATGATCATCGACCTGGGGCACGGCCTGGACCTGACGGGGCCGGGCCTACCGGACCGCACCACCTTCCGCCTCTGCATCTCGGGCATGCACCCCACGCCGTACCTGGTGCACCACGACGGGCTCCAGCGCGGCGTCCAGGTGGACGTGCGGCCGAGCCTGGTCCGCGCCCTCACCGGTGCTCCCGCGGCCGAGCTCGGGGGAGAGGCCGTCGAACTGGACGCCCTGCACCCGGGGCTCGCGGCCGAGCTGTACGGCCGCGTGGCGGCGGCGCCCGACGCCGACCGCGAGACCGTCGCGGCCGCCGTCCTGGCGCGGTACGCGACATCGGGACGCGAGGTCCAGCCCGACGCCGCCGCGGCGTGGGCCCACCTCGCCGCCCGGCAGGGGCGGGTCACCGTCGCCGAGCTCGTCGAGCGGTCGGGGTGGTCGGCCCGGTACCTGGCGATGAAGTTCACCGCCGAGTTCGGCATGGGGATCAAGCAGGCCGCCCGCCTCATGCGCTTCGACGCCGCCCGACGGGCGCTCGAGGCGGGGGAGGCCGCCGCCGACGTGGCCGCGTCGGCGGGCTACGCCGACCAGGCGCACCTGAGCCGCGACGTGCGCGCGTTCCTCGGGTACTCGCCGTCGGCGTACCTCGCGCGTCGCAGGAGCGAATTCACGCCTGTGTAGTGTCGCCGGGGTGTCCTGGATCCGGCGTGCGATCGCATTCGCCCTCGTGGCGTGCCTCGTCCTCGCCGTCGGGGCGTCCACCGCGATCGGCGGGGGCAGCGGCTACGAGCACCACCAGACGAACGGCGTGAGCTACATCCCGGACCTCCCGGGCGGCGCCCAGTACGTCTCCATGGGCGACAGTTACGCGGCGTCGGGCTCCCACGCCAAGGTGCGCCCGATGGATCTCTGCGCGCGCAACGGCGACGACCTCGGCCACGTCCTCGCGCAGCGGCTGCAGCCCTACTCCTTCACCGATCGCGCCTGTTCCGGCGCGACGCTCGACGACCTCACCCAGCCGTCGCCGAAGCCGAACACCTCCCCGCAGCTGTACGGCGTCGGGCCGTACACCCGACTCGTCACCGTCATCATCGGGGCAAACTCCCTGGGCTTCGGCAACATCGTCGTGCACTGTCTCGGCAACCCCGACGACCGCTGCGCCGCCGCCGCCACCCAGGACCTCCCCGGCTCGCAGGGCTGGAACTTCGTGCGCGCGCAGTACGCCGCCACCGTCGACGCCATCAAGAAGGCCGCCGCGCCGGACGTGCGGGTCGTCCTCGTCGGCTACCTCCCGCTGTTCCCGCTCGACGGTCCGCCCGACCTCGTGTGCCTGGACCGCGCCGGTATCCCCGCGGAGAACGTCGACCACTGGCGCACCTGGTACCGCAGCCTCGACCGGCTCATCCGCGAGGTCGCCGCGGACCGTCGGGTGATGTACGTCCAGCCCCCGATGGACCGCACCGCGTGCGACCCCGATCCCTACGTGCGGCTCGGCGGGATCAAGCTCGCAGCGCAGGAGCCGGAGGCCAACGGATTGCATCCGACGGTGGCCGGACAGCGTGCGTTGGGCAACCTGATCGAGGACCGGCTCCGAGGAACTGCGCCGCCCGCATAGGATGGTCGTCGTGACGGACACGGCCCAGGGACAGCAGACGGATCAGGACACGGAGCATCAGGTGCGGCACGGCTACAAGCGCGTGCTGCTCAAGCTGGGCGGCGAGATGTTCGGCGGCGGAGAAGTGGGGCTCGACCCCGACGTGGTGAGCACGGTGGCGCAGCAGATCGCCGAGGTCTCGCGCAGCGGCCACGAGGTCGCGGTCGTCATCGGTGGCGGCAACTTCTTCCGCGGCGCGGAACTGCAGAACCGCGGCATGGACCGCGCCCGCTCGGACTACATGGGCATGCTCGGCACGGTGATGAACTGCCTCGCTCTGCAGGACTTCCTGCAGAAGCAGGGCGTCGACACCCGGGTGCAGACCGCCATCACCATGGGGCAGGTCGCGGAGCCGTACCTGCCGCTGCGCGCCAAGCGCCACCTCGAGAAGGGCCGCGTCGTGATCTTCGGCGCCGGTATGGGCATGCCCTACTTCTCCACGGACACCACCGCGGCGCAGCGCGCGCTGGAGATCGGCGCCGAGGTCGTCCTCATGGCGAAGGCCGTGGACGGCGTGTACGACAGCGACCCCCGCACCAACCCCGACGCGAAGCTGTTCGACGAGATCACGCACCGAGCGGCGCTCGAGAAGGGCCTCAAGGTGGCCGACGCGACCGCGTTCAGCCTCTGCATGGACAACAGGATGCCGATGCTGGTGTTCAATCTTCTGGAGGAGGGGAACATCGCCCGCGCCGTCGCGGGGGAGAAGATCGGCACCCTCGTCCGGCCGTGACGCCGGACCCGACCATTCATTTCACAGCAAAGGACGTGTGACCCAAGTGATCGACGAAACGCTCTTCGACGCCGAGGAGAAGATGGAGAAGGCCGTCTCGGTGGCCCGGGAGGACTTCCAGTCGATCCGCACCGGTCGCGCGAACCCGGCGATGTTCTCCAAGGTCGTGGTGGACTACTACGGCTCGCCGACCCCGATCACCCAGATCAGCTCGATCACCACGCCGGAGGCGCGGCTCGTGGTGATCAAGCCCTACGAGGCGAACCAGCTCGGCAACATCGAGACGGCGATCCGCAACTCCGACCTGGGCGTGAACCCCACCAACGATGGACAGCTGATCCGCGTGGGCATCCCGCAGCTCACGGAGGAGCGCCGCAAGGAGCTCGTCAAGCAGGTCAAGGGCAAGGGCGAGGACGCCAAGGTCTCCATCCGCAACGTCCGCCGCAAGGCGAACGACCAGCTCGCCAAGATCGTCAAGGACGGCGACGCCGGCGAGGACGACGTGGCCCGCGCCGAGAAGGAACTCGACAAGACGACGGCCAAGTACGTCGCCCAGATCGAGGACCTCGTGGCGCGCAAGGAAGCCGATCTGATGGAGGTCTAGCCGTGCCGGACACTCCCGACTCGGTCGGCTCCGACGCCCCGACCCCCGGCCCGCCCGAGGCGGGCCAGGACCCCGCGAAGCGCAGGATCAGCGCCGGGCGCAACCTCCCGGCTGCCATCGGCGTGGGCGTCAGCCTGGGCGCCCTCATCGTGGCGATCCTGTACTTCGCGCCGCACCTGTGGGTGCCGTTGGTGGCCGCCGCGATGGCGGTCGCCACCTGGGAGGTGGTCAAGAGGTTCCGTGCCGCCGGCACCAACCTGGAGCTGTGGCCGATGCTCATCGGCGGCCAGGCCATCATCTGGCTGAGCTGGCCGCTGGGGACCGAGGGCGTGCTCGCCGCGTTCGTGGCGACGGTGCTGGTCGCCATCGTCTGGCGGCTGCTGGGGCACCAGAGCACCGCGGAGCCGAACTCCTTCACCCGCGACATCTCGACGACGGTCTTCGTGCTCGCCTGGGTGCCGCTGTTCGCGTCGTTCGGCGCGATGCTCGTGCTCCCCGAGGACCGCGGGCCGCAGCGCGTGGCCGCGCTCATCATCCTGGTGGTCTGCTCGGACGTGGGCGGCTACGCCTCCGGTGTCGTCTTCGGCAAGCACCCGATGGTGCCCGCGATCAGCCCGAAGAAGTCCTGGGAGGGCTTCGCCGGGTCGATGGTGGCGGGCGCGGTCGGCGCCGTGCTCGTGCTGAAGTTCCTGCTCGACGTGAACCCGGTGTGGGGACTGCTGCTCGGGCCCGTCGTCGTGATCACCGCGACGCTGGGCGACCTGCTCGAGTCCCAGGTCAAGCGCGACCTGGGCATCAAGGACATGGGCACCCTGCTGCCCGGCCACGGCGGCATCATGGACCGCCTGGACTCGCTGCTGCCCAGCGCGGTGGTGGTGTGGGCGGCCCTCACCGCCCTCATGGGTTCCTGACGCGGCTCAGCGGCGTCGCAGAGCCTCGCGCAGCGGGCGGGGCGTGATCCCCTCGCGGCGCCGCGCCTTGCGCCGCGTGACGAGCACGCCGATCAGCGCGATCGCCCACAGCGGGTACTGCGCCATCCACGCGGCGCGGAAGCCGTCGAAGGTCAGGCCGGCGCCGGCACCCATGATCGAGCCCATGGCCTGGATCAGCACCAGGCTCGCGAGGAAACCGCCGATGTTCACCATGCCCTGCGCCGTGCCGAGTACCCGCGTGGTGTTGAACGAGCGGGCGTAGTCGAAGCCGATCGCGGAGCTGGGGCCGCCGACGGAGATCACGAGCACGAGCAGCGTCAGCAGCCAGACCGGCGAGGGCTCGTCGCGCGCGAGGACCACGGTCCACAGCGCCGCGCTGGCGAGGATGATCGTGATCACCATCCAGGAGCGCCGCACGGGGAACCGTCCGGTGAGGAAGCCGATGACGGGGCCGGAGGCCAGCGTCGCCAGCACGCCGAAACTCACGACGCCGCCGGCCGTGCCCGACGAGAGGCCCTGGGCGTTCGTCAGGTAGGGCACGCCCCACATCAGCATGAACGCGGTCACCGAGAACATGGTGCCCATGTGGGTGAAGAATCCCAGCCGGGTGCCCGGATGCATCCAGGTCGTGCGGAGGATCGCCGGGATCTCCGCGACCCTCACCGTGATGTGCGGCGCCGTCCGGCCGGGCGGCGCGTCGCGGACCGTCGAGAGCACGGCCAGCGCGGCGAACAGGCCGAGCGCCGCCGCCGACGCGTAGGCGCTGCCCCATCCGCTGCCGTGCAGCAGCGCGAGGAAGGGCACCGCCGAGAGCACCTGGCCCAGCTGCCCCGTCATGCCCGTCAACTGGGTGACGAGCGGGATCCGGCGCACCGGGAACCACGCCGGGACGAGGCGCAGCACCGAGACGAAGGTGAGGGCGTCGCCGCTGCCCACCGCGACGCGGCCCGCGATGGCGAGCGGGAGGGACTCCGTGAGCGCCAGCGCCAGCTGGCCCAGCGCCATCAGCAGCGCGCCGCTCACGATCAGCCGGCGGGAGCCGAATCGGTCCAGCAGCAGCCCCGCGGGGATCTGCATGCCGGCGTACACCACGAGCTGGAGCACCACGAAGGCGGCGAGCGTCGCCGGGGCGGCGCCGAACCGCTCACCCGCCTCGGTGCTGGAGACGCCGAAGGACGTGCGCTGCAGGATCGCGACGACGTACGCGAGAGTCGCCACCGACCAGACGACCCATGCGCGCATGGACCCATCGTTTCATCGGCGGCGCCCCGCGCGCACCGCGACCCGTCGGATCAGTCGCGGAGCTTCTTCGCGGCGCGGCGCAGCTGGAGGATGCGGAGGCCGCCGGCCGAGCCGACGAGGAGCGCGCCGAGGATGGCGGCGATCAGCAGGGACACGCCGAGGGGGAGGTTCGCCTCCCAGAACAGCAGGGTGATCTGGGTGTTCTGCTGGTTCTGCACGATGAAGGCGAGCAGCACCAGCAGGATGAGGGCTCCGCCGACGAGTCCGGACCACAGCGACGCCGAGCGGGTGTGCTTGACCTGCTCGTACGCGTCGCGGGTGTCGCCCCGCTGCTTCGTCGCCGGTGCGTCCGCCCGATCCCCGGTGCCCGCCCGGTCACCGGCGGCCGGCTCGACGGCGTCCCGCTCCGCGGGGAGGTTCCGAGCGTCGGTCGCGTCGACGTCGGGATCGGGGATCCCGATCGCTTCTTCGCTGTCTCGAACGCGGTCTTCGTCCTTGGCCATGGCGACATCCTGCCACCTCGAGCGGGCCCTCACGCGGGGACGCGCGGTGGCTCGGATCACGCTGGTCGGCGCCGCGCCGTCGACGTGGGACAATGGGGGAGTTATGAGCACCTCCCTGCCCCTGGTATTCGACGCGCCCAAGCGCGGCAAGCCCCCGCGCCACCTGGCCGACCTCACCGACGACGAGCTGCAGCAGGCCGTCGTCGACCTCGGTCTGCCGAAGTTCCGCGCGAATCAGCTCGCCCGCCACTACTACGGCCGGCTCGAGGCCGACGCGGCCACCATGACGGACCTGCCGGCCGGCGCGCGCGGCACCGTCGGCGAGGCGCTGCTGCCCGAGCTGATGACGCCCGTGCGGCACATCGCGACGGACAGCGGCACCACCCGCAAGACGCTGTGGCGCCTGCACGACGGCACGCTGCTGGAATCCGTCCTCATGCGCTACACCGACCGCGCGACGCTGTGCATCTCCAGCCAGGCCGGCTGCGGCATGGCGTGCCCGTTCTGCGCGACCGGCCAGGGCGGACTCGACCGCAACCTCTCGACCGCGGAGATCGTGGACCAGGTCCGCAGCGCCGCGAAGGCGATGCAGGACGGCGACGTCGCGGGCGGCCCGGGCCGGCTGTCGAACGTCGTCTTCATGGGCATGGGCGAGCCGCTCGCGAACTACAAGCGGGTGGTGCAGGCCGTGCGCCGGATCACGGCGCCGGCGCCCGAGGGGCTGGGGATCTCGCAGCGGCACGTGACCGTCAGCACCGTTGGCCTGGCTCCCGCGATCCGCAAGCTGGCCGACGAGGGACTGTCGGTGACGCTCGCCGTCTCGCTGCACACGCCCGACGACGAGCTCCGCGACACGCTGGTGCCCGTCAACAACCGGTGGAGCGTCGCCGAGGTGCTGGACGCGGCGCGGTACTACGCGGACCGGACCGGCCGTCGCGTCTCGATCGAGTACGCGCTGATCCGCGACGTCAACGACCAGCCGTGGCGTGCCGACATGCTGGGCGAGAAGCTGCGCAAGAAGCTGGGGCAGTTCGCGCACGTGAACCTGATCCCGCTGAACCCGACGCCGGGCAGCGAGTGGGACGCGTCGCCGAAGGACCGGCAGGACGAGTTCGTGCGCCGCGTGATCGCGCAGGGCGTTTCGTGCACCGTGCGCGATACGCGGGGCCAGGAGATCGCGGCGGCCTGCGGTCAGCTGGCCGCCGAGGAGAAGTAGCTCAGTACTTCCACTTCTTGCGGCGCGTGGTGATCCAGTTGATCAGGATCGTGCCGAGGATGGCCACGGCGAAGCCGACGAGGAAGATGTCCTCGGTCTTGCCGGGGTGGTTGCCGATGGTCATCAGCAGCAGGAGGATCGCGAACAGCACGCCGCTGATCCGGGCGGCGTTGGGCGCGACGCCGCTCCAGCCCCAGTCGCGCGACGGCACGTCGGCCTCGTCGACCTTCGAGGTGGTCTGACGCTCCAGGTCGGTGGTTGCCACTCGCTTCTCCTTCGTCGCTTCCTCAGCTGAGCACCGGGCGGGGCCCGGGATACGGATGAATCCTATCCCGCTACGACCGTGTGTCGTACGAGGGGCGGCGATTCCTCGGTACCGTGGCGCGGGTGATCTTCCATCTCGCACTCGTGTCGGACTGGGACGCCGCCCGAGCGGCCGGTGAGTACGCGGTGTCGACGCGCGGCGCGACACTCGCCGAGGTCGGCTTCGTGCACTGCTCCACCGCGGAGCAGTGGCGGGGCGTGCGGGACCGGTTCTACGCCGACCTACCCGCCGCGGACCTCGTGCTGCTGTCCGTCGACCCGACGGGGCTCGACGTGCGGTACGAGCCGCCCGCGCCCGGCGTCGAGGAGCTGTTCCCGCACGTGTACGGCCCGATCCCGGTGTCCGCGGTGGTCGGTGTCGAGGCCCTGCCGGAGTGAATGAGGCATAGACTGAGGCCGCGACCGGAAACATGTCGCACCGAGGTCTTACCGTCACCACAACGAGAGGGGGTGCCGATATGGCTCAGCCGACCTACTCGTTCCCCGACTACTGGGGCGAGGCCGATCTCGACGTGCTGCCGGACGACGGGCACCGCTACGAGATCGTGGACGGGAGCCTGCTGGTGACGCCACCACCGTTGGACGGACATCAAGGGATCGGCGTGAATCTGCTCGTGACCCTCCGGTCGGTCATGCCGAGCGGATGGCGCGTGCTGTACGAGATCGGGGTGCGGGTTCCGGGCGGGAACTTCATTCCTGACGTCGTGGTTCTGAGGCCAGGCGCAGCGCGCGACGTCGAGTGGCGCGAATCCGAGGACGTAGCCCTCGTCATCGAGGTCGCGTCGAGGTCCACGCGGGTCACGGACCGCACCTTGAAGGCGGCGAAGTACGCGGAAGCCGGCATTGCCTCCTACTGGCGCGTCGACGCCGACGGCACGGTCACGATCCACACCGCGCCGGCGGACGACGAGTACACGCAGGCGGCCGTGGTCCGTCCGGGAGAACGGGTGCGCATCGAGCAGCCCTTCCCGGTCGAGCTGATGCCGGCGGACCTCGTGGACTGACGGGCCGCAGCCCTCAGGCGCCGGCGTACTCCACGACGTACGTCCCCCAGCCGAGCGGCGCGATGCGGTGCGCGCCGCCGCCCGCGAGGGCGCCCAGCTCCTCGGCCGTGCGCAGGCCCCCGCCGTACAGGCACAGGTTGCGTAGGTCGTCCTCGGTCTCGTGGTCGTCGGTGGTGGCCGGGTCGAGCACGTTCCCGACGAAGACCACGCGGTCGGCGCTGCCGCGCAGCGTGGTGACGAGCAGCTCGGCGTCGGCGTCCGGGAGGGTCTGCAAGAGGTCGATGCCCACGACGAGGTCGTAGCGCTGCGGCAGCGGCGCGAAGACGGTGCCGGCCGCCGCCGACACCCGGTCGCGGCGCTCGGGTGCGACCACCGCGATCTCCCGGTCGACGGTGCTGGGCATGCCGACGATCGCGACGGTCACGTCGGGTAGCAGGCGCGCGAGGTTGTCGGCGTAGACGCCGGCGCCGTCGCCGAAGACCGCGACCGTGCGCACGGACGAGAAGTCGACCGCCTCGGGCAGGGCGGGCGCGCGGTAGGTGGCCCACCGGCTCGCGCCGGCGTGCAACTGTTCGGCGAGGTTCTCGTCCGCCGCGCGGGCACTGCGGAGATCCCCGCCCTCGAAGGGCGCCGCGGTGCCAGTGCGGACGGCGTCGACCAGGTGCACGAAGGCCATGTCCAGGCGGGTGCGCACCTGGTCGTGGTGCAGGCTGCCGGCGAGGAGCTCGTCGGGATCGGTGAGCAGTTCGCCGCGGCCCGTGAGGGTGTACCCGCCCTCGCCGAGCGCGACGAAGCCCATCAGGGCGAGGTGGCGCAGGAGCTTGCCCGTCGCTCGTGCGTCGGTGCCGCAGGCGGCGGCGATCGCCGCGGGGGTCGCGGCGCCCTCGTCGATCGCGGCGAACAGGCCGAGCGTGACGGCGGCGCGGACGGCGAAGGGCGGCAACAGCTCCGTCATCTCGTGGATCTCGGAGGCGAGGTTCTGGTCCTGGGCGGTGTCCACGAGTTCGTCGTCGCCGTCCACGGTGGCGACGACGCGGTGGCGCCAGTAGCCGGTGATCTCGACCCGGTCCTTGTCGAGGCCCTTCTCGTTCTTCGCCCAGCGGCGCAGCGGCTTGATGGCGAGGGTCTCGCCGGCCACCCAGAGGAAGGGGCGCTCGCCGCGCCAGGCGGCCTCCCGCACGGCGTCGACGAGGCGGGATTCGCCGCCCGCCTCGGAGCGGTAGAGCCACACGTACTCGACGTCGCCGTCGGTCGCGAGCTCCTGCCGGTGGTCGGGCTCGGCGACCTCGATCACCGCGGTGGCCTTGAATCCCGCGGGCAGCATCTCGATGCACCGGCCGATCGCGGGCAGCGCGGTCTCGTCGCCCGCAAGCAGGAGCCAGTCGACGTCGCGGGGGAGCGCCGCCGAGTGCTTGGGCCCGGCGATGAGCACTTTCGAGCCCACCTCGACGCGGCGTGCCCACGTCGCCGCGAGGCCGGTGCCGTGCAGCACGAAGTCGAGGGTCATCTCGCCGGCGTCGGCGTCGAACTCGCGCACGGTGTACGTGCGGGCGTGCTCGAACGAGCCGTCGGTCCAGTCCACGCGGCCCTGATCGGTGTTCTTGGGCACCTCGAAGGGGAACTCGCCGGTCCGCAGGTCCGGCAGCAGCACCTTGACGTCGTCGTCGAACCCGGTGCTGTGCACGGCCGGAAGGTCCACGCCGTCGCGGACGTGCGGCCCTATGGCGTCGCCGCCCACCACGATCCGGCGCATCCCGGGCGTCACGTCCAACACCCGCAGCACGTCGAACTCGCGGAGGCAGA
This sequence comes from Tsukamurella hominis, assembly GCF_965137015.1. Lineage (NCBI taxonomy): Bacteria > Bacillati > Actinomycetota > Actinomycetes > Mycobacteriales > Tsukamurellaceae > Tsukamurella > Tsukamurella hominis. The sequence continues at coordinate 41,030 of NZ_CBCRZG010000010.1, read as the reverse complement.
TCGGGAACACCGCGCCGTCGCGGAGTGTGCTGGCCATCGTGGACGTCCCTTTCGTCGGTTTACAGTGCAAGGCTAGCCTGCCCTGCAGAACCGGCGCCGACGGCGGACCGTCGGGCCGGGTGGGCCGCCGATAGGCTGACGGCGTGACCACCCGCGTCCTCATCCTCGGCAGCACCGGCTCCATCGGCACCCAGGCGCTGGAGGTGATCGCCGAGAACCCGGACCGGTTCGAGGTGGTCGGCCTCGGCGCGGGTGGCGGCAACCCCGAGCTCCTCGCGCAGCAGGCGCGCGCCGTCGGCGTCGACGGGGCCCGGATCGGCATCGCGGACCCGGCCCGCGCCACCGGCTTCGACGGTGCGCTGACCGGCCCGGACGCCATGACCCGCCTGGTCGAGACCGTCGAGGCCGACGTGGTGCTCAACGGCGTCGTCGGCAGCCTCGGCCTGGGCTCGACCCTCGCGGCCCTCGACAGCGGCGCCCGGCTCGCCCTCGCGAACAAGGAGTCCCTGGTCGCGGGCGGCTCGCTCGTGCTCAAGCGGGCGGCGGAGGGGCAGATCGTTCCCGTCGACTCCGAACACTCCGCCATCGCGCAGTGCCTGCGCGGCGGCACCGCGGCCGAGGTCGACCGGCTGATCCTCACCGCCTCCGGTGGGCCGTTCTTCGGTCGCACCCGCGCCGAGCTCGCCGACGTGACACCCGAGCAGGCGGGCAAGCACCCCACCTGGTCGATGGGGCCGATGATCACGCTGAACTCCGCGACGCTGGTGAACAAGGCGCTGGAGGTGATCGAGGCGCACCTGCTGTTCGGCGTGCCGTACGACCGCATCGACGTCACGGTGCACCGGCAGTCCGTCGTGCACTCGATGGTCACCTTCGTCGACGGGGCGACCATCGCCAAGGCCTCGCCGCCGTCGATGAAGCTGCCGATCGCGCTGGCCCTCGGCTGGCCCGACCGGGTGCCCGGCGCAAGCGCCGCCTGCGACTTCACCCAGGCGCACACCTGGACCTTCGCCCCCGTCGACGACGAGGCCTTCCCCGCGATCGCCGTCGCCCGCGACGCCGGCACCCGGGGCGGCAGCCTCACCGCCGTCTTCAACGCCGCGAACGAGGTCGTCGCGCAGGCCTTCCTCGACGGCCGCACGTCCTTCCTCGCCATCGTCGACACCGTCGCGCAGGTCGTCGCCGACGGTGCCCAGTGGCGGGCCGAGCCGCGTGACGTCGCGGACGTGCTCGCGGCGGAGGAGTGGGCCCGCCGCCGGGCGTCCGAGCTGGTCGGGCTGGTCTGATCCGCCCGGTATTCTGGACGTCATGATGTACGCACTGGGGATCGCGGCGTTCGCGCTGTGCATCCTGGCGTCGATCGCCTGGCACGAGTGCGGGCACATGTGGGCGGCACAGGCCACCGGCATGAAGGTCCGGCGCTATTTCATCGGCTTCGGGCCCACCGTCTGGTCGACCCGCCGCCCGAAGGGGCCGGACGGGATCGAGTACGGGCTGAAGGCGCTGCCGCTCGGCGGCTTCTGCGACATCGCCGGGATGACCCTGCTGGACGAGCTGAAGACGCCCGTCGAGCAGGAGAAGGCGATGTACAAGCAGGCCGCGTGGAAGCGGCTGTTCGTGCTGTTCGCCGGCCCGGGGATGAACTTCATCCTCGGCGCGCTGTTGATCTACGGCGTCGCGGTCACCGCGGGCCTGCCGTCGACGACCGCGACGCCGCGCGCGGCCGTCGCCGCCACCGGCTGCGTCGCCGACGCCACCACCAAGCCGACGAAGGAGCAGCCCAGCCGCCCGGTCGGCGAGTGCCGCCCGAGCCCTGCGGCGCAGGCGGGCCTGGTGCGGGGCGACGTCATCGCCTCCGTCAACGGCACCGCGGTCGACGCCGACACGGTCTTCGACGCCCTGCAGAACACATCGGGCGCGATCGTCCTCGGCATCGAGCGCGACGGTCAGCAGCGCACCGTCTCCATCGACCCCGTGACCAGCAAGAAGTGGCGCCCGTCCGAGGACGGGAAGGAGCTCGTCGAGGTCTCCGGCCCGACGATCGGCATCAGCGTCGGCACCCTCGGCGTGACCGAGCACTACAACCCGATCACCGCGATCGGCGGCACCGCCGCCTTCACCGTGGACCTGGGGCACAAGACGATCGTCGCGATCGGGCAGCTGCCGCAGAAGATTCCCGCCCTGATCGACGCGATCAAGGGGGAGGAGCGCGGCCTCGACACCCCGCAGTCCCTCGTCGGCGCGTCGATGATCGGCGGCGAGGTCGCCGAGCGCGACATGTGGAGCGTGTTCTTCCTGCTCCTCGCCGGCCTGAACCTCATGCTGGGCCTGATCAACCTGCTGCCGGTGCCGCCGTTCGACGGCGGTCACATGGCGGTGGTGATTTTCGAGAAACTCCGCGACCTGGTCACCGGTCGCAAGGGGGGCCCCGTCGACTACATGAAGCTCGCGCCGCTGACGTACGTCGTCCTGGCGCTCGCGGGCGGGTACATGCTGCTCGTCCTCACAGCCGACATCGTCAATCCGATCAAGCTCTTCAACTGAACTGGAGTAGCAGGAAATGTCCGTAGGTTTGGGAATGCCGGCAGCCCCGGCCCCGACGCTCGCACCCCGTCGCAAGACCCGTCAGCTCAACGTGGGCGGCGTCGGCGTCGGCAGCGACAGCCCCATCTCGGTGCAGTCCATGTGCACCACCAAGACGCACGACGTGAACGCCACGCTGCAGCAGATCGCCGAGCTCACGGCGTCCGGCTGCGACATGGTGCGCGTCGCCTGCCCCCGGCAGGAGGACGCCGACGCGCTGCCGATCATCGCCAAGAAGGCGAACATCCCGGTCATCGCCGATATCCACTTCCAGCCGAAGTACATCTTCGCCGCGATCGACGCCGGGTGCGCCGCCGTGCGCGTGAACCCGGGCAACATCAAGGAGTTCGACGGCCGCGTCGGCGAGGTGGCGAAGGCCGCGGGCGCCGCGGGCATCCCGATCCGCATCGGCGTCAACGCGGGCTCGCTCGACAAGCGGCTCATGGAGAAGTACGGCAAGGCCACCCCGGAGGCGCTGGTCGAGTCCGCGCTGTGGGAGGCGAGCCTGTTCGAGGAGCACGGCTTCGGCGACATCAAGATCTCCGTCAAGCACAACGACCCGGTGATCATGGTCGAGGCCTACCGGCAGCTCGCCGCGCAGTGCGACTACCCGCTGCACCTCGGCGTCACCGAGGCGGGCCCGTCGTTCCAGGGCACCATCAAGAGCGCCGTGGCCTTCGGCTCCCTGCTCTCCGACGGCATCGGCGACACGATCCGCGTCTCCCTCTCGGCCCCGCCGGCGGAGGAGATCAAGGTGGGCGACGCGATCCTGCAGTCGCTGAACCTGCGGCCCCGCAAGCTGGAGATCGTCTCCTGCCCGTCGTGCGGCCGCGCGCAGGTGGACGTCTACAAGCTCGCCAACGAGGTGACCGCCGGACTCGAGGGCATGGAGGTCCCGCTCCGCGTCGCCGTCATGGGCTGCGTCGTCAACGGCCCCGGCGAGGCCCGCGAGGCCGACCTCGGCGTCGCCTCCGGCAACGGCAAGGGCCAGATCTTCGTCAAGGGCGAGGTCATCAAGACCGTCCCCGAGTCCAAGATCGTCGAGACCCTGATCGAGGAAGCCCTGCGCATTGCGGAGGAGTCGGGGGATAGTGAGAGCGGAACGCCGGTCGTCACGGTGTCGTAGGTCGCGGCCCGCCGCTGCGTGCGGGCCGTGCCAGGGTTGAGGAGTCTTCAGTGTTGAGGATGCTGCACGAACGGCCGGTCCCGTCGCGGGACCTGCCGAGGGTGCTCGCCGTCCTCGACGACGACCCCGTGGCCGCCTGCATGGTCGCCGGCCGCGTGCAGGAGTGCGGCACCGAACCGGGCCGCCTCGGCGGCGAACTCTGGACCCACCGCGACGTGGGCGATTCGCTCTGCTTCTCCGGCGCCAACCTCATGCCCCTGCGCGGCGACCTCGAGGACATGCGCTACTTCGCGGGCCGCGCCGGGCGCGGGCACCGGACCGCCGCGTCGGTCGTCGGTCGCGCCGAGATGGTGCTGCCGTTGTGGGACGGGCTGGAGAGCTCCTGGGGCCCGGCCCGGGAGGTCCGCCCCGAGCAGCCGTTGATGACGATGGGCGAGCCCTCCCGGTTCGCGCACGCGGGCGTCCGGCCGGCCAGGCTCGCCGAGCTCGACCGCTACCTCGACGCCGCGATCGCGATGTTCACCGCGGAGGTCGGGGTCGACCCGCGCGGCGCCGACGGGGGCCGGGCCTACCGGCGTCGGGTCGCCAACACCATCCTCGCCGGGCGCGCGTACGTCCTGTTCGACGGTGCCGAGGTCGCCTTCAAGGCGGAGGTCGGGGCGGTCTCGCGGACCGTCGGGCAGATCCAGGGCGTCTGGGTGCGGCCCGACCTGCGCGGGCAGGGGCTCGGCGGCGCCGGCACCGCCGCGGTCGCGGAGGCGGTGCTCCGCTCGGGGCGGCTGCCCAGCCTGTACGTCAACAGCTTCAACGTCGCGGCTCGTCGCGCGTACGAGCGCGTCGGCTTCCGCCAGGTGGCGACGTTCGCCACCGTCCTGCTGGCCTGATCCCTCGCGCGGGCGGCGTCAGATGAACAGCGCGATCCCCATGCCGCCGAAGGCCAATGCGATCGCGACGACGTAGATCACGAGCAGCCTGCGATAGCGCCGGGGCGCGTCCTCCTCCGCGTACGAGTTGCTGAGCACGCCGACCAGCACCGTCAGCATCAGCGCCGCGGAGCCGAACAGCGTCACCACGATCACCCAGTCCGTCGCGCTCTCGACGGGCGCCTTGCCATCGTCGCGAATGGCCCACTGGGCGAGGAAGTTCAACAGGAATCCCAGGATGATGCCGAGGGACGTCACCATCGGTTGGCGCGCCTCGCGGATCTGATCGCTCATGCTTCACGCTCCTTCGTCTCGGCGGTACGACTAGCGGCCACGAATTGACTGAAAATTCAGTCAGGAATATCGTGGAGGGACGGCAGGGGCCCGACCGGTGCTGACCGCCGTGCACGAGACGAAGAGGAACACCCACCATGCGACGTCGCACCTTCCTGCAGACCTCGATCGCCGCCCTCGGCGGCCTCCTCCTGACCGGATGCGCCGACGATGCCGCGGGCGCGCCGCAGCCTCCCGCCGGCGGGCCCTGGTTGATGCCCGAGGAGGGGACCCGGCACGCCCGGACGTGGATGGCCTTCGCCGCGAGCGATCGCATCTGGGGCGCCGACCTGGTTCCCACGGTCCAGGGCAACCTGGCGCTGATCGCGACCACCATCGCGCGGTTCGAGCCGGTCTCGATGCTCGTGCCGCCGGCGCAGATGGCGCAGGCGCAGCGCCTCGTGAGCGGCTCCCGCGTCGAGCTCGTCCCGTGCGAGCTCGACGACCTGTGGGTCCGCGACACCGGGCCGACGTTCGTGAAGAACGGGCCGGCGAAAGCCGGCGTGGACTTCAACTTCAACGGCTGGGGCGCCAAGCAGCGCCACCGGCGCGACCGGGGGGTCGCCGGGTTCGTGACCGGCCGGGCCGGCGTGCCCTCGCTGCGCACCGACCTGGTGCTCGAGGGCGGAGCGCTCGAGGTCGACGGCGAGGGGACCGCGATCATCACCGAGAGCTGCGTGCTCAACGACAACCGCAATCGCGGATGGACCAAGACCGAGGTGGAGGACGAGCTGCGAGAGCTGCTCGGGATCCGGAAGGTCATCTGGCTGCCGGGGATCGCGGGCGAGGACATCACCGACGGGCACACCGACTTCTACGCGCGCTTCGCCCGGCCCGGCGTCGTGGTCGCCGGACTGGAGACCGACCGGGACTCGTTCGATTACGACGTGACCCGCAAGCACCTGGAGATCCTGCGCGCTGCGACGGACGTGCACGGCAACCGGCTGCGTGTCGAGGTGATGGAGAGCCCGTCATCCGTGCGCGAGGAGTTCGCGAGCGACGACTTCGCCGGCGGCTACATCAACTTCTACGTGTGCAACGGCGCGGTGATCGGCCCGGAGTTCGGGGCGAAGGACACCGACGCCGCGGCCCGCGCGACGATGCAGCGACTGTTCCCGGACAGGCAGGTCGTCCAGATCAACATCGACGGGATCGCCGCGGGCGGCGGCGGCATCCACTGCACGACGCAGCAGGAGCCCGCGTGACGCACCGGCCACCGTTCATCCGGGCGGGGGCGTACCGGATCCCGTCGTGCCCGGCACCGTCGCGCCCGGCGGGAGGCGCGGCCGCGCTCCGATACTGTGAGGCCCCATGAGCGACCGCCGCACCCAGATCATGCAGGCCGCGGTCCGCGTCATCGCGCGCGACGGTGTCCGCGGCCTCCGGGTGGAGAAGCTCGCCGCCGAGGCCGGCGTCTCCACCGCGTTGATCTACTACCACTTCCACGATCGCGACGGGATCGTGCGTGCGGCGTTCGAGCAGATCAACCGCACGGCGGAGGCGTACACGGAGCCGCGAGCCGATGCCGGCGGTGCCCGCGAGCAGGTCCAGGCGATGCTGCTCGACGAGCTCCAGGACACCGACGAGGTGCGGACCACGAGCATCGCCTGGGGGGAGCTCCGCGCGAGCGCCGTCTTCGAGTCGGCGCTCCGGGAGGATCTGCGCGCGGCCACCGACTCCTGGGACCGCGACGTCGCGGCACTGATCGAGCGGATCCCGGAGGCGGCGGGCCGCGATGCCGCGGGGATCGCGACGCGGCTCACGGCCCTGGTGGAGGGGCTCAGCGAGCGGTGGCACAGCGGATCCCTCACGCTGACCCGGGCCCGGGCGCTGCTGATCGGCGCGGTGGAGGCGGAACTACCACCGGCTCGGTGACCCGCGTGCGACGTTCCGCGGTTACTCTTCCTGCGTGAACGCATGGGGGTACGTGGCGGTCGTCGCGCTGATGGTGATCGGCCTGCTGGGGATCGTCGTCCCGGTCCTGCCGGGCTCGTCCTTGGTGGCGCTCGGCATCCTGATCTGGGCGATCTTCACGGGCGGTAGCGCCTGGTGGGTGTTCGCCGCCGCGGTGGCTGTGATGGTGCTCGCATGGGGCGTGAAGTACCTCGTCGGCGGCCGCACGATGGCCAAGGCCGGGGTGGGGAAGTGGTCGCTGGTGGTGGGCGGCATCGCCGGCATTGTCGGCTTCTTCGTGATCCCCGTCGTGGGCCTGATCATCGGCTTCGTCGGCGGCACCTTCGCCGCCGAGGCGATCCGGCTGGGGGACGCGAAGGCCGGCTGGCAGGCGGCGCTCGCCGCCACGAAGGCCGCGGGCCTGCTCATCCTCATCGAGCTGGCCGGCGCGCTGGGTGCCATCGCGATCTGGCTGGCGGCGGTCCTGACCTAGCTCTCGTCCTCGTCGCGGGCACGCTTGTCGGTCAGCCGCGTCACCCGGTCCGTGTTGTTCTGCACGATCGACCGCGCGAGCGAGCCGCCCACGGTGACGAACAGGCCGACCACGAGGATCGCGTAGACCAGGGTGAAGATCTTCGAGATCGTGAGCGTGGGGCTCAGCGCCCCGCCGCCCATGGGCAGCCCCACCGACACCGCGTAGAACAGCGAATCGATCACCGACCACTTCTCGGTGAGGGTGTAGAAGATCGTCGCCGCGGTGACGATGACAACGAGGCTCAGCATCGCGGCGCGCATCGCCGGTTCCCGCCAGCTGGTGCGGATCGCGCCGACCAGTCGCTTGAACATCAACGTCAGCCCCAACACGGCCCCAGCCTATCCGTGGGTCAAGGAAGCGCGATCCGCAACGCGGCGCTGACCATCTGCATCGTCTGCGCCGACAACGTGCCCACGTTCGCGGTCAATTCGTCGTGGTAGAGCTGGACGAGGTCGTCGACCAGCACGAAACCGACGAGCGGGTCGGCCGTGGAGAGCGGTACCACCGTCGGCACGTGCGAGTGCCTCCCCGTGGTCGTGATCCGTGCGGCGAGAACAGTGTCGAGGTTCCGGTTGCGTGCGTTGTTGCTGACGATCACCCATGGCTTCGGGCCGTATCCGAGGTCGGTACGGAACACCTGGCCGCGCATCGCCGTCACAGCTCGGCCTCGCGCCTGGCGACGTACCGGTCCCGGGCGGCGCGGCGCGGCGCATCGTTCTCGCTCGCGTTGAACTCCTCGGCGAGTCGCACGTATCCGTCTTCGACGGACTGTTCGTGGAGAGCGGCCGCTCCCGCCTGGAGCAGGGCGCGAAGGCTCGCTGCCTCGGATCGCACGTCGCCCACTCCGTGCGCGGAGGCCCAGCGGCGCAGTGCCTCCGCCGCCGGCGACCCCTCGGTCAGGAACGGGCTGATCGCGGCCTCATCCGAGTCACCGAGGATGAGGCTCACACGCTTGCTCATGTCCACAATATTACACCTGATTCGAGTGTAAAGATGCGCGCAATCATTGCCACGGACCTCTCGATCGTCCACGATCACACAACTGAACGGCGCGGGAACATTGCTCCCTCGTACAGGTACCCCTCGATGATCGAGATCGCCCGCGCGCGGAACCGGTCCGTCGGCCGCAATGCGATTCGCTGGGCTGGGTCGTACACCGTCCAGTTGAGAAGCGCGGCAACAGCGGCCGCGAAGTCGATCGCCTCGGTGAACGCCCTGTCTGGACTGGCCATGGCAACCGAAGCGAGGAGACGGACGATCATGGTTCCCGAGCTCCAGACTTCCAGTGTTATTCCGCGTTCTTCGTCGACGAGGTGAGTGTCGTCGACCGCCACGAGATCGAGATTCGAATACTCGACGGCGAAGGAGGTCACCTTCGGCCAGACCCGCGGGTCGCCGGGATTGAAGAGTGAGAATTGGTTCGACGAAAGATCGAATGCCGCGTCGTACTCGCGATCAAGGTCGTACTCCTGATGTCGCGGCTCGATGATGAGCGCGTACTCCGTCGGCATCGGTCCCCGGACCTCGTGCGTGTGCACATCGTGGCCCATTGCAACGATCGTGGAGACGGCGCCGTCCTGCCCCGTCGCGGTCACGTTTCCACTGACCCGATGTCCGGCGGGCTCGAGGAATTCCGTGATGAGGTATCGCAGCCAGGCAGCGGAGCGATAGAACTTCTCGCTGCCGTTCCACACGAGCGCCGTGCCCTTCTTGTTCGGCACCCAGTTGCACCAGTACCCGGGCATGGACGGATCCTCATGGCGTTGCTTTGAGAACGCGACGAGACGTTGACGTTCCGCGGCGGAAAGCGACGGCACCACCTTGAATTCACCCTCGAAAGTCGCGTCGTACCCCATGATGGTCCCCCGATCGTTGTGCTCCCCTTATTCATTGGACGCACCGGCTGCTGGATCGGTTCCGTAGGGTGGCGGCATGAATCGGGAGACTGCGGCACTGTTCGACCTCACCGGGCGCACGGCGCTGGTCACCGGCGCGAGCTCGGGGATCGGGGCGGCCATCGCGGAGGCGCTCGACGGTGCCGGGGCCCGCGTGCTCCGGGCGGGCCGCGACCGCGACCGTCTCGGCGCCGACGGGATCAGCGCAGACCTCGCCCAGGGCGCCGGCGAACTCATCGAGCAGGTCGACGCCCGGACCGACGCCGTCGACATCCTGGTCAACTGCGCCGGCAGCAACCCGCGCCCGCCGCTCGGCGACATCGACGACGCGCTCTACCGCGAGATCCTCGCGGTCAACCTCGACGCCCCGTTCCAGCTCGGGCAGCACTACGGTCCGCGGATGGCCGCCCGGGGCTGGGGCCGGATCATCAACGTCGCGTCGACGCAGGCGCACCGCGCGTTCGGCAACAGCGGCGCCTACGGCGTCGCCAAGGCCGGCATCGCCGGGCTCACCCGCTCCCAGTCGGAGGCGTGGGCACCGTCGGGCGTCACCGCGAACTCGCTGACGCCCGGACTGGTCGCGACGCCGATGACCACCGCCGTGCTCGCGGATCCCGCACGCGCCGAGTACTTCCGGCGTCGCGCGCACACCGGGACGCTCGGCGCACCGTCGGACTTCGCCGCCGCGGCGATCTTCCTGGCCGGGCCCGGCTCGGCCTTCGTGACCGGGCAGAACCTCTGCGTCGACGGCGGCCTCTCGGTGACATGAGGCAAGGCGGTCGTGAAATCGGCCGATTTCTCCGTCAGGAGGCCGAAATCGCCCTCGTGGACCGGAAATCGGCCGGATTCCCGACTACACGCGCTCGAGAACCACGCTCGCGCCGTGCCCGCCCGCGGCACAGATGCCGAGCAGCGCCGTGTCCTTGCCGGTGAGTGCGAGTTCGTTGGCCATCGTCGTGACCATGCGGGCGCCGGTGGCGCCGAACGGATGCCCGACGGACACGGAGCCGCCGTGCACGTTGAGCTTCTCCGGATCGATCTCCCCGACGGCCTCGTCGCGGCCGAGTCGCTCGGCGGCCCACTCCGGGCTGGCGAGGGCGTCCAGCACGGAGAGCGTCTGCGCGGCGAAGGCCTCGTGGATGTCCACGAGGTCGACGTCCTCCAGCTTGAGGCCCGCCTTATCGAGTGCGCGGGGCATGGAGATCGCCGGGCCGATGAGCACCTCGTCGGCCGGATCGACGCTGATGTAGCTCCACGAGCGGATCGCGGCCAGGGGAGTGAGGCCCAGCTCGCGGGCCTTCTCCTCGCTCATGATCAGGACCGCGGCGGCGCCGTCGGTGAGCGGGCTGGCGTTGCCGGCGGTGACGGTGCCCTCGCGCTCGAAGGCGGGCTTCAGCCGCGCCATCTTCTCGGCGCTCGTGTCGTCGCGCACGAGCCCGTCGCGGGCGACGGTCGTCCCGTCGGGCGTGGTCACCGGCACGACCTCGCGGTCGAACCGGCCCGACGCGATGGCCGCGGCGGCGCGAGCGTGCGAGCGGGCGGCGAACGCGTCCTGCGCCTCTCGCGTGACGCCGTGGATCCGCGCCATCTTCTCGGCGGATTCGCCCATCACCTCGCCGGTGGTCCGCTCCTCGATGCGCGGGCGGCTGGGCAGGAGGCCGGTGAACGGGGCGAGGCCGATCGCGGCGTCGAGGTAGGCGCGGGGGGAGGGCTTGCCGAGCGCGAGGGGAGCGGCCGCCTGGACCAGCTTCTGCGGGAGGTTGACCGCGGCGTTGGAGACGGAGTCGGAGCCGCCGGCGATCATCACGTCGTACTCGCCGCGCTCGATCGCCGCGGCGGCGGTGGTGACGGCCTGGAGGCCGGAGGCGCAGGCGCGGGTCACGGTGTGGCCCTCGACGCCGTGCCCGAGGCCGAGGTCGAGCGCGATCTCGCGGGCGATGTTGGGCGCGCTCGCGGGCAGGATGACGCCGCCCCAGACGATGGCCTCGACGCGGTCGGCGACGGCCGGGACGCGATCGAGGAGGCCGCGGACGGCGTGGTCGGCGAGCGCGATGCTGTCGAGGTGGACGTAGTCGCCGAAGGCGCGGACGAACGGGGTGCGCGCGCCGGAGACGATGACGGCGCGACGGCTCTGTGGAGTGGTCATACGGCGATCTTACTCACGAGTCAGTTCGCCCGCGTGATCGCGGTCACGGCGTTTCGGCCGTCACCTGCGCCCCACCGGTCACAGCCCAGCGCGGCAACCCGAACCGGGCGGCGCACCGTCCTACGCTGGGCCGGTGAAGAAGCCGATGCGCCGCGCCGTCGTGATCGTCGCCCTCGTGGCGATGGTCGCGACGAGTGGCTGCTCGCCGACGAACACCAACGGACCGGGCCCGCTCGCGGTGCGCTTCGGCGCCGCGCTCGCCGACCACGACCTCGACGCCGCGGCGGCGCTGACGACCACGCCCGAGGCGGCGAAGAAGGCGCTGCAGGCAGCGTTCGCCGGGCTGCAGGCCCGGGGCGTCCAGCTCAAGGTCGGTCAGGTGCGCACCACCGGGGCGACCAGTCAGGTCGAGTACGAGTACATCTGGGACCTGCCCGCCGAGCAAGGGCGGTCGAGCCGGTCGTGGGACTACCGCGGCACGCTGACCGGCGTCCAGGAGAACGGGCAGTGGCGGGTGCGGTGGGCTCCGTCGGTGCTGCACCCGCGGCTCGGTGCGAACCAGACGATGGTGCTCCGCGCCCTGCCCGCCGACAAGGCGCCCGTGAACTCGGCGTCCGGCGGCTCCGTGCTCGTGCCGGGCGTCATCACCCGGATCCGGATCGAGGCGTCCAAGGTCGCGGCGCCCACGACGGTGCTCGACGTCGCCGGCCAGCTGACCCGCGCGCTGCAGCCGATCCTGCCGAACCTCGACCCGGTGCAGATCACCGAGCAGGCCACCTCGCTGAGCGCGCCGTACACCGTGGCCTCGGTGAATCAGGACGACCTGCGCAAGCTCGCCGGCGACGTGACGTCGCTCCCGGGGGTCACCCTCGTCGAGCAGGCCGATCTGGTGCCCACCGACCGCACCTTCGCACCCGCGCTCATGTCGTCGATCAAGCAGAACGTCACCGGCGATCTGGCCGGCAAGGACGGCTGGGAGGTGATCGCGCAGGCCGACACCGGCGCGCGGGTCTCCACGCTGTCGTCCACCGCGGCCCAGCCCGCGCCCGCGGTGTCGGTGAGCATCTCGCCGATCGCGCAGGCCGCCGCGCAGGCCGCCGTGAACACCCGCCGCGACCGGCAGTCGATGATGGTCGTGATCCAGCCCTCGACCGGCAATGTGCTCGCCGTCGCGCAGAACCCCGAGGCCGACAAGCTCGGCTCGCTCGCCACGTCCGGCCTGTACCCGCCGGGCTCCACCGGCAAGATCGTCACCGCCACGGCCGCGATCTCCGCGGGCATCGCCACCCCGGAGACGATCGTCCCGTGCCCGGGCACCCTGACCATCGGCGAGCGCGAGGTGCCCAACTACAACCGCTTCGCCCTCGGCGACGTGACGATGCAGCGCGCCTTCGCCCGCTCCTGCAACACGAGCTTCGCCTTCCTCGGCGCCAAGCTCAAGCCCGAGGCGCTCACCACCGCGGCCGCCGAGCTCGGCATCGGGCCCGACTACGCCATCGCCGGGCTGCCCGTCTCGTCCGGCCAGTACCCGCTGCCCAAGGCCATGGTCAACCAGGTCGAGGACAGCTTCGGCCAGGGCGAGGTGCTGGTCAGCCCGTTCGCCATGGCGCTCGCCGTCGCGTCCGTCGCGCACGGCGGCGCGGTCACCCCGCAGCTCCTCCTCGGCAAGCCCACCAAGGTCGACGGGGAGCGCCCCCCGCTCGACCTCAAGGCCGCCGACGGCGTGCGCGCCATGATGCGCGAGGTCGTCGCCTCCGGCACCGCCGAGCTGATCCGGGGCTCCGGGGACATCCTCGGCAAGACCGGTGAGGCGGAGGTCGACGGTGGCTCGCACGCCTGGTTCGTCGGTTACCGGGGCGACCTGGCCTTCGCCACCCTCGTCGTGCTCGGCGGCAGCTCCGACAACGCCGTCGCGGTCACCAAGGAGTTCTTCGACCGCTTCGACGCCCCTGTCCCCGCCGCCCCCAACTGAGCGGCGCGGCACCGCTGCTAGGCGCGCAGCCAGCGCTGGATGCCTGCCCAGCTAGTGGTCCGGGTGGTCCCGTTGCGCTGGGGCCACACGATGGTGACCGACTCGGCCGCGATGTCCACCTTCGCGTCGCCGACCATGAACTGGACGCTGTTCGCGGTGTCGGTGAAGAACGTGCCGCGCATCGGCACGCGCGGCGGCATCTCGTCGAGATCGGAGCCCTCACCGCGGGCGAAGGCGCGCAAGTAACGCCCGGTGAAGGCGTCCGCACAGACCGCGAAGAGGGAGGATTCGCCGCCGCCGGCGATGACCAGCAGGACGGCTCGATCTGCGCCGTCGCACCGAGCGGGAGAATCGATGAAGCCCTGTTCGTCCGTCCCCTGCGGTCGCTCGCGGAGGACGTTCGTCGGTGCCGAGAGGGTCGGTGCCGCCGCGGTCGTCGTGCCCCAGTCGTGACTGTTCGGACGGCTGTAGGTCGTGGGCGCGGCGGTGTCGTTCTCGGCGCCGCAGGCGGTCATGGCGGCTGCGAGAGCGATCGCGCCGAGGGCGGTCGCGAAAACGCGTCGGAGTGGCTGTGCGGTCATGGAGATCGACGGTGCGCGGCTCACCCGTGGTGCCAACTGGACCGGATCGGGTAGGACACCGTCCAGGCGCCGTCCCCGCGGTCGGGCCAGCGGACGGTGACCGGGCTCGCGCCGACGTCGACAACCGCGCCGCCGATGTCGAAGCGGGTGCTGGATCCGGCGATAGCCGTGCCGCGCAGGCCGATCCGCGGCCCCTGGGTGTCCCGCACGCTCGGCTGTCCGTTCGCCCAGGCGCGCAGATAGGGCGTTCCGGTCGTGGTGCGGCAGACCGCGAACCGGTACGGGTCGCCGTTGCCGCCGGTCAACAACGCGGTCGCGCGATCGGCGCCCTCGCACCGCGCCGCGGGGTGGGTGAAGCCCTGGCCGTCGGTGCCCGCGAGCGTCGGATCACCGGGGGCGGCCTGCGCCGGGCCCGCAGCGATCGCGATCGCCGTCAGACTCGTTGCGGCGATCGTGGTGGCGCGGCGGAGATGGTCGGTACGGATCATGGCTTCCCCTGGTCTTCGGGACGGAGGCGACGCTGTGGGCCGCCCGCGGCCCGCTCGTCGTCGCCGCGACGTCGAAAGTTACCCAGGGTCAAGGTTCGTGACAAGAGACGAGAATTACATCGCCCTGGGTTGCGTTGTCGCGTGGGTGGTGCAGGCGCCGGGCGTTCCGCTCGCCGCCGAGGAATTCGGTTGCCGTGGCGGAGGGCGCCGGGGAGGCTCGGGCCGTGGGGATCGCACTGATGGCACCGAGCTCGGACTGGCACGACGAGTGGCTGCGCAACGTCGCGGAGTGGGGCGACGTGACGCACCACCCGGGCTCCGGCAGTGCCCTGGCGCGCGACCTGGACCTGACGGCACTGTCGGACTTCGCGACCTGGGTGGACCGCATCAACGAGCAGGCGATGATCGACCGCAGCGGCGATCGTGTGCCCGCCACGAGCTGGTGGATGGTCGACGGTGACCGGTACCTCGGGGCGATCCAGCTGCGCCACGAGCTGAGCCCGCTGCTCGCCGAGCTCGGCGGGCACATCGGCTACCACGTGCGGCCCTCGGCGCGGCGGCAGGGCGTCGCCGCGGCGGCGCTGCGCGAGGTGGTCCGGCGCGCCGCGGGGCGCGGGCTGGCGGAGGTCCTCGTCACCTGCGACGAGAGCAACCTCGCCTCGCGCCGCACCGCGGAGTCGGCCGGCGGCGTGCTCACCCGGATCCGCCCCGTCGACGACGTCGGCATCGGTCACGACTTCCTCGAACCCGTCTGCCACTACTGGATCCCGACCGGGCCCGACGGTGTGCGCGCGGCGCCGATTACGCTGAACGGATGACCCGCGCTGCACTCGTTCCCGGCACCGTCTCACCCCGTCTGGCCGTCCCGGCGAAGATCGTGCGGCCCGAATACGTCGACAAGCCGTCGGCGAACGAGGGCAACGAGCCGTGGGTGCAGACGTCCGAGACCATCGAGAAGATGCGCGTCGCCTCGCGGATCGCCGCCGACGCGCTGCAGGCCGCGGGCGCCGAGGTCGCGCCCGGCGTCACCACCGACCACCTCGACCGGGTGGCGCACGAGTACATGCTCGACCACGGCGCCTATCCCTCGACGCTGGGCTACCGCGGCTTCCCCAAGAGCTGCTGCACCAGCCTCAACGAGGTGATCTGCCACGGCATCCCGGACTCGACCGTGATCGAGGACGGCGACATCGTCAACATCGACGTGACCGCCTACATCGACGGGGTGCACGGCGACACCAACGCCACCTTCCTCGCCGGTGACGTCTCCGAGGAGCACCGCCTGCTGGTCGAGCGCACGCGCATCGCCACCGAGCGCGCCATCAAGGCCGTCAAGCCCGGACGCGAGCTCAACGTGGTCGGCCGCGTCATCGAGTCCTACGCGAATCGCTTCGGCTACACCGTGGTCCGCGACTTCACCGGCCACGGCATCGGCGAGACCTTCCACAACGGCCTCGTCGTGCTGCACTACGACGAGCCGAACGTCGAGACGGTGCTCGAGCCCGGCATGGTCTTCACCATCGAGCCGATGATCAACCTCGGCGGTCTCGACTACGAGATCTGGTCCGACGGGTGGACCGTCGCGACCACCGACAAGAAGTGGACCGCGCAGTTCGAGCACACCCTCGTCGTCACCGACGACGGCGCCGAGATCCTCACCCTGCCGAGCACGCCCAGCGCGCCCGTCGCGTAGCCGTGCGCGGCGCACTCCTCCTCGCCGGCGCCACGTCCGACGCCGGGAAGTCCACGGTCACGGCCGGGCTCTGCCGCCTCCTGGCCCGACGGGGCGTGCGCGTCGCGCCGTTCAAGGCGCAGAACATGTCCAACAACTCCGTCGCCACCGTCGAGGCCGACGGCACCAGCGGGGAGATCGGGCGCGCCCAGGCGACCCAGGCCCTCGCGTGCGGTCTGGCACCGTCGACCCGGTTCAATCCGGTCCTCCTCAAGCCCGGCAGCGACCGCCGCAGCCAGCTGGTCCTGCACGGCAGGCCGGTCGCCGACGTGGGCGCGCGCGACTACGTCACCCGGCGGCAGTGGCTGCTCGACGAGGTGACCACCACGCTGCAGGCCCTGCGCGACGAGTTCGACGTGGTGCTCTGCGAGGGCGCCGGTAGCCCCGCCGAGATCAACCTGCGGGCCACCGACATCGCCAACATGGGGCTGGCGCGGGCCGCGAACCTGCCGACGCTGATCGTCGGCGACATCGACCGCGGGGGAGTGCTCGCGCACCTCGCGGGGACCGTCGCCGTGATGCCGCCGGAGGACCAGCGCCTGGTCTACGGCTTCCTGATCAACCGGTTCCGCGGCGACGTCTCGCTCCTCGCCCCCGGCCTCGAGCAGCTCGAGGAGATCACGAAGCGCTCCACCCTCGGCGTGCTCCCGTACCTCACCGACCTCTGGCTCGACGCCGAGGACTCGCTCGCCGCGCTCGGCACTGACCTCGTCGGCCGGGGATCGGCGTACCGCGACCCGATCCGCGTGGCCGCGATCGCGCTCCCGCGCGTCTCCAACACCACCGACGTCGAGGCCCTCGCGTGCGAGCCCGGCCTGACGGTCCGCTGGACCACCCGGCCCGCCGACGTCGCCGATGCCGACCTGGTGGTCCTCCCGGGCAGCAAGAGCACCGTCGGCGATCTCGCCTGGCTCCGCGAGCGCGGACTCGCCGACGCGCTCGGCCGCCGAGCCGCCGCCGGCGGGCCGATCGTGGGGATCTGCGGCGGCTATCAGATGCTCGGCCGCGGCATCGCCGACCCGAGCGGCGTCGAGGCGGCGCCCGGCACCCGCGTCGACGGCCTCGGGATCCTCGACCTCGACGTCGAGTTCGCGCGCGCCAAGTGCGTGCGGGACGTCGCCGGGACAGGGCTGGGCGTGGAGGCGACGGGCTACGAGATCCACCACGGCACCGTCGTCCGGAACGCGGAAAGCCCTGCGCTGCACGGCACGGACGGACCGGAAGGGGCGCTCACCCCGAGCGTGCTCGGGACGCACTGGCACGGGCTGTTCGGCTCCGACGCCTTCCGCCGGGCGTACCTCGCCCGGACCTTCCCCGGCCGGGACCTCGGGCCCGCCGCGAGCTACGACGGTGCGCGCCTCGCCCAGCTCGACGCCATCGCCGACGCGCTCGAGGAGCACTGCGACATCGACGCGATCCTGCGTCCTTTGCATTCCCCTGTCGCGTTTTCGGCGATCCTGCCGACCATCCGGATCATGAGTGACTACCGTTGACCACCATGCCGATCGATTCAGCTGACACGGTGCAGGTGCCCGCGGGCTCGTGGACCTTCGACGTGTCGGTCGGGGGGTCTGAGCACGGCGTACCCGTACTGCTGCTGCACGGATTCCCGCAGACCGAGGAGTGCTTCGACCAGGTGCGGGAGCGCCTCCACGAGGCGGGACTGCGCACCATCGCGCCCCGCCAGCGCGGCTACAGCCCGGGCGCCCGCCCGGTGGGGGTCGATCAGTACACGATGAAGCACCTCGCCGAGGACGCCGCGCGCATCCTCGACGCGCTCGAGGTGCCCTACGCGCACGTCGTCGGCCACGGCCTCGGCGCGACGGTGGCGTGGCACTTCGCCGCCGCCTACCCGTTGCGCGCCATGAGCCTGACGGCGGTCTCGTTCGGCCACCCGTCGGCGTTCGGCGACGCGATGGCCAACGATCAGGACCAGCGGCAGCGTTCGCGCTACCTGGAGCTGTTCCTGCGGTCCGGCGAGGCGGAGAAGGCACTGCTCGCTAACGACGCCCGCACTCTCCTGGCGACGGCGCCCGGCGGCGGCATCGACGCCCTCGCGGACGAGCCGACGCTCACGGCGGCATTGAACTGGTACCGGGCGAACCTCGCGCCGGGCGGGGAGGGGCTGGACTGCCCCGTGATCGAGGTCCCCACCACCCTGGTGTGGGGCACCCGCGACGCCATCGCCGGCGCCGCGCAGGCCAAGGGCACCGCGCACTACCTCCGGGCCGACTACCGGCTCAGCGAGGTGCCCGACGGTGACCATTGGCTCCCGCTGCGCGCTCCGGCGGCCCTGGCCTCGGAGATCGCGCTGCGGACGCTCCGGAACTGACCGCGCCCGTGCGCGGACGTCCCGGAGCGGTGCGGACTACGTGTCGCTGCCGCAGGTGCAGCTGTCGCCGCACGAGCAGTTCTCGCACGTGCAGTTCGGGTTGGAGCAGCCGGGGGCCTTCGAATCATGCTGAGTCATGCATGTGACTCTACCCCGGGGAGCTCCTAGGATCACGCGTCCTTCGCCAGCCCCAGCAGTGCGTTCTCGACCAGCTCCGGCAGCGCCGGGTGGATCCAGTACTGCCCGCGCGCGAACTCCTGCGCGGGGATGGAGAAGGACATCGCCGTGATCGCGGATTGGATCAGCGCCGACGCCTGGTGCCCGACGATGTGCGCGCCGACCAGCAGGCCGGTCGACCGGTCCGCGATCAGCTTGCACACGCCCTCGGCGTCGGCCATGGCCCAGCCGTAGGCGATGTCGGCGTACCGCTGCTCGGCGACGGCCACGTCGATGCCGCGCGAGCGCGCCTCCGCCTCGGTCAGGCCGACCGACGCCACCTGCGGGCGGGAGAAGACCGCGCCCGGCACGAACCGGTGATCGGACGTCGCGGTGGGGGAGTCCCACCCCGACAGCAGGTTCTCCGCGACGATCCGGGCCTCGTGATTGGCGACGTGCCGCAGCGGGAACCGCGTGCTCACATCGCCGAGGGCCCACACGCCGCGGACCGGCGTGCGCTGGTGCTCGTCGACCGGGACGCGCCCGGCACCGTCGAGTTCGATGCCGATGGCCGACAGCGCGAGGGTGTCGCCGTTGGGGGTGCGTCCCGTCGCGACGAGCAGGACGTCGCCCACCACCGTCGACCCGTCGGTGAGGTCCACCTCGACGCCGTCGCCCGCCGGCCGCGTCGCGGTGACCTCGGTGCCCAGCCGCACGTCCCACCGCGACGAGACGGCCTCCGTGAAGGCCTCCGAGATGGTCTGGTCCTGCGAGCGCAGCAGCCGCTCGCCCCGCGCCACGACGGTCACCTCCGCGCCCAGACCGGCGAAGACGTGCGCGAACTCGGCCGCGATGTAGCCGCTGCCGACGATGATCACGCGGCCCGGCAGCGCGTCCAGCCGCATGATCGTGTCGTTGGTGTGGAAGGGCGCCGCGCCGTCGGCCGTGAACACCGGCGGGATCACCGGGCGCGAGCCTGCCGCGATCACGACGTCGCGCCCCGTCACGACGGTGCCGTCGGCCAGCTCGAGGCGGTGCAGCCCGTCGCCGGAGGAGGGCAGGAACCACGCCTCCTGCTGGAAGACGGTGATGTTGGGGCACTTGTCCTCGCGGTAGCGCAGGCCGCCGGCGGCGTACCGGTCGATCCGCCCGAACACCCGGTCGCGGATGTCGGCCCAGCGGGTACCGGTGATCTCGGCGTCCACGCCGACCGCGCCGCCGTCGCGGGCCTCGTCGGCGACGTCGGCGGGGTAGACGAACATCTTGGTCGGGATGCAGCCGACGTTCAGGCAGGTGCCGCCGAAGGCGCCGTTGAACTGCCCCTTGTCGATGATCGCGATGCTGCGATCGTCGAACCGCTCGTCGGGGATGGTGTTGCCGGCCCCGGAGCCGATGATGACGAGGTCGAAGACGCGCTCGGCCATGTCAGGCCTCGATCTCGCGGGCCAGCCAGGCGCCCAGCTCGGCGTACGCGGTCTCGCGGGCGTCCTTCTCGGAGAGGAAGACGTCGTGCTTGGCGTTCTCGACGGGGATCACCGTGAGGCGCCCACCCAACGCGCCCGACCACTTCGCGATCTGCCGGGTGTCGAGCACGACGTCGGCGCGGCCGGCCTCCTCGCTCCACTCCTTGGGCGCGAAGCTCTTCGTCGAGCGCAGCACGAGCGACGGGACGCCGACGTTCAGGCCGCGGTGCAGCAGGCTGTGCGCGACGCGGACGGCGCGCAGCCAGCCGAAGCGCACCGGGAAGCCCTCGATCGGCTTGATCCGCACATCGAAGTCGAATTCGCCGTGCTCGCCGACGTGGATGGTCTGGCCGTAGACGCCGACCGCCTCGACCGGGACGATCCGGGTGCCCACGGCCTTGCCGATGAGCTTGACGACGGGCGTCGCGACCTCGCGCAGCACCGCGGAGCCCTGCAGGTCGAACCACGGGCTGTCGAGCACCAGCCCGACGATCGGCGCCGTGCGCCCCGCCTTGCGGCGGCGGTCGAGCCACAGCGGGGTGATGAGGCCGCCGGTGGAGTGCGCCGCGACGACGACGCCGAGGCCGGGGTGCTCCTGCTCGATCGCCGCGACCGCGAGGTCCAGTTCGGTGTCGTAGACGGCGAAGTCGGTCGCGTAGTGCGCCGACTGGCCCTCCCGCAGCGACCGCCCGCACTTGCGCAGGTCGAGCGCGTAGAAGGCGTAGCCGCGCTCCGCGAAGAACTCCGCGACCGCGGTCTGGAAGAAGTAGTCCGAGAAGCCGTGCACCCACAGCACCGCGCGGTGCGGGTCCTGCCGGCCGGCCACGTGCTTGACCAGCGTGGCCACGACGTCGCCGCCCGGCTCGCCGTCCGGGTCGGGGCCCAGCTCGAAGGTGTGCGCGACGTAGTCGTCGCCGAGGATGTCGGGGGAGTAGGTCAGCTCAGTGGTCGCCACGGCTTCACTGTAATGACGGTGCGGCGGGACGTGTCACCGCACGGACGGTCCGGTGGTACTGCACGGTGTGCCGCGCGCCACCGGAGGGCCCCGGAGTAAGGTTCTCGCGCAGAAGGGGGCCGATGCGTGGCCCCGCCCCACGTCGAGGAGTGAACTACCAGATGGCCCGTAACGTGATCAGCACGGACGTCGCGCTCGTCGGCGCGGGAATCATGAGCGCCACGCTCGGCACCCTGCTCCGCAAGCTGGAGCCCAGCTGGTCGATCAACGTCTTCGAGTCCCTCGACGCCGCGGCCGCGGAGTCCTCCGACCCGTGGAACAACGCGGGCACCGGCCACTCGGCGCTGTGCGAGCTGAACTACACTCCGCAGGCCGCCGACGGCTCCGTGGACATCTCCAAGGCCATCACGATCAACGAGCAGTTCCAGGTCTCGCGCCAGTTCTGGGCGTACGCCGTGGACGCGGGCGTGCTCGACGACCCGTCGGACTTCATCAACCCCATCCCGCACGCCAGCTTCGTGCACGGCGCCGACAACGTCGAGTACCTGCGCAAGCGCTACGACGCGCTGTCCGGCCAGACGCTGTTCGAGGGCATGGAGTTCTTCACCGATCCGGCCACGTTCTCCGAGCGCCTCCCGGTCATGGCCGCGGGCCGCAACTTCGGCGACCCGGTCGCCGTGAACTGGTACGAGGGCGGCACCGACGTCGACTTCGGCTCGCTGACCAAGAAGCTGATCAACTTCGTCGGCAAGGGCGGCGCCGTCCACTTCGGCACCAAGGTCACGAACCTCAAGCGCACCAAGGACGGCTGGCGCCTGACCGTGCGCAACCTGCGCACCCACGAGGTCTCCTACGTGGACGCGCGTTTCGTCTTCGTCGGCGCCGGCGGCGGCGCGCTGCCGCTGCTGCAGAAGTCGGGCATCAAGGAGGCCAAGGGCTTCGGCGGCTTCCCCGTCTCCGGCCAGTTCTTCCGGTGCACCAACCCGGACCTCATCGACCACCACGCCGCGAAGGTCTACGGCAAGGCCGCCGTCGGCGCCCCGCCGATGTCGGTGCCGCACCTCGACACCCGCGTCATCGAGGGCAACAAGGGCCTGCTGTTCGGCCCCTACGCCGGCTTCTCGCCGAAGTTCCTCAAGGCCGGCCAGTACACCGACCTGCCCCTGTCGGTGAAGCCCAACAACCTGCTCCCGATGATGGCCGTCGGCCTCAAGGAGATGGGCCTGACCAAGTACCTCATCGGCGAGCTCCTGCAGTCGCCCGCCGACCGCGTGAAGACGTTGTCGGAGTTCGTGCCCCGCGCCACCGGCGGCGACTGGGAGCTCATCACCGCCGGCCAGCGCGTCCAGGTGATCCGCAAGGGCCCTGGTGGCGGCAACCTCGAGTTCGGCACCGCGGTCATCGCGGCGAACGACGAGTCGATCGCCGGCCTGCTCGGCGCCTCGCCCGGTGCGTCGACGGCCGTCCCCGCCATGCTCGACGTGCTCGGCAAGTGCTTCCCGAAGCACATGCAGGCGTGGAAGCCGCTGCTGCAGGAGATGATCCCGTCCTACGGCACGACCCTCAACGACAACAAGCAGCTGTTCGGCCAGGTCTGGGACTGGACCAACCGCACGCTGCAGCTGTCCCCGGGCGTCGAGGCCGACGCGCAGGGCTAGCGCCGTGCGCCGCGCCACCGGAGACGAACTCGACGCGAGGACCCTCTACGCGCTGCTGAAGCTGCGCGCGGAGGTCTTCATCGCCGAGCAGCAGAGCCCGTGGCTCGACGTCGACGGTCGCGACCTCGACGCGTCGACGGTCCACCTCTGGTTGCCCGACGATGCCGCCCCCGGCGGTTCCGGCGGCGCCGTCGCGACGGTGCGCGTCACCGACGAGGGCCCCGGCCTGGCCGCGATCGGCCGGGTGTGTGCGGCCCCGTCGCACCGCGGGCGCGGCCTGATCGGCGCGCTGATGACCGCGGCGCTCGCCGAGCTCGACGGCCGGGCCTGCCTGCTCGAGGCCCAGTCGCACCTCGAGAGCATGTACGCCAAGTACGGATTCGCCCGCGAGGGCGACGAATTCATCGAGGACGGCATCCCGCACGTCCCCATGAGGAGGCCCGCCGGTGTCTGACCGCTACCCGTTCAGCGCCGTCGTCGGCCACGACGAGCTGCGGCTCGCCCTCACCCTGTGCGCCATCGCGCCCGCCGTCGGCGGCGTGCTCGTGCGCGGCGAGAAGGGCACCGCGAAGTCCACCGCCGCCCGCGCGCTCGCCCCGCTGCTGCCGCCCCGACCCGACGGTGCGCCTGCCCGCCTCGTCGAGCTGCCCATCGGCGCCACCGAGGACCGCGTCGTCGGCTCGCTCGACCTGCACCGCGCCCTCGGCGAGGGACGCGTCGACTTCACGCCCGGCCTGCTCGCGGACGCCGACGGCGGCATCCTCTACGTCGACGAGGTCAACCTGCTCTCCGACCACCTCGTCGACGTGCTGCTCGACGCCGCGGCGATGGGGCGGGTCACCGTCGAGCGCGACGCCGTCTCGCGCTCCTACCCGGCGCGATTCGTCCTGGTGGGCACCATGAATCCCGAGGAGGGGGAGCTGCGGCCGCAGCTGCTGGATCGCTTCGGCCTGGCCGTCGACGTGCGCGCCAGCCGCGAGGTGGACGCCCGCGTCGAGGTGATGCGCCGCCGCCTCGCCTTCGAGGCCGACCCCTCCGCCTTCGCCGCCGAGTACGCCGACGCCGACGCCGAGCAGGCTCGCCGCATCGCCGAGGCCCGCGACCGGCTGCCCGCCGTCGCGCTGCCCGACGCCGAGCTGCGTCGCATCGCCGCGGTCTGCGCCGCCTTCGACGTCGACGGCATGCGCGCCGACCTGGTCATCGCCCGCGCGGCCCGCGCCCACGCCGCGTGGCGCGGCGCCGCCGAGGTCACCGAGGACGACGTGCGCGTCGCCGCGGCCCTGGCACTGCCGCACCGCAAGCGCCGCGACCCGTTCGACGAGCCCGGCCTCGACGACGCCGAGCTCGACCGCGCCCTCGACGACGCTCGGGAGGCCGACGATCCCGACCCCGACGACGACGGCCCGGACGGACCCGACGACGGGGGCCCGGACGGTGGCCCCGAGGGAGGCCCCGACGGCGGGCAGCCGGAGCCGCCGTCGCAGGACGACGCCGCCGCGCCGGCCCCGGAGCCGGAGGGTGCCCCGCTGCCGACCGCGCGGCACCGCACCGTCAGCCGGCTCACCGTGCCCGGCATCGGCACCGGGGGAGCGACGGGCCGCCGGTCCACGTCGCGCTCCGACCGCGGCAGCGTCGTGCGCGCGGCGCCCGCCGGCACGGGAGCAGGCCTGCACCTGGCGGCCACGCTGCGCGCCGCCGCCCCGGCGCAGGCCGCGCGCGGCCGGGTCGACGGGCCGCTGCGCCTCGCGCCGTCGGACCTGCGGTCGCCGATCCGCGAGGCCACCGAGGGCAACCTCGTCGTCTTCGTCGTGGATCTGTCGGGCTCGATGGCCGCGCGCGAGCGGATCGCGCTGGTCGGCGAGGCGGCGGTCTCGCTGCTGCGCGACGCCTACCAGCGGCGCGACAAGGTCGCCGTCATCGGCTTCCGCGGCGCCGAGGCCACACTCCTGGTCCCGCCGACCCGCTCCGTCGACGTGGCCGTCGCCCGGCTCGCGCGGGCCCGCACCGGCGGCCGGACGCCGCTGGCCGAGGGGCTGATCGAGGCGCGGAAGCTGCTGCGCCGCGAGGACCTGCGGCCCGACGCCCGGCGCCCGCTGATCGTGGTGCTCACCGACGGTCGCGCGACGTCCGGCCGGGATCCGTTGCCGCGTGCGCTCGCCGCGGCGACGGGCCTGCACGCCGACGGTCGCGCGACGGTGGTCGTGGACTGCGAGACCTCGATGGTGCGGCTGGGCCTCGCGGCGAAGGTCGCGGCCGCACTCGGCGCGCCGATGCTCCCGCTCGGCGGCCTGAGCCCGCAGGATCTGGCCCGCGTCGCCTGACGTATGTTCCGAAAGTCGAATCCTGGCGGGCGGCGCGGCGATAGTCGTCGCCGCGCCTCGCTGGAGTGAAGTCTCGTAGCGCCCCCGACCCGAAGGAGTGACGCCATGCCGCAGGGCAAGGTCGAATCGGTCCCCGACGACGGGCTGACCACCCGGCAGCGCCGCAACCAGGCGCTGCTCGCCGTGCACACCGGTCCGGGCAAGGGGAAGTCGACGGCCGCCTTCGGCATGGCCATGCGAGCGTGGAACCAGGGCTTCGACATCGGCGTCTTCCAGTTCGTCAAGAGCGCGAAGTGGAAGGTCGGCGAGGAGCAGACGATGCTCGCACTGAACGAGTTGCACGAGCGCACCGGCGCCGGCGGGCCCGTCGAGTGGCACAAGATGGGTCAGGGCTGGTCCTGGCTGCGCCGCGACGACGACGCCGAGCAGGACCACGCCGAGGCGGCCCGCGACGGCTGGCGGGAGATCGCCCGCCGGCTCGGCGCCGAGCAGCACCGCTTCTACGTGCTCGACGAGTTCACCTACCCGCTCAAGTGGGGCTGGATCGACGTCGACGAGGTGGTCGAGACCCTGGTGAACCGGCCCGCGAACCAGCACGTGATCATCACCGGCCGCGATGCGCCGCAGGCGCTCATGGACGCCGCCGACCTGGTCACCGAGATGACCAAGATCAAGCACCCGATGGATGCTGGGAGGAAGGGACAGAGGGGGATCGAGTGGTGACGAACGGCTCCCGTGTCCCGGGAGGCGCGGTGGCCGGGGAGAGCAGAGGGATCGAGTGGTAGCTCCCGCGGTCGTCATCGCCGCACCGTCGTCGGGCAGCGGCAAGACGACCATCGCGACGGGGCTGATGGGCGCGCTGGCGCGGACCGGCACCGTCGCTCCGTTCAAGGTGGGCCCCGACTACATCGATCCCGGTTACCACGCCCTCGCGACCGGTCGGCCCGGCCGCAACCTCGACGCGATCCTCTGCGGTGAGCAGCGCATCGCGCCGCTGTACCGGCACGGCGCGCGCGACGCCGACATCGCGGTCGTCGAGGGCGTGATGGGCCTGTTCGACGGACGCATCGTCGACGGCCCCGGCGGCGCGGCCACCGAGGGCATCGGCTCCACCGCGGACGTCGCGCAGATCCTCGGCGCCCCGGTGCTACTGGTGGTCGACGCCCGTGGGCACTCGCAGTCCCTCGCCGCGCTGCTCGCCGGGTTCGCCACCTATCGGCCGGGTATCGCGCTCGCCGGCGTGATCCTCAACCGCGTCTCGAGCGCCCGGCACGAGCGGGTGCTGCGCGACGCCTGCGCGCACGCGGGCCTGGAGGCGGTCGGCGCCGTGCCGGGCGCCGCGGCGTTGGAGGTGCCGGCGCGGCACCTCGGCCTCATCCCCGCCGCGGAGCGGGGCGCGGAGGCCGTCGCCGCCGTCGCCGCGATGACGGAGCTGGTGGAGCGGCACGTCGACGTCGAGCGGATCCGCGCGCTGGCCCGGCCGGTCGCGGACGGGCCGGTGTGGTCACCGTCGGACGAGGTGGCGCGCGTGGGCGAGCCGGTGGTCGCGCTGGCCGGCGGCCCGGCGTTCAGCTTCGGCTACGCCGAGCACGAGGAGCTGCTCCGCGCCGCCGGCGCGCGGGTCGAGCGCTTCGATCCGCTCACCGACGAGTTGCCCGGCGGCGCGGCCGCCGTGGTGCTCCCCGGCGGCTTCCCCGAGGTGTACGCGGAGAAACTGTCGGCGAACGCAGCGCTGCGCGATCAACTGCGGGCGCTGGTCGGCGCCGGGGGCGCGATCCACGCCGAGTGCGCGGGGCAGCTCTACCTCGCGGAGTCGCTCGACGGGGTCCCGATGTGCGGGATCGTGCCGGGTGCCGCGGCCTTCACCCGGCGCCTGACGCTGGGCTACCGCGACGCCGTCGCCCTCGGCGCGAGCCCGCTGTACGCGCCCGGCGAGCGCGTGACGGGGCACGAATTCCACCGCACCGCGCTCGCCGCGGGGCCCGCGCCGGCATGGGGATGGAGGGACGGCGACGGACGTCCTGCGACCGATGGGTTCCTTTCGTCCACAGTGCACTCCTCGTATCTGCACGTGCATCCTGCCGGATACCCCGAGGCGGTCGAACGCCTGGTCAGAGCGGTCGCGTGAGGAGTTCGTCTCACCCTGAGCGGGGGCCTCGCGCGGGCTGAGAGCTTCCTGTACAAAAGCCTCATGCACAAGTCGATCAAGCTCGTCTCCGTCACCTTCGCCGCCGCCGCCGTGGTCGCCACCTCCGCCTGCGCCGCCGGCTCCTACGCCGCACCCGGCTCGCCCTCCTCCTCCTCCTCCGCCAAGCCCAGCGCGTCGGCGAAGCCCTCCGCCAAGCCCTCGACCAGCGCCTCGGCGAGCGCGTCGGCCAAGCCGTCGGCCTCGAAGCCCACCCCGGTCAAGGCCGGCACCCCGAGCGCGATCCTCGCCTCGACCGCGTGGGAGACCACCGGCGCCAAGGACGCGAAGGGCGCCAAGGTCGCGCTGACCGACAAGAACGTCAAGAACTACGTCGGCTGGGCCTACTTCAAGAAGGACGGCACCTTCACCCTCTACAACCTGGACGACACCGCCAAGGGCAAGGGCGACTGGACCGTCTCGCCCGACGGCAAGACCCGCACCATCGTCGCCAAGAACGCCGACGGCAGCGTCCAGTACAAGCGCACCGTCGAGATCGTGACCCTCACCGAGAAGGAGTTCACGTACCGCGTGTACCCCGAGGCCTCCAACAAGGCCGTGTACTACGACATCGTGCACACCGCCACCAAGCACGCCGAGCCGCGCGCGTAGTGACGGAGGCCGCTCACTAAGCTGAGCGGAATGAACAGCCACGGCGCCCCGCACGATCCCTACCTCGTCGGTCTGGATCTGCGAGGGCGCCGTGTCGTCGTGGTGGGGGCGGGCACCGTCGTCCAGCGGCGACTGCCCGTCCTCCTCTCCGCGGGCGCGGACGTCCACGTCATCGCGCCCGAGGCCACGCCCGCCGTCGAATCGACGCCGGGCATCGTCTGGCACCGCCGCGCGTACGCCTCCGGCGACCTCCTCGGCGCCTGGTACGCCCTCGCCGCCACGAACGATCCGGCCGTCAACGCCGCTGTCGTCGCCGAGGCCGAGGTGCAGCGCACCTTCTGCGTCCGCGCCGACCTCGCCCGCGAGGGCACGGCCGTCACCCCCGCCACCGTCGCCACGGACGGGCTGCAGGTGGGCGTCCTGGCGTCCGGGGATCACCGACGGTCCGCCGCCGTCCGCGACAGCCTGCGCGCCGTCCTGACCGGCGACGAGGCCGCCCGGCCCACCCACAAGCCCGAGGGCGTGGCCCTCGTCGGCGGGGGACCGGGCGACCCGGACCTCATCACCGTGCGCGGCCGGGCCCTGCTCGGGCTGGCCGACGTGGTGGTGGCCGACCGGCTCGCCCCGCCCCGGCTGCTCGCCGAGCTCGCGCCCCACGTCGAGGTCATCGACGCCGCCAAGGTGCCGTACGGCCGGGCCATGGCCCAGCAGGCCATCAACCAGGTCCTCGTCGACCGCGCGCGCGAGGGCAAGTTCGTGGTGCGGCTCAAGGGCGGCGATCCCTATGTCTTCGGCCGCGGCTTCGAGGAGCTCGAGGCGCTGGCCGCCGAGGGCATCCCGGTGACCGTGGTCCCGGGCATCACCAGTTCGATCGCCGCGCCGTCGGCGGCGGGCATCCCCGTCACCCATCGCGGCGTCACGCACGAGTTCGTCGTCGTCTCCGGCCACGTCGCGCCGGGGCACCCCGACAGCCTGGTCGACTGGGACGCGCTCGGCCGGCTGCGCGGCACCGTCGTGGTGCTCATGGCGGTGGAGCGGCTCGCCGCGATCGCCGAGGCGCTGATCGCGGGCGGACGGCCCGCCGAGACGCCGGCCGCGGTGGTCGAGAACGCGACCACCGGCGGGCAGCGCACCGTGCGCGGCACGCTCGCCGGCATCGCGGCGGACGCGGCCGCCGCGAACGTCGTGCCGCCCGCGGTGCTCGTCGTGGGCGCGACGGCCGGCTTCACGGCGGCAGTGGGCGGCTGACCCGCATCCCGGGTGCGGGTTTCACGCGTGTCGGCGAAATGTGACGCCTCCGGGCCGGCCGGCGTGGAGTGACCCGCGGATCACCGCCCTGCGCTGCGCGAATCGCCCGATTCAGGGGATTTTCGCGGAAGCGAAATTCATCACTTCAGTAACTCTCGTCACAATTGTTACCGTTCTCGACTTCCGGATCGGCCGGGGGAGTCGGTAGCCTCGGGCATCATGACTTCCACGATGGCGCCCTCCAGCCCGGCGCAGACGTACCGCGTCAAGGGCAGCGCCGTCGGCATCCCGATCCTCGTGCTGTGCGGCATGATCTTCCTCTCCGTGCTCGACGGCACCGTCGTCTTCGTCGCGATGCCGGAGATCCAGGACGCGCTCGGCCTCTCCGATGCCACCAAGGTCTGGGTCTTCGGCGCCTACGCGCTGACCTTCGGCGGATTCCTCCTCCTCGGCGGCCGCCTCGGCGACACCTTCGGCCGGAAGAAGATGTTCCTGCTGGGCGTCATCGGCTTCACGGTGGCGTCGGCGCTGGCGGGATTCGCGACCAACGAGGCCTGGCTCCTCGCCGCGCGCGTCGGGCAGGGCCTGTTCGCCGCGATCGCCGGCCCGACGGCACTCGCGCTGATCGCCACCACCTTCGCGCCGGGCAAGGCGCGGAACCAGGCCTTCGCCGTCTTCGGGGCGATGGCGGGTCTCGGGTCCATCGCCGGGCTCGTCGCCGGTGGCCTCCTGGCCACCATCGACTGGCGTCTCATCTTCTGGATCAACGTCCCCGTCGGCATCGCCTGCGCGATCGGCGGCTGGTTCACCCTCGACGAGGCGGTGGCCGAGCGTCGGCACGCCCTCGACGTCAAGGGCGCCGCGCTCGCGGTCGCGGGCTGCGTGACGGGCGTCTACGCCCTCACCGCGGGCCCCGAGGCGCACTGGCAGAGCACGTCGGTCTACGTCGCCGCCGTGGTCAGCGCGATCTGCCTCACCCTGTTCCTGTGGGTCGAGCGCACCGCCAAGAACCCGATCCTTCCGTTCTCGCTGTTCAACAACCGCAACCGCGTCGCGGCGATGCTCGCGATCCTGGTCTGCGGCGCCCTGATCCCGACGCTGGGCTTCTACGTCGCCCTGACCTTCCAGCTGGTCCTCGGCTACACGCCGTTCCAGTCCGGGCTCGCGCTGCTGCCCTTCGCCGTCGGTTTCGGCATCTCCGTCGCGATCAGCGCCTCGCTGGTGCGCCGCTTCCAGGCGCGGTGGCTCGTGGCCTTCGGCGGCCTCATCGTCTTCCTGCCGTGCCTGTACGTCCCGACCCTGATGAGTAAGGCCCCGGCCACCATCGACTACTTCCCGCAGATCGCGATCCCGGTGTTCCTCATCGGCATCGGCGTGGGCATGGCCGTCGTGCCGCTGCCGCTGGGCGCCGTCGCCGGCGTCCGCCCGTCGGAGATCGGGCCGCTGACCGCGCTCATCGAGGTCGCGCAGAACCTCGGCGGCATCATCGGCCTCGCCTCGGTGCAGGTCGTCGTGACCTCGCGGATCATGGCCGAGGGAGGTCCGACCACCGGCCACTTGCGCCACGACTCGCTGACCGGCGACCAGATCCACGCCCTGGCCTCCGGCTACGGCCTCGCCTTCATCGCCTGCGCCGCGATCCTCATCCTCGCCGGCCTCGTCGTCGTCCCCTTCATGCGCTTCACGCCGGAGGAGATCGCCGAGGGCCAGGCGGCCAAGGAGTCGAGCGAGTCCGGCGGTGCCATCCCGTCCACGTCCTTCCCGGCGCAGGCCTTCGAGGACGATGACGACGACGTCGACGACGACTGGGAGCCGCTCGAGGGCGACGTCACGTCGGGCTCCTTCGCCGCCATCCGGCGCGAGGACTTCGACCGCGCCTACAACGAGCAGCCCGGCGATCCCGAGCCGGTGTACTTCACCGACCGGTTCCGCGCCATCAAGCGTTCCGAGGTCGAGGCGTCGGCCTCGCCGCTCGCCGGCCTCGGGGTCCAGCCGGGCCCGCCGCACGTCGTGGATCCGCAGCCCGCCGCCCCGCAGCCGCCGACGCAGCAGGTCCCCGTCGCCCGGCCGCAGCAGCGCCCGCAGCCGACCACGCCGCAGCAGGCCTACTCGCAGCCGAGCGATCCGCTGACCCGCCCGGCGCCCACGGCCCCGCAGCAGGCCTACTCGCACCCCAGCGATCCGCTGCCGCGTCCGACGTCGCGCCCGGGCGAGGGCCTCGCCGGCATCGCCCGCCCGTCGGGCCCGATCCAGCGCGAGAGCGTCGACCTGCCGCGCCCGCCGGTGCCGCCCGCGCCCCGGGCGTCCGTCCCCGACTACCGTCCGCCGCGCCCCGCGCCGCAGCAGTACCGTGCGGACCCGCCGGCACCGCGCTCCAGCGCGCCCGGTCGGCGCCGCGCCGAGGTCGATCAGCCGCACCTGCAGCCCGTTCCCGCTGCGGCGCGCACCGGTCGGCACGCCGCCCCGGAGCCCGACGGCATGCACCATCCCGAGCAGACGCCGCAGGCCGATCGCGTGAGCCGCGCCCGTCGGCACCGTCTGGAGGACTGAGGCTCTCGTCCCCGGCGTGTCGCGCGAGAGATGTGATCGAACTGGGCGAGCGAATCCTGCCGGTTCCTCCCGATACCGTCCCTGGTCTGCGAAAAGCACGCCGATGATGATTGCTGAGTGCACGCATCGGGGTGTCCGGCCGGGCGACACGACCCGAAAACCGGCGTGAGCGATTTCTTCGCGACTTCTCTCAGCCGGTAGCCTCGGTCTCCATGACCTCAACGATGGCCCCGGGGGCCCCGGCGCAGACGTACCGCGTCAAGGGCAGCGCTCTCGGTGTCGCCATCGTCGTCCTCTCCGGGATGATGTTCCTCGCCGTCCTCGACGGCACTGTTGTCTTCGTCGCCCTGCCACGCATCCAGGATGCGATGCACCTCTCGGACGCCGCGAAGATCTGGGTGTTCGGCGCCTACGCGGTGACCTTCGGCGGGTTCATGTTGCTCGGCGGGCGCCTCGGCGACACCTTCGGGCGCAAACGGATGTTCATCCTGGGCGTCGCGGGGTTCACGTTCGCGTCGTTGCTCACCGGCTTCGCCACCAACGAGGCGTGGCTGCTCGTCGCCCGCGCCGGGCAGGGGCTCTTCGCCGCGATCGCGTGCCCCACGGCGCTGGCGTTGATCGCCACCACCTTCGCGCCCGGCAAGGCGCGCAACCAGGCCTTCGCGATCTTCGGCGCGATGGCCGGGCTCGGCTCGGTGTCGGGCCTCGTCGCAGGCGGCCTGCTCGCCACCTGGGACTGGCGCTTCGTCTTCTGGATCAACGTCCCGGTGGGCATCGTGTGCATCATCGGCGCGGTCATCGCCCTGGAGGAGTCGACCTCGGAGCGTCGCCACGCCCTCGACATCAAGGGTGCGTTCCTCGCCGTGGCGGGCTGCGTCGCCGGCGTCTACACCCTGACCATGGGCCCCGAGGTCCACTGGCAAGGGGTCAGCGTCTACGTCGCCGCCGCCGTCAGCGTGGTGTGCCTCGTCGCGTTCCTCGTGGTGGAGCGCACCGCGAAGAACCCGATCCTGCCGTTCTCGCTCTTCCACAACCGCAACCGCGTGGCTGCGATGGTCGCCATCCTGGTCTGCGGCGCGCTCATCCCGACGCTCGGGTTCTACGTGGCGCTCACCTTCCAGCAGGTGCTCGGGTACACCCCGCTGCAGTCCGGCCTCGCCCTGATCCCGTTCGCCGTGGGCATGGGCATCGCGGCCCCCATCTCGTCCAAGCTCGCGCTGAAGATCCAGGCCCGCTGGCTGGTCGCCATCGGCGGCGTCATCGTCTTCCTGCCGTGCATCTACGTGCCGACGCTCATGACCAAGGATCCGTCGGCGGTCAGCTACTTCCCGTACATCGGGCCGCCCGTGTTCCTCATCGGCCTGGGCGTGGGCTTCGCGATGATTCCGCTGCCGATCTGTGCCCTGGCCGGGGTGCGTCCGTCCGAGACCGGTCCGATGTCCGCGCTCGTCGAGGTGTGCCAGAACATCGGCGGCATCGTCGGGCTCGCGTCCGTGCAGGTGCTGGTGACCTCCCGGATCATGAAGGAGGGCGGCCCGACCAAGGGCGAGATCACGCACGACATGCTCGACGACGCGCAGCGCAGCGCGCTGGCGTCGGGATACGGCCTGGCGTTCATCGCGTGTGCCGCGATCCTCATCCTCGCCGGCCTCGTCGTGGTGCCCTTCATGCGCTTCACCCCGGAGGAGGTCGCCGAGGGGCAGGCGGCCCAGGAGTCGAGCAAGTCCGGCGGATCGATCCCCTCCACGTCCTTCCCGGCGCAGGCCTTCGACCACGACGACGATGTCGACGACGACTGGGAGCCCCTCGAGGGCGACGTCACCTCCGGATCCTTCCCGGCGGTGCGCCGTGAGGACTTCGACCGCGCTTACAACGAACAGCCCGGCGATCCCGAGCCGGTCTACTTCACCGACCGCTTCCGTGCCATCAAGCGGCCACAGGCTGCGCACCAGCAGCCGGTGCAGCACCAGCAGCCGGTGCAGCACCGGCCGGCGGCGCAGCCGCCGCAGGCGCCCCAGACCGCGCCTCCCCGGGACGCGCAGCAGGCGTACTCGCACCCCAGCGACCCGCTGCCCCGCACCGGGCAGCCCGGAGAGGGGCTCGCCGGCGTCGCCCGGCCCTCGGGGCCGATCCAGCGCGAGAGCACCGACATGCCGCGTCCGCCGCAGGCCCCGCAACCTCCGCGCCCCGCGGCGGACCCGCAGTACCGGCCGATCCAGCGTCCGAGCGGGCAGGTCCCACGGCCGAGCGCGCCGATCCCCCGCCCGAGCGGGCAGGTGCCGCGACCCAGCGGCCCCGCCCAACGCCCCGGCCCCCTGGGGCAGCCCGGCCGTCCGGCCCCGCACGGTGGCCCGGGCCAGCAGGGCGGTCCGAGCCGACCGGTGCAGCGGCCCAGCGGCGCGATCCCGCGGCCCGGCCAGCAGCCGCCGCGCCCGAGCGGGCCCGTGCAACGGCCGAGCGCCCCCGTCCAGCGCCCGCCCGCGGCACCGCCCCAGCAGCAGGCCCCGTCCGAGGGCGCACCGTCGACGGGCGGCCGGCACTCCCTGCCGGAACCCGACGCGATGCACCACCCCGAGGCGTCGGCGCAGGCCGAGCGTGTGAGCCGCGCCCGCCGGCACCGCCTCGACGAGGACTAGCGCCGACCACCCGGTTCACCCCGCGGTGACGATCGTGACCTCTGTGGGGGACGAGAGCTCCGCGCGCAGGCCGGCCTTCTCGGCGACCTTCACCACGGCCTTCGCGTCGCCGGGCTCCGCGCGGCTGACCACCAGCGCCCGCGCCAGCAGGCCCTTGTGGTGCTTGTTGAAGTGCGAGACGATCGACCGCGAGCCGTCGGCCTTCTCGGTTACGACGGTGGCGGTCACCGCCCCCGGCACGCGGCCCAGCGCCGCGTAGCCGCCCGAGCGCAGGTCCACGACGAGGCCGCGGTCCGCGGCGGCGAGCGCCGCGGCCAGATCCGGCTTCCACTGGCCGGCCAGCGTGCCCAGGCCCGGCAGCTTCGAGCCCGACGAGAGCCGGTACGCGGGGATCGGGTCCTGCGCGCCCACCGCCCCGAACAGCGCCGACCCGACGGCGAGGCGGGCGTCCGCCTTCGCCCGCTGCGCCTTCGTCAGCCCGCGCACGTCGAGCGCGTCGTAGAGCACCCCCGTGTACTGCTCGATCGCGGGCCGGGTGGGCGCGGTGCGCAGCGCCCGGTTGCGCTCCAGCTCGTCCGTCTGCCCCTCCGACAGGCCCAACGCGGCGCGGGCGGCACCGTCGTCCTGCGAGACGGTGACGAGCGCGTCGAGGAGGCGTTCGCGGGTGGGCGTCAGCGTGGGAAAGGTGAGCAGCCCGAGGTCGAGGGGCGCGCCCTTGCCGCCGCCGGCCTTGGTTTCCGATGGGGGAAGCAGGATCAGCACACCGGACACACTAAGCTGTGGCGTCGTGATCACCCGATTCTCCCAGCTGTTCCTGCGCACGCTCCGCGACGACCCCGCGGACGCGGAGGTCCCCAGCCACAAGCTGCTCGTCCGTGCCGGCTACGTGCGGCGCATCGCGCCCGGCGTCTACTCCTGGCTGCCGCTGGGCCTGCGGGTGCTGCGGAACGTCGAGCAGGTCGTCCGCGAGGAGATGAACGCGATCGGCGGCCAGGAGATCCTGCTGCCCGCGCTGCTCCCGCGCGAGCCCTACGAGAGCACCAACCGGTGGACCGAGTACGGCGACAGCCTGTTCCGCCTCAAGGACCGCAAGGGCGCCGACATGATGCTCGGCCCCACCCACGAGGAGATCTTCGCCCTCACCGTGAAGGGCGAGTACAACTCGTACAAGGACCTGCCGGTCATCCTGTACCAGATCCAGACGAAGTACCGCGACGAGGAGCGGCCCCGCGCGGGCATCCTCCGCGGCCGCGAGTTCGTCATGAAGGACAGTTACAGCTTCGACACCTCCGACGAGGGCCTGTCCGAGGCGTACAGCAAGCATCGCGCCGCCTACCAGCGGATCTTCGCGCGACTCAACGTCGAGCACGTCATCGTCTCCGCCACCTCCGGCGCCATGGGCGGCAGCGCCTCCGAAGAGTTCCTCGCGGTCAGCCCCGTCGGCGAGGACACCTACGTGCACTCGACCGAATCGGACTACGCCGCGAACGTCGAGGCCGTGATCACGCCCGCGCCGCCCGCGATCCCGCTCGACGGGCTGCCCGCCGCGCAGGTGTACGACACCCCCGGCACCCCCACCATCGACACGCTCGTCGCCTGGGCCAACGAGGCCGCCGACGGTGCCTCCGTCCTCGGCCGCGAGGTGGTCGCGGGGGACACCCTCAAGAACGTCATGGTCAAGACCCGCGCCCCGGGCGGGGACTGGGAGCTCCTCGGCGTCGGTGTGCCCGGCGACCGCGAGGTGGACTTCAAGCGCCTCGAGGCGTCGCTGGAGCCCACCGAGGTGGCGCTGATCGAGGCGGAGGACTTCGAGAAGTACCCGTTCCTCGTCAAAGGCTACATCGGCCCGAAGGCGCTGCTGGAGAACGAGGTCCGCTACCTCGTCGACCCGCGCGTGGTGACCGGCACCGCCTGGATCACCGGCGCCGACGCCCCCGGGCAGCACGTCGTGAACCTCACCGCGGGCCGCGACTTCACCCCCGATGGCACCATCGAGGCCGCCGAGGTCCGCGACGGCGACGCCTCGCCGGATGGCAAGGGCGTGCTGCAGTCGGCGCGCGGCATCGAGATCGGCCACATCTTCCAGCTGGGCCGCAAGTACACCGACGCCTTCGAGGTCGACGTGCTGGGCGAGAACGGCAAGCCCGTGCGCCTCACCCAGGGCTCCTACGGCGTCGGCGTCTCGCGGCTCGTCGCCGTGATCGCCGAGCAGCAGCACGACGAGAAGGGCCTGCGCTGGCCCAAGGGCATCGCCCCGTTCGACGTGCACGTCGTCATCGCCAACAAGGACGAGGGCGCCTGGACCGGTGCCGAGTCGCTGGCCGCCGAGCTCGACGCCGCCGGCCTGCAGGTGCTGCTCGACGACCGCAAGGCCTCGCCCGGCATCAAGTTCAAGGACTCCGAGCTCGTCGGCGTTCCGACCGTCGTCGTGGTCGGCCGGGGCTGGGCCGACGGTGTCGTCGAACTCCGGGACCGCCTCACCGGCGAGTCCCGCGAGATCCCCGTCGCCGACGCCGCCGCGCAGATCGTCGCCGCCGCGACGTAGCCCGACGCCACGAGGGGCCCGCACCGGATCGGTGCGGGCCCCTCGTGGTGCGCGTCAGAACGGCAGCGTGAGCAGCGAGCTCGTGTCCAACCCGCCCGAGGCGAGGACGCCGATGCCGACGATCAGCAGGACGACGAACAGGACGAGGAAGACCGCACCGACGATCGTCCCGGCGAGGGCGAGTCCGTGGCCCTGCTGACCGGTCTGCTTGGTCTGCTTCATCGCGATGACGCCCATGATGATGCCCGCGATGGCGACGGGGATGGACAGCAGTCCGAGGTATGGAATGCACATGAGCGGGATCGCGATGATGCTCGACGCGAGCGAGGCGATCGCGAGTCCGTTCGTCCCGGTCTGCTGCGGCTGCGGGTATCCCGGGTAGCCGCCGTACCCGGCCTGCTGCCCGGGGTACGCGGGGTAGCCGGGCTGCTGGCCGGGGAACGCCTGGCCGGGGTACTGCGGCTGGCCGAACTGATCCTGCCCCGGGTACCGGGGACTGGCGCCGTACGGGTTCTGCTGTGCCGCGTACGGATCGGCGGGGGCGCCGTACGGGTTCTGCTGCGCGGCGTAGGGGTCCGCGGGGGCGCCGTACGGGTCCTGCTGGGCCGCGTACGGATCGGCGGGCGCGGCGTACGGGTCCGCGGGCGGGGTGTAGGCCGGGGGCGCGGCGTAGGGATCCGGCTGCGCGGTCTGGTGCACCGTGGTCGCGGCGTCGGGATCGCCGCCGACGTTCTGATCGCCGTCGCGCTTCGTCAAGTCGGGCGCGGACGGATTCGGCTCCGCAGGGCGGATCACCGTCGGGTCGTAGGTCCCGTCGCCGGGCTGCTGCGGATCATTGGACGTCATCCCCCGAGTGTAAGGGCACGTAAACGGAACGTCAGGTGCGGATGCCGGGGAACGGCGTGGTCACGGGCGAGGCCCCGAGCGCTGCGCGCCACCGGGCCCCGCGCACCGCGGCTCCGCCGAGGCCCGTGACTCCGAGGTGCCGGATGCCGTCACCGTCGGCCTGGGACAGCAGGTTGCGGTGGGCGGCCGCCGCGTCGTCCTCCACCGCCGCGGCGACCTTCGCGGCGCTGACGGGGTCGGTCACCGGCTCCGGCGGCGTGTACGCGGGCGCGGCGGCGGGGACCTCGGCGCCGGTGGCGCTGAGCACCCGGGCCAGGGCGTCCCGCTGCGAGCGGTGCTCCGCGGCGTAGGTCGCGATCTCGGCCTTACGGGTGGGCGCGGCGTACGCCTCGACGAGGCCGTACAGGTACACGGCGGCGTGCTCGGACTGGAGGGCGGAGGCCACGGCGTCCTGGACGGGGGTCATGCGAGCACCACCTCCGCGTGCACGCGGGTCGCCGCGGCGACGGACCCAAGCAGCGCGGCCTGATAGCCGGAGGCGGCGACCGCGGCGTCACCCGCGTCCTTCGCCGAGCGGGTCAGCTGGGAGTGCAGCGAGGCCCGGGTCAGGGGCGACGGCGCCGCCGAGGTCGACGACGGTGCGGCGGTGACGGAGGTGGGGCGCTCGACGTACCGCGACAGTTCGTCGGCCAGCGCCGACGCGTGCTGCCCGCGCTGATCGGCGATGAGCCGCAGCTGCGGACCCGAGGCGCCGTCCAGCACGGCCAGGCCGCGGGCGGCGTCCGCATCGGCCTGGGCCTGCGCGGCCGCCGCCTGCAGGCGCACGGCCTGCGGATCGTCGGCGCGGTCCTCGGGCGTCGTGCACCCCGCGAGGGCGGCCCCGCCCGCGAGCGCGCCGCCTGCGAGGAGGACGGAGGAGAGGGCGGTACGTCGGTCGATGCCGCGGCGCGGGGGTAGGGCGATCACGGGGGCGAGTCTAACGGCGCGCCCGGGTACACTGGCCGCAGCGTTCGACACCGGGCACGTCCGGTGACAATTTCACAGGGAGGCGCGTATGGCTTACGACGAATCGGCGGTGAAGGCCGTGATCGCGCCTCACCTGGACGCGGCCGGGCTCGATCTCGAGCGGCTCAAGATCAACAATGCGGGCACCAAGTCCTCCATCGCGGTCGTCGTGGACAGCGACGCGGGCCCCACCCTCGACGAACTGGCCGAGGTCGCGCGGACGCTCTCCGCCGCGGTCGACGATGCGGATGACGTTTTCGGCGCCCAGGCGTTCACCCTCGAGGTCACCACGCCCGGCGCGGAGCGCCCGCTCACCGAGCCCCGCCACTGGCGCCGCGCCCGCGGCCGGCAGGCGGCGATCGAGCTGGCCGACGGCACGAACCTGCTGGCCCGGATCGGGCCGCTCGCGGACGACGGGACGACGGTCACCGTCGTCCTGCCCGGATCGCGGGGGAGCGCCCCGACGACCCGCGACGTCGCGCTGGCCGACGTGGCCGCCGCCGCGGTGCGGGTCGAGTTCCGCAAGCCCAACCCCGTGGAGCTCGAGCTCTCCGGCATCACCCCGGGCCGGGTGCTCCCGGGCACCGAACCCGCAGACCTGACAGGCGACGACGCCGGAGAAGAAGAGGACTAGATGAACATCGACATGGCGACCCTGCGGGCGATCGAGGCGGAGAAGGACATCTCGGTCGACACCGTGATCGACGCGATCCAGGTGGCCCTCCTCACCGCGTACAAGCACACCGACGGGCATCAGCCGCACGCCCGGATCGACGTCAACCGCCGCACCGGCGAGGTGAAGGTGCTGGCCCAGGAGGTCGACGCCGACGGCAACATCATCACCGAGTGGGACGACACCCCTGAGGGCTTCGGCCGCATCGCCGCGGACTCGGCGCGCCAGCTGATCACGCAGCGCCTGCGCGACGCCGAGAACGACCGCACCTTCGGCGAGTTCGCCGTCTACGAGGGCGAGGTCGTCTCCGGTGTGGTGCAGGCCGACGCCCGCGCCGCGGCCCGCGGCTTCGTCGTGGTCCGTATCGGCGGCGAGCGCGAGGGCCACGAGGGCCTGCTGCCGCCCGCGGAGCAGGTGCCGGGGGAGAGCTACAACCACGGTGACCGGATGAAGTTCTACGTCGTCGGCGTCAGCCGCGGCCAGCGCGGTACCCAGATCACCCTCTCGCGCACTCACCCGAACCTGGTGAAGAAGCTCTTCGCGCTCGAGGTCCCCGAGATCGCCGACGGCAGCGTCGAGATCACGTCGGTCGCCCGCGAGGCGGGCCACCGCTCGAAGATCGCGGTGCGCACCTCCGTCGCCGGCCTCAACGCCAAGGGCGCGTGCATCGGCCCCATGGGGCAGCGCGTGCGGAACGTGATGAGCGACCTCGAGGGCGAGAAGATCGACATCATCTCCTACGACGACGATCCGGCGGTCTTCGTCGGCAACGCCCTGTCGCCGTCGTCGGTGGTGTCGGTGACGATCGTCGACGCCAAGGAGAAGGCCGCCCGTGTGGTGGTCCCCGACTTCAAGCTCTCGCTCGCGATCGGCAAGGAGGGCCAGAACGCCCGCCTCGCCGCCCGGCTCACCGGCTGGCGGATCGACATCCGCTCGGACGCGGAGAGCGTCGAACAGAAGTGAGTGCGCCGGTCCGGACCTGCATCGGGTGCCGGCGCCGGGCGCCCGCGGACGAGTTGATCAGGGTGGTCGCGTCCGCCACGGCCGACGGTGCGCGGACCGTCGTGGTGGACGCGCGGCGCCGCCTGCCGGGCCGGGGCGCGTGGCTGCACGACGACCCGTCGTGCCGCGAGCTCGCTCGCAAGCGGAACGCGTTCCGCCGGGCGCTGCGGGTCTCCGGCCCGCTCGACGACTCCCTCGGCGAAACGACTTGCCAGGACGCGCTATGATTATGAGCGGTCTGAAGACGGTTGGTCTTTCCCAAGGCCCACCTACTCGGAGATGAAGGAATCGAGCTGAAGACATGAGCACACCGTGAAGCACCAGCGATGAACGGCAATCGGAGTAACTAACCGAGGTCGGCGGGACCAGTGATGCCCTCGACCTCACATTTGAGGAGAAGAGTGGCAGGCAAGGCCCGCGTGCACGAGTTGGCTAAAGAGCTCGGTGTCACCAGCAAGGAAGTTCTCGCACGGCTCAGTGAGCAGGGCGAGTTCGTGAAGTCCGCGTCGTCGACGGTGGAAGCCCCCGTCGCGCGACGCCTGCGCGAGTCGTACGGACCCAAGTCCGACGGCGGCGCGAAGCCGGGCCCCGCCCCGGCCAAGAAGCCCGGCCCCGCGGCCGCGAGCACCCCCGCAC
>NZ_CBCRZG010000009.1:0-162369 GCF_965137015.1 Tsukamurella hominis | reverse complement strand
ATGTCGGCTCGTCGCATCCTGGGGCTGGAGTAGGTCCCAAGGGTTGGGCTGTTCGCCCATTAAAGCGGCACGCGAGCTGGGTTTAGAACGTCGTGAGACAGTTCGGTCTCTATCCGCCGCGCGCGTTAGAATCTTGAGGAAGGCTGTCCCTAGTACGAGAGGACCGGGACGGACGAACCTCTGGTGTGCCAGTTGTTCCACCAGGAGCACGGCTGGTTGGCTACGTTCGGAAGGGATAACCGCTGAAAGCATCTAAGCGGGAAGCCTGTTCCAAGATTAGGATTCTCACCACCTTGAGTGGGTAAGACCCCCTACAGACTATGGGGTTGATAGGCCAGAACTGGAAGCGCAGTAATGCGTGTAGGTGACTGGTACTAATCGGTCGAGGGCTTACCACACACATAACATTCGCCAAAACGAGCACATGGCTCACAGAATGTAAGCGTGTAACAATACAGAAACCAGCGCTGCTGGTTCGCGTCCACTATGCAATGTCTGAGACAACACACGTGTTGTTTCGCAGTGTTACGGCGGCCATAGCGGAGGGGAAACGCCCGGCTCCATTCCGAACCCGGAAGCTAAGCCCTCCAGCGCCGATGGTACTGCACTCGTGAGGGTGTGGGAGAGTAGGACACCGCCGGACTAAAATTAGATACAGGAGAAGACCCTCGGGTCGGTGAGCAGAAATGCTCCCGACGCGGGGGTCTTCTTCGTGTCCGCGTACCCTTTCGCCCCTCGCTGCCCGCGGCCGCACGTATGCCGGCGTGCGCTGTTCTACGTCCGGTTCCGACGCGGCGCGGATCGCGCAGCGGGCCGGCGGCACCGTCGAACCCGTGCCGTAAGGTGGACCCCGTGCGTGTCGTGATTGCCGAATGCCAGGTCGACTACGTGGGCCGGCTCACCGCCCACCTTCCCATGGCCCGGCGCCTGATCCTGGTCAAGGCCGATGGCTCCGTCAGCATCCACGCCGACGACCGTGCCTACAAGCCCCTCAACTGGATGAGCCCGCCCTGCTGGCTCGAGACGGCACCGTCGGACGAGGAGACCGCGGGCGTGCCCGAGGGACACCAGCTGTGGATCGTGCGGAACAAGGCCGAGGAACAGCTGCGCATCCTCATCGGTGAGGTTGAGCACGACAGCAGCCACGACCTGGGCGTCGATCCCGGCCTGGTGAAGGACGGCGTGGAGGCGCACCTGCAGGAGCTCCTCGCGGAGCACACGCACACCTTCGGGGAGGGCTACACCCTCATCCGGCGCGAATACATGACGGCGATAGGCCCCGTCGACCTGCTGTGCCGGGATGCCGACGGCGGGACCGTCGCGGTCGAGGTGAAGAGGCGGGCGGAGATCGACGGCGTCGAGCAGCTCACCCGGTACCTCGAGCTCCTGAACCGGGACCCGCTCATCGCGCCCGTCACGGGCATCCTCGCGGCCCAGCAGGTGAAGCCGCAGGCCCGCACACTGGCCGAGGATCGCGGCATCCGGTGCGTCACCGTCGACTACGACGTGCTGCGCGGTACCGAGGACACGTCCTACAAGCTCTTCTGATGGGTCGCAGGCCCGTCTCCCGTAAGCGTGCCGCCGCGCGGGACGGTCACCGCCCGTTGAGCGCGGGCGGTTTCGGTTCCCGGGTGGAACTGGGGGACGAGGCCTACCAGGTCAGGACGGTCACCGGTTCGGGCGCGGTGAAGGACTACCGTTGCCCGGGCTGTCATCAGCCGATCCCGACGGGAACCGCGCACGTGGTGGTGTGGCCCGCCGCCGAGAGCGGCGGCGTGGCCGACCGGCGACACTGGCACAGCGGATGCTGGGCGCGGGAGGCCGGCCGGCGGTCGCGCTGACTACCTCTTCGCGGTGTTGATCGCCACGGTGTCCTGCGTGGACGCCGTCGGGGCCGCGTCGGCGGCCTTGGTCGGGATGGCGACGGTGTCCGCTGAGGCGAAGTCGTCCGCCCCCAGGACCTCCTGCGCGCGCTGGGCCGCCGTGGGGCCGTCGTCCGTGACGTGCGCGGCCTTCGGCGCCGGCGCGGCGGAGAAGGGCGCGGGATCGATGCACTTGTCGACGACCTGGGGCTCACCGTCGCCCGTCGCGAGGGCCTCGGGGACCAGGGAGAGCTGGCGGCGGACGGTCTCCAGCTGATCGAGGATGGAGGCGCGCAGCGACTGCATGTCCTCCGTGATGCGCCGGGCGTTGGCCACCTGGGTGGCGATCCGGGTGTTCGTGTCCTCGAGCTTCTGCTCCGCCGTCGCGTTCGCGGTGTTGAGGGTCTGCTCCGCGCGTTCGTTCGCGGAGTCGATCCGCTCGCGGGCCTCCTCCTTGGACGCCTCCTCGAGCTCGGTGATCGTGCGGATCGCCTTGTCCCGACGCATCGACATCGCCATGTCGAAGTCGTTCTGGACGCGCTCGCGATTGTCGGCGGCGGACTGGGACAGCTTCTCCGCCTCGGCCTTCGCCTCCGCCGTGATCCGCTCCGCCTCGGCTCGCGCCTGCTCCATCGTCTTCTCGTGCTCGCGCTCCATCGCCTCACGGCGCGCGGTCATGTCGGCGCGCAGCCGGTCGGCCTCCCGGCGGGTGGCCTCGGCCTCCTGGCGTGCGAGCGAGCGGACCTCCGCCGACTCGTTCTCGGCGGCGGCGCGGATCTCGGACGCCTCGTCCGACGCGAGACGCATCATGCGCGCGATGCGATCGCTCATGCCCTCGGCGCTCGTCGGCGGGACGCTGAGCCGATCGACCTCGCGGCGCAGGTTGTCGATCTCGTCCTGCGCCTCGTCGAGGAGGTCCGTCAGCTCCCGGGCGTGGGCCGACGCCGCGTCCCGGTCCGCGGCCAGAACCCGCAGTTCAGCCTGGTAGCGGTGGAACTGTTCGCTGACCTGGTCCCGGTCGTACCCGCGCAGGACCACCGCGAACGGTGCGGGTGCCGGGCCACCCGTAACGTTGTCCGAATTCGCCATGCACC
The DNA here is from genome assembly GCF_965137015.1 of Tsukamurella hominis. Classification (NCBI taxonomy): domain Bacteria; kingdom Bacillati; phylum Actinomycetota; class Actinomycetes; order Mycobacteriales; family Tsukamurellaceae; genus Tsukamurella; species Tsukamurella hominis. Next base: position 159,413 of record NZ_CBCRZG010000009.1, on the reverse strand, counting down.
GATGGTACGTGGGCTGTCCGCGCGCGCGGCGTCAGCAGTCGCAAAAGGTCCGAATTAGCGGCCGGTTCCGGTCAGGATGCAGGTTCGACCAGTTCGACGAGGATCCCGCCTGCGTCCTTCGGATGCAGGAAGTTGATCCGCGACCCCGCGGTGCCGTTCCGCGGAGCGTCGTACAGCAGGCGCACGCCCTGCTCCTGCAGGTGCGCCGTCACTGCCGCGAGGTCCGAGACCCGGTACGCCAGCTGCTGCATCCCGGGGCCGTTGCGGTCGAGGAACTTCGCGATGGTCGACTCGGGGGTCAGGGGAGCGAGGACCTGCAGCTGGGCCGCGCTCGACGGTGCGCCGCCGGCCGCCAGGAGGGAGGCGGGGGAGAGCATGCCCTCGCGGACGCCCTGCGCCTCGTTGATCTCCTCGTGCGTGCACACCATGCCGAGGACGCGGGCGTACCACTCGAGGGCCGCGTCGAAATCGGACACGGCGACGCCGACGTGGTCGATACCCAGCACGTATTCGGCGGGGACGGCGTGCGCGGCCGGGTGCTCGCCGTGGGCGGTGTGATCTGTTTGTCGCGATTGGCTCTCTGTCATGCCTCGAATGTAGCTTTGAGGTGGAAGACCCCTGCCCACTAGGAGGAACGAAGTGGCCCCGTCCGCACCCCATCAGGACCCCACGGTCATCGTCGCCGGCGCTCGGACGCCCTTCGGCAAGCTGCTCGGCGCGCTCAAGTCGCAGTCCGGCACCGACCTCGGCGCGGTCGCCATCCGCGGCGCCCTGGAGAAGAGCGGCGTCGACCCGCAGACGATCGACTACGTGATCATGGGCCAGGTCCTCACCGCCGGCGCCGGGCAGATGCCCGCGCGCCAGGCCGCGATCGCGGGCGGCGTGCCGTGGGACGTGCCCACCCTGACCATCAACAAGATGTGCCTGTCGGGCATCAACGCCATCGCGCTCGCCGACCAGCTCATCCGGGCCGGCGAGTACGAGGTCGTCGTCGCCGGCGGCCAGGAGTCGATGACGCAGGCGCCGCACATCCTCACGGGCAGCCGCGAGGGCCACAAGTACGGCAGCATCGAGATGCTCGACCACACCGCGTACGACGGCCTGCACGACGTCTTCACCGACCAGCCGATGGGCGGGCTCACCGAGCAGCTCAACACCACCGACACGGTGACCTACTCCCGCGAGGAGCAGGACGCCTTCGCCGCCGACTCGCACCGCAAGGCCGCGGAGGCCTGGGCCGCCGGCAAGTTCGCCGACGAGGTCGTCCCCGTCGAGATCCCGCAGCGCCGGGGCGAGCCGATCCGCGTCAGCGAGGACGAGGGCGTCCGCGGCGACACCACCGCCGAGTCGCTGGCCAAGCTGCGGCCGGCGTTCGCCAAGGACGGCAGCATCACCGCCGGCAACGCCAGCCAGCTCACCGACGGCGCCGTCGCCGTCGTCGTCATGCGCAAGAGCAAGGCGCAGGAGCTCGGCCTCGACTACCTCGCCGAGATCGGCGCGCACGGCGTCGTCGCCGGCCCGGACTCGTCGCTGCAGCACCAGCCCTCCAACGCCATCAAGAAGGCCTGCGACAAGCAGGGCATCAGCCCGGCCGATCTCGACCTGCTCGAGATCAACGAGGCCTTCGCCGCCGTGGGCCTCGCGTCCACCGCCGACCTCGGCGTCGACGCCGACAAGGTCAACGTCGACGGCGGCGCCATCGCCATCGGTCACCCGCTCGGCGCCTCCGGCGCCCGCATCGTCCTGCACCTCGCGCTCGAGCTGGCCCGCCGCGGCGGCGGCACCGGTGCCGCCGGACTGTGCGGCGCCGGCGGCCAGGGCGACGCGCTCATCATCACCGTCCCCGGGAAGTAGAGAGAAACTCCGCATGAACGAATCCCTCGCGTCCAAGATCGTCACCGCCTTCAAGGTCGTCGCCTTCCTCGAGGCCCTCACCTGGGTGTGGCTGATCATCGGCATGATCATCAAGCGGGTACAGGACAAGCCCGACGCGATCGCCGTGCCCGGCATGACGCACGGCATCGTCTTCATGGTGCTGGTCGTGCTGACCCTCGCAGTCGCCTACGCCCGCAAGTGGGACCTCAAGACCCTCGCCCTCGGCCTGCTCGCCACGGTCCTGCCCTTCTGCTCCGTCGTCTTCGAGGTGTGGGCGCAGCGCGCCGGCAAGCTCGACGCCCCCGCGACGGCCACCGCCGCGGACAAGGCCGAGCCCGCCGACGCGATCGGCGGTTAGGACGCACGGCGCCCCGCCTACCGGTACGTTGACTCGCTGACGGAAGCTGTGGAGAGGTGGGGCACATGGTGGACATCCTGGGCGGGCTGCCCGGTGGGAAGGCGCTCGAGGCGTCGGTGAACCGCCTGGCGGCGACGGCGCGCAACGGCTTCGAGGTGCTCACGCAGGGCGGCCTCGAGACGGGGGCGAAGCCCTCGCAGTTCACGGTCGTCGAGCGCTCGCCGATGTACCGCCTCCGACGGTACTTCGCGGACCGGGCGCCGGCGCCCGCGGTGGACGACCGGCCGGTGATCCTGCTGGTGCCGCCCATGATGGTGGACGCCAACGTCTTCGACGTCACGGAGAACAACGGCGCCGTCTCGGTGCTGCACCGGGCGGGCCTCGACCCGTGGGTCATCGACTTCGGCGCGCCCGACCGCGAGGAGGGCGGCCTCGAGCGCAACCTCGCGGATCACGTCGTCGCCATCTCCAAGGCGATCGAGCAGGTCGCGGTGTTCCGCGGCCGCGACGTGCACATCGGCGGCTACTCGCAGGGCGGCATGTTCTGCTACCAGGTGGCCGCCTACCGGCAGTCGCGGTCCATCGCGAGCGTCGTGACCTTCGGCAGCCCCGTCGACATTTCCGCGGGCCTGCCGCTCGGCGCCCCGCCCGCGCTGGTCAACAAGGGCGCCGAGTTCGTCGCCGACCACGTCTTCAACCGCTTCTACCTCCCCAGCTGGATGGTGCAGCGCGGTTTCGAGATGCTCAACCCCGTCAAGGCGGTGCGCTCGCGGCTCGACTTCGTCCGACAGCTGCACGATCGCGACGCGCTGCTGCCGCGCGAGGACCAGCGCCGCTTCCTCGAGGCCGACGGCTGGGTCGCCTACGCCGGGCCCGCGGTGGCCGACCTGCTCAAGCAGTTCGTCGTGCACAACCGCATGCTCACCGGCGGCTTCGCCATCGACGGCGACGCCGTCTCCCTCGCGTCCATCACGAGCCCCGTGCTCGCCTTCGTCGGCCTGTCGGACCAGATCGGCCGGCCCAGCGCCGTCCGCGGGATCCTGCAGGCGGCGCCGAAGGCCGAGGTCTACGAGGCGCAGGTGTCGGCCGGACACTTCGGCCTCGTCGTCGGCAGCTCGGCGGGCGCGGTCACGTACCCGACGGTGACGCAGTGGATCACCTGGCAGGAGGGCCGCGGCCCGCAGCCGGAGAACGTCGTCGCGATGCAGCCCGACGACGGCCGCGACGTGGGCGTCAACCCGCTCGTCGCGGGCCTGGGCGGCATCGCCACCGTCGGCTTCGTCGCCGCGCGCGACGTCCTCGACGCGGCCTCCGGCGCCGCGGCCGGCGCCTCCGCCGTCGCCCGCGAGGTGACCCGCGGGCTGCCGAAGCTGGCCCGCCTCGGCCAGCTGCAGGCGCACACCCAGGTCTCCCTCGGCAAGCTGCTCGCGGAGCAGGCCGCGGCGGATCCGCACGGCGAGCTCTTCCTCTACGAGGACCGCGTCCACACCAAGCACGCGGTGAACGAGCGCATCGACCGCGTCGTCAGCGGCCTGATCCAGGTCGGGGTGCGGCAGGGCGAGCACGTGGGCGTGCTCATGCACACCCGGCCGTCGGCCCTGGTCGCGATGGCCGCGCTGTCACGGCTCGGCGCCGTGGCCGTGCTGTTGCCGCCGGGCACCGACTACGCCGCCGCGCTGCGGCTGGGGGAGGCCGCCTCGGTCCTCACGGACCCCGAGCACGCGCAGGAGGCCGTGGCGGTCGCCGAGCGCGTCTTCGTCGTCGGCGGCGGCGACCGCCGCGATCGGCCGGGTGCCGCCCGGCAGGACCTCGGCGCGGAGCTGGTCGACCTCGAGCAGGTCGACCCGGACAACGTGCGGATTCCGCGCTGGTACCGGCCCGACGCGGGCCTCGGCCGCGACCTGGCCTTCGTGATGTTCTCGGAGGTCGGCGGGCGGCTGCGGGCCAAGCGGGTCACGAACGGCCGGTGGGCGTTGTCGGCGTTCGGCACCGCGTCGGCCGCGCGGCTGTCGCAGAGCGACACCGTGTACTGCCTCACCCCGCTCAGCCACAGCTCGGGCCTCATGACCAGCCTCGGCGGCGCGCTCGCCGGCGGCTCGCGCATCGCGCTCACCCGCGACTTCGACCCGGAGCGGTTCATGGTCGAGGTGCAGCGCTACGGGGTCACGGTGGTCTGCTACACCTGGAACCTCATGCGCGCGGTGCTCGACACCCCCGGCCTGGAGATCCCGCGCTACCACCCGGTCCGCGCCTTCATCGGCTCCGGCATGTCGGCGGAGCTCTCGCGCCGCGTCGGAGAGACCTTCGACGCGCAGGTCGTCGAGTTCTACGCCTCCACCGAGGGCGAGATCGTGCTGGCCAGGGTCCGCGCCGGCAAGCCGGGGGCGAAGGGCCGGCGCCTGCCGGGCAGCGCCGACGTGGCCCTCGTCGACTACTACTTCGACTCCGGGCGCTTCGTCGAGGACGGCGACGGCTTCCTGCAGGAGGTCGGGGACGGCGAGGTGGGCGTGCTCATCGGTCGCGCCGATCCCGACGCGACGCACCGCGACGTGCTGCTGCGCGGCGTCTTCCGGCCGGGCGACGCCTGGTTCTCCACGGGCCACCTCTTCCGGCGCGACGAGGACGGCGACTACTGGCTGGTCGACGACGTCCGCACCGTCGCCGTGACGGAGCGCGGGCCGGTGTACTCGATCCCGATCACGGACGTGCTCGAGCAGCTCGGGCAGGTCGAGCAGGCCGTCGTGTACCAGGTGCCGGGCGACGGGGCCGACGGTGCGCCGCGCGTCGTCGCCGCGGTCACGGTGCGGGACGACGCGGAGTTGACCGCCGACGAGATCAGCGACGCCTTCGCCGGCCGGCACGGCCAGTACCCGGACGCGGTGCACATCGTCGACGAGGTGCCGCTCACGAGTTGGTACCGCCCGCGGCGGGGCGCGCTCGCCGCCGCCGGGATGCCCGCGCCCGGTCCCACGTCCTGGCGGTTCGACCCGGATCAGCAGCGCTACCGGTGATCTTGGGCCGGACGGTCGCCGCGGGCGGCCGCCGCACGGGGCGTGCCAAGATGGAGGGGTGACTACACCTCGAGGCGCATCTCCACAGGATCAGGCACGCGCGCTGCGCACGGCCGCGGCGATGGCCGGCGCGGTCGACCTCTCGGGTCTCAAGGCCCGCGCGGAGGCGAAGGCCGCCCAGCAGGCCCGCCCGGCACCGTCGGGCGAGGCGGGGCCGGCCGGCGCAGCCCCCGGGCCCGGCGTGGTCGACGTGACGGACCAGAGCTTCCCGGTCGAGGTCATCGACCGGTCCGCGAATCGGTTGGTGGTCGTGCTGCTGGCCGCGTCGTACAGCGAGCAGTCGCAGGCGATGGCGGCGGTGCTGGAGAAACTCGCCGCGGACGACGCGGGCCGGTGGACCCTCGCCCGCGTCGACGTCGACGGTGCGCCCGGCGTCGCGCAGGCCTTCGGCGCGCAGTCGGTGCCGATGGTGGTGGCCGTCGCCGCGGGGCGCGCGGTGACGGCCTTCGCGGGCGCGCAGCCGGAGCCGGCGGCGCGGCAGTGGCTCGACGACGTGCTCGCGCAGCTGCCGCCCGAGTTCGGTGGCGGCGTGGCGGGAGAGGCACCGTCGGACCCCCGGCGCGAGGCGGCGGAGCAGCTCGCGAGCGACGGCGACTACGAGGGCGCCCGCGCCGCGTACGAGGCGATCCTGCACGCGAATCCGGGCGACGCCGAGGCGGCGGCCGCGGTCAAGCAGATGGCCTTCTTCGCCCGCGCCACGAAGGGCGAGCCCGGGGCGATCGCGCGCGACGACGCGGCGGCCGGCTCGACGGGCGCGGAGCGGGTCGCACCGGCGCTCGCCGCCGCCGACGAGGAGCTGCTCACCGGCTCGCCGAAGGGGGCCTTCGACCGGCTCATCGCCGCGATCCGCGTCACCGCGGGCGACGACCGGTCGGCCTTGCGCACCCGACTGCTGGAGCTCTTCGAGCTCTTCGATCCGGCGGATCCCGTGGTCCTCGCGGCCCGGCGCGATCTGGCGGGCGCCCTGTTCTGACGCGGCCCGGTTCCCCGGTCCGCGCAGTCTCCGCAGGTTTGCGATACTTACCCGGTGTCTGACTATGGTGTGTCCCGACGGGCGGTGCTGACGGGCGTCGGCGGCCTGGCCCTCGCGGGCGCGCTCGCGGCATGCGGTGGGAACACCGGTCGCGGCGGCGGGGCCCGCGGCGACCTGCGGGCCTGGTTCCACCAGTACGGCGAGCAAGGGGCGCCGGAGGCGCTCACGCGGTACGCCGGCGATTACCCGGACGGCGGCGTGCGGGTCAGCGCCTTCCCGGGCGACTACGACCAGAAGGTCTCGTCGGCGCTGGTCAGCGGCGACGGCCCGGACGTCTTCGAGTTCGCCAACGGCCCCACGATCGACATGATCACCGCCGGGCAGGTCGCCGACCTCACCGACCTGTTGGGCGACGCGCGCTCCGACTTCACCCCGGCGCTGCTCGACCGGATGACGCTGGGCGGCCGGGTGTACGGCATCCCGCAGGTCACCGACACCCAGCTCCTGGTCTACCGGAAGTCCATGCTCGCCGAGGCGGGCGTCGTCCCGCCGCGCACGCTCGACGAGCTGGTCTCGGCCGCGCGGGCCCTGAACCGCGGGCGGGTCAAGGGGCTCTTCCTCGGCAACAGCGGTGGCGCGGACGTCCTCGGCGGCGTCCTGCTCTGGTCGTCCGGGCACGACTACCTGACCCCCGATCACAGGCCGGGCTTCGTCGACGAGGAGGTCGCGGTCGGCCTACGGGCTATGCGCGGGCTGTTCACGTCGGGCGACCTGCTGCTCGGCGCGCCGCAGGACTGGTCCGACCCGGGCGCCTTCATCGCGGGGCAGACGGCGATGCAGTGGACGGGCCTGTGGGCGCTGCCCGCGATCCGGGCGGCGCTCGGCGACGACTTCGGCGTGCGGCCCTTCCCGGCGATCGGCCCGAACGGCGGGACGAGCGTGCCCTTCGGCGCGTACGGCGCCGCGGTCAACGCCGGCGGCGACGTCGAGCGGGCGAAGAAGTTCGTGCAGTGGCTGTGGGTGAAGCGCACCGATCTGCAGCTCGACTGGGCGCAGGGCTACGGCCTGCACGTCCCGGCGCGCCGCTCGCTGGTCCCGCAGGCCACGAAGCTCGCGACCGGCGTGTACAACGAGGCGGCCGACCTGGTGAACTCGGTCGGCCGTCCCCAGACCCCGCTGCTGTGGACGCCGCGCAGCGCCACCGCCTACCGCGATGCCCTCGACCGGGTGATCCGCGGCGGCGCCGATCCGATGGCGGAGCTGCACGGGGTCGCATCGGTGGTCGAGAAGGAACTCGAGCGGTTCCCGCGCTGATGTCCCTCCGGCCCGCCCGCCGCGCGCCGTCCCGGCCCGACGCGGGCGGGGCGTGGCGCGACTCGCCGCACCTGTGGTTCTGGCTGATGACGGGGCCCTTCCTCGCGGGCCTCGCGGTGTTCGTCCTCGTCCCGATCGGGTGGAGCGTGTGGCTGAGCCTGTTCGACGCCCACAACACGGTGACGCCGACGCGGTTCGTGGGCCTGGACAACTACCGGGACATGCTGGCGGACCCCGCCTTCCGCTCCAGCCTGGTCACGTTCGTCGTCTTCGCGGCGATCGTCGTGCCGCTGACCTTCGCGGGCTCGCTCGCGCTCGCGGTGCTCGTGCACGGGGTGCGCCGGTTCCAGGCCTTCTTCCGCTCGGTCTTCTTCCTGCCGCTGGCGTGCAGCTACATCGCCGCGTCACTGATCTGGCGCGGCTCGATCTTCCCCGGGGTGCCGACGGGCGTCGCCAACGCGGCGCTCCGGGCCGTCGGCGCGGAGCCCGTGGCGTGGCTGTCGGTGGTCGATCCGCCCTGGTACTGGCTGGTGCTGGTGACGCTGCGCCTGTGGCTGCAGCTGGGCTTCTACATGGTCCTGTTCCTGGCCGCCCTGCAGCGCGTGCCGCGGCACCTGTACGAGGCGGCCGCGCTGGACGGCGCGTCCGGGTGGACGACGTTCGTGCGCATCACGCTGCCGCAGCTGCGCGCCGTCTCCGTCGCGGTGCTGCTGCTGGCGACGGTCAACGCCTTCCAGGCCTTCGACGAGTTCTACGGCGTGATGGCCACCGCGCAGGGCTATCCGCCGTACGCCCGACCGCCGCTGATCTACCTCTACTACGTGGCCGTCGGCAACGGGCAGGACTTCGGGCACGGCGGCGCGGGCGGGATCCTGCTCACCGCCCTGATCGCGGTGATCGCCCTGGCCCAGGGCCGGTTCACGGGGCTGTTCCGCGGGCGGGGCGAGCGGTGAGCGCGGCCCGCGCGGGGAGGTACGTGCTGCTGATCGGCCTCGCCGCCCTCTTCCTGCTGCCGCTGTACCTGCTGGCCCGCGGCGCGGTCGGCACGCCGATGGACGTCGCGACGGGGGACTGGCTGCCGCGTCGCCCCGACGGCGCCGCCTTCCGGCACATCTTCTCCGACGAGGCCCGCCCGCTCGCCCGGGCACTGCTCAACTCGACGACGGTGGCCGTGCTGCAGACGGTCGGCACCGTCGCCGTCGCGCTGCCGGCCGGGTACGCCTTCGCCCGGATCCGGGTGGCGTACGCCGACAAGGTCTTCGGCGTCGTCCTCGCGACCCTCCTGGTCCCGGCCGCCGTGACCTTCGTGCCGACCTTCGTCATGGTCTCCACGCTGGGCTGGGTGTCGTCGCTGCAGGGGCTGGTGGTGCCCGGGCTGTTCCAGGCGACCGCGGTCTTCCTGTTCCGGCAGCACTTCCTCGGTCTCCCCCGGGAGCTCGAGGAGGCCGCCGTGCTCGACGGTGCCGGGCCCGCCCGGGTGTTCCTCGCGGTCGCGTTGCCGGGGGCGGGCGCGGTGACGGCGGCGGTGGCGACAATCACCTTCGTCGGGAGTTGGAACGCGTTCCTCTGGCCCCTGGTGATCGGTCAGGATCCGCAGTCGTGGACGGTCCAGTTGGTGCTGTCGAGCTACATCACGGCGCAGTCGGTGAACGTGCCCGCGATGTTCGCGGCCGCCGTGGTATCGATCGCCCCCTTGCTGGCGTTCTTCCTAGTAGCACAACGTTGGATCGTCGCCGGCGTGGAGCGGACGGGGGTCTCCGACTGACCGCGCGTGACCTGCGTCACGGCCGCCGGGAGCTCGTCGACCGGGACACGCCAGGAGCGGTGATAGCCCGATTCGCTGGATCTATCGATGGCATCGGCCTAGTCTGAACCGGTTCTGTTCGGCCTCTCCGGGTCGGGCGAGAGGAGACGATGATGTCGGTCACCGAGCATCGCGGCGTGAGCGCCCAGTCGGCGCTGGCGATCGCGGGGGCGCGGCTGCTGCTCAAGCCCCTGATCGCGCTGTACCCGGTGCGGGCCTGGTCGTTCGCGCCGCTCGCCCTGGGCGAGGGCCTGGCGAACCTCATCGGGTGGACGCCGAACGACGTCGAGGTGGAGCGGATCGAGCTCGCCGGCGTCCCCGTGGAGCGGCTCGTGCCGACCGCGGGCGACCTGCGGCCGGACGTCGCGATCTGCTACTACCACGGCGGCGCCTTCCTCGCGGGCGGGCCCGGCACCCATCGCCGCGTGGCGGCGGCCCTCGCGCGCACCCTCGGCGTCACCGTCTTCAACGTGGACTACCGCCAGCTTCCCGACGTGGGCGTCGGCACGTCCGTCGACGACGGCTACCGCGTGTTCCGGGCGGTCACGGACTCCGGCCGGTACCGGCAGGTCGCCGTGGGCGGCGACTCCGCGGGCGGCTACATCTCGGCCAAGGTGGTGGAGTTGGCGTACCTCGACGCCGTGCGCACCCCGGCCGCCTACTTCGGCTTCTCCCCGCTGCTCACGCCGACCGTCACCGACGACGATCCGCGGCACGACATCGACGACGCCTACCTCACCGCGGGCAAGCTCGCCGGGCTGCGCGACTTCTTCGACCGCGGCCCGGTCGCCTTCCGCGGCCACGACGACGCCACCGAGATCGAGCCCGCGGCGTTCCCGCCGGCGCTCGTCATCGCCTGTACCGACGAGATGCTGCGCGTCGACGCCGAGCGCCTGCACGAGCGCCTCGACCGCGCCGGCAAGCCCTGCGACCTGCACCTCTACCAGGGTGGCGTGCACGCCTTCCCCGTGCTCGCAGGCGTGACGCCCGAGAGCGCGCAGGCCGTCCAGATCACCACGCTCTTCCTCGAGGCGGCGTTCGACGCGCGCCTGCAGTACCGCGCCGCCTGACGGGGCGCCGCGCGGCATAGGCTGGGGCCATGCTGCTGCCGCACACGGTCACGCCCGTCCCGCCCGGCTCCGACGGTGAGCCGGCCGTCACCGTCGGGGGCCGCACCCTGACCCGGACCGAGCTCATCGGCGCCACCACGGCGGTCGCCGAGCGGTTGGGCGGGCTCGGCGTGCGCGGGCCCGTCGCGGTGTGGGCCGAGCCGACGCTCGCCACCGTGATCGCGATCGTCGGCGGTATTCGCGCCGGCGTCCCGGTCGTCCCGGTCCCGCCCGATTCGGGCACCGCCGAGATCGCCCACGTGCTCGCCGATTCCGGCGCGCAGGCCTGGCTCGGCGCGACCCCGCAGGACCCGCACGGGCTGCCCGCGGTCCCGGTCCGCGAGCACGCCCGCGGCTGGCACGCCCTGCCCGAGCCGCCCGCGGCCGCGACCGCGCTCCTGATGTACACCTCGGGCACCACGGGGGCGCCGAAGGGCGTCCCGATCCGCCGGGAGGCCATCGCGGCGTGCATCGACGGGCTCGTGGACGCCTGGGCGTGGACGGCGAACGACACCCTCGTGCACGGCCTTCCGCTGTTCCACGTCCACGGGCTGATCCTCGGCGTGCTCGGCCCGCTGCGGGTGGGCAGCCCGCTGGTGCACACCGGCAAGCCGACCCCGGAGGCCTACGCGGCGGCGGGCGGCACGATGTACTTCGGCGTGCCCACCGTCTGGTCGCGCATCGCCCGAGACCCGGAATCCGCTGCGGCCCTGCGGGACGCGCGGCTCCTCGTCTCCGGTAGCGCGCCCCTGCCGGCGCCGGTCTTCGAGCGGATCCGCGAGCTCACGGGCCACGAGATCGTGGAGCGCTACGGCATGACGGAGACCCTCATCACCGTGAGCGCACGCGTCGACGGCGAGCGCCGCCCCGGCTGGGTCGGCCTGCCGATCACGGGCGTCGAGTCGCGGATCATCGCGGAATCGGGCGGCGAGGCGCCGCACGACGGCGAATCGATCGGGGCGCTGCAGATCCGCGGACCGATGGTCGGCACGAAGTACCTGAACCGCCCCGACGCCACGGCCGAGTCCTGGGTGGGCGACGGCTGGTTCGACACCGGCGACGTCGCGGTGATCGACTCGACCGGCTTCCACCGCATCGTGGGCCGCGCCTCCACCGACCTCATCAAGACCGGCGGCTTCCGCGTCGGCGCCGGTGAGATCGAGGCCGCGCTGCTCGGCCACGCGGACGTCCGCGAGGCCGCTGTCGTGGGGCTTCCCGACGACGACCTCGGGCAGCGCCTCGTCGCCTTCCTCGTCGCCGACGGTCCGCGCGACGACGCGGCCGCCGCCGCGATCGTCGAGTTCGTGGGGGAGACGCTCTCGAAGCACAAGCGCCCCCGCGAGATCCGCTTCGTCGACGACCTCCCGCGCAACCCGATGGGCAAGGTGCAGAAGAAGCTCCTGCTGTAGCCGGTCCGCGCCGGGCGGCGTCCGCCGATCAGCCCGTCTCGGCGGTGTCGAGGATGAAGTCGTGCAGGTGCCGGGTGGCCGGCGCGAGAGTGGTCGTCGCGCGGGCTAGGGCGACGGCGCGGCGGTGCTCGCCCGCCAGCGGCACCTCCGCCACGTCCGACGGTGCGCGGTCGTCGTGCGGGAGCAGGGCGACGCCGAGCCCCCGGGCGATGAGCTCGCGGATCGTGGCGAATTCGGTGACCTCGACGGCGATCGCGGGCGTGAAGCCGGCCGCGGTGCACCAGCGCTCGGTGGTGCCGCGCAGGTGGTAGTCGGGCGGATTGGCGATGAAGGTGTCGGACCGCAACTGCGCCAGCCGGATCCTCTTCGCTCCGGCGAGCGGGTGGGTGCGGGGGAGCGCGGCCAGGATCTCCTGGGATCCGATCACGGTGTGCGGCAGCCGCTCCGGCGGCGGAATGGTCACCGCGAGGTCCAGGGCGCCGGTCTCCAGGTCGCGGACGAGCTCCGAGCCGTGCCCCTGCTTGAGCGTCACGGTGATCCCGGGGTGCGCGCGGCGGAAGGCGGAGAGCAGGTCCGGTAGGCGGCCCGAGCCCATGGTGAGCGGGAAGCCGAACCGCACGGTGCCGTGTTCGCCGTCGCCCTCGCCCACCACCGCGTCGATCGCGAGGCCGAGCTCGCGCAGCGGATCCCGGATCCGCCGGGCCAGGTCCTCGCCAGCGGCGGTCAGCCGCACGGTGCGCCCGGCGTGGACGAGCAGCGGGGTGTGTAGATCGCCTTCGAGGGCGTGGATCCGGCGGCTCATCGACGACTGGGGGATGCCGAGCGCGGCCGAGGCGCGGGTCATGTGCCCGTCGTGCGCCGCGAGCGCGGCGAGCGCCTGCAGCTGCGGGGCGAGCAGGCTCAGCCATTGATCCATATTCGGATCATATCGCCGCAAGACTTCATTGGACGGATGAGTGCCGCGCGTTCGATGCTGGTGCCGAACCCACCTAGAGGAGGATCCGATGGTCACCCACTCCACCCCGGGATTCGACGCCGACGTCGTCCTGATCGGCGGCGGCATCATGTCCGCGACGCTCGGCGCGATGCTCGCGCAGGAGCGGCCCGACTGGCGGATCCTGCTGCTCGAGCGCGCCGACGCGCTCGCCACCGAGAGCAGCGGGCCCTGGAACAACGCCGGCACCGGCCACAGCGGCTTCTGCGAGCTCAACTACATGCCCGACCCCGCCGACGGCACCAAGCCCCTGGCGATGGTCGAACAGTTCGGGCGCACCCGCGCCTGGTGGGACGGCCTCGTCGCGGCGGGCCTGCTCGACGGCGGCTTCCTGCACCCGACCCCGCACCTCGACGTCGTCTTCGGCGAGCGCGACATGACCTACCTGCGGCAGCGCTTCGAGACCCTGCGCACGCACCCGGAGTTCGCGGCGATGGAGTACACGGAGAACCCGGAGACGATCCGGGAGTGGGCGCCGCTGGTCATGGAGGGCCGCGGCCCCGAGTCCATGTGGGGCCGCATGGCCGCCACCCGCCACCCCGGCGGCACCGACGTCGACTTCGGGGCGCTGACCCGCGGCCTCACCGCGATCCTCACCGACGCCGGCGGCGAGGTGCGCTTCGGCCACGAGGTGACGCGGCTGCGCCGCACCCTCGCGGGTTGGACGGTGCGCGGCCGGGGACCCCAGGGGCGCTTCGAGATCCGCGCCCGGCGCGTCTTCGTCGGCGCGGGCGGCAAGGCCCTGCGGCTGCTGCAGAGCGCGCGGCTGCCCGAGGTGCGGGGCTACGCCGTGCTCCCCGTCGGGGCGGCGTTCCTCCGCTGCTCGGATCCCGAGGTGGCGCGCCGCCTCGACGGGAAGGTGTACGGGCAGGCCGACATCGGCGCGCCGCCGATGTCGGTGCCGCACCTGGACCGTCGGTACGTCGACGGTGCCGATCACCTCCTGTTCGGCCCGTACGCCACGTTCAGCACCAAGCTCCTCAAGCGGGGCCGCCTCACCGACTTCTTCACCACCCTGCGGCCCGGCAACCTGCACGTGATCGCCGCTGCCGGACTGCAGAACCTCGGCCTGGTGCGGTACCTCGTCGCCCAGCTCGCGGCGAGCCGGCGGGCGAGGTTCGCCCAGCTGCAACGGTTCTACCCGGCCGCCGACCCGGCGCAGTGGGAACTCGTCCCCGCCGGCCAGCGGGCCCAGCTGGTGACCCCGGATCCTCGTCGCATCGGCGTGCTGCAGCAGGGGACGGAGCTGGTCACCGGCGCCGACGGCACCATCGCCGGCCTGCTCGGCGCCTCGCCGGGGGCGAGCACCGCGGTGCCGATCATGCAGGACCTCCTCGTGCGGTGGGGTATCGAGCCGGCGGTGGGACTGCAATCGAACTCCGAGAAGTCGCCCGTCGCGCACTGACGTGTGCTTTCCTCCACTCGGGTGCAACGCCCGAATTCGGTTCCGTGCCTAAGGAGGCCCGCTATGAATCGCTCCCTCGTCATCGCCTCGGCGGTGGTCTTCGCCTCGATCGGACTCACCGCCTGCGGCGGAGGATCCGACAAGGGCTCGGACGCTCCCGCCGATACCGCGTCGGCGAACACCGGCGCGAAGACCGTCGTCACGGTGGAGGGCAAGGACCTCACGGGCGTCGACCTGAGCAACGTGGGCTGCACCAAGCAGGGCGACCGGTTCGCCATCGGCGCGGGCGGCGCGTCCGGCGGCGTCGGCGCGACGCTCAAGGCCGGTGACCCGCCCACCGTCGAGACCGTGGGCATCACCGTCGACGGCACCGCCCTCGCAGTCGGTCCCGGCGTCGGTAAGGCGACCGTGAAGGTCGACGGCGACCGCTACACCATCAGCGGCACCGCGTCCGGCGCCAGCATCTCGAACCCGATGGCGGGGATGGTCTCGAAGGACTTCGAGATCGTCGTCACCTGCAAGTAGTTCCCGTGCCTGAGGAGGCCCCCGTGCATCGCTCCCTCGTCACCACCTCGGTGGTCGCCCTCGCCGCTCTCGGACTCGTCGCGTGCGGCGGGGGCGACGACGCGGGGTCGGTCCGGTCCGGCGCCGACGCGGTCGTCAAGGTCGACGGCAAGGACGTCTCCGGAGTGGACCTGTCGACCGTGTCCTGCGTCCGGCAGGGGGAGAACTTCGTGATCGGCACCGGCGGCGCGAACGGCGCCGTCGCCGTCACGATGACCACCCACAACCCGCCGGTCCTGCAGACGGTGGGCATCACCGCCGACGGCACCACCCTCGCGGTGGGCGGCGGCGTGGGCGAGGCCACGGTGCGGGTCGAAGGGACCCGCTACACCATCACCGGCACCGCGCAGGGCGCGAGCATCGCGGACCCGGCGGCGGGCGTGGTCCGCAAGCCCTTCGAGATCGCCGTCACCTGCCGGTAGCGCGCGCCAGCTCGACGGCCCGGGCCGGGTCCCCGCGCCACGGCTCGCCGTGGCCGGGGGCCAGCTGGTCGGCGTCCAGCGTGGCGATCGCGTCGAGTGCGGCGGCCGCGGCCGCGGGGTCGTGGGAGAAGAACCCCGGCAACAGCTGCGGACCCGTCGTCCCCGAGAGCGGGTGGCCGGTCACCAGGGCGTCGCCCGTCGCGACGACGCCGCCCGGCAGCAGGAAGGCGGTGTGCCCCGAGGTGTGGCCCGCGCACGGCACCGGCACCGGCGCGCCCGGCAGGTCCAGCGGCGCGCCGGCCGCGGGCAGCGCGAAAGGCTCGGCGTAGGGCATCTCCACGTGCCCCAGCACGCCCACGCGGGCGACGTCGGCCATCCACTTCCAGGTGCGGGGCCGCCACATGATCGGCATCAGGTCGAGCGGGGCCGCCTGCTCGTGCGCCTCGCCGCGGGCGTGCGCGAGTTCGTCGGGGTGCGCGAGCACCGGCGTGCCGTACCGCTCGTGCAGCTTCGCGATGCCGCCCACGTGGTCGATGTGCGCGTGCGTCACCAGGATCGCCCGGACGTCCTGCGGGCGGCGGCCGATCGACGCCAGCTCCGCCTCCACCCGGTCCACGTCGCCGGCCCAGCCCGCGTCGATCAGGGTGACGTCGGCACCGTCGACCAGGGCGAGGAAGTTGACGTGCGTGCCGGCGCCGAACCAGACGCCGGGCGCGAGCTCGCGCATCACTGCCCGTCGAAGGTCAGCCAGAGGGCGGAGTTCGGGCCGAGCACGACCTCCGCCGAGGCCTCGCGGCCGTGCCAGGACCGCGCCTCCGCGGTGACGCCGCCCATGTTGCCGGCGCCGGTGCCCTCGTAGTCCGTGGAATCGGTGTTGAGGATCTCGCGCCAGGAGCCCGCGAAGGGCACGCCCACGCGGTACCGCTCGTGGGTCTGCCCGGAGAAGTTGTAGAGGCACAGCACCACGGAACCGTCGCTGCCCCAGCGCAGGAAGCTGAGCACGTTGTTCTGCGAGTCGTTCGCGTCCACCCATTCGTAGCCCGACGGGGTGGTGTCCTGGCTCCACAGCGCGGGGTGCGAACGGTACGCGGCGTTGAGATCCCGCGTGAGCGCCTGGATCCCGGCGTGCAGCTCGCCCTCCCAGCCGTCGAGGCTGTCCCAGTCCAGGGAGCGCTCCTCCGACCACTCGCGGACCTGCCCGAACTCCTGGCCCATGAACAGCAGCTGCTTGCCGGGGTGGCCCCACATGTACGCGAGGAGGGCGCGCACGCCGGACGCCTTGGTGTGCGCGTCGCCCGGCATCCGCGTCCACAGCGTGCCCTTGCCGTGCACCACCTCGTCGTGGCTGATGGGGAGCACGAAGTTCTCGCTCCACGCGTACATCAGCGAGAAGGTGACCTCGTGATGGTGGAAGTTGCGGTGCACCTGATCGCGCCCGAGATAGCCCAGGGTGTCGTGCATCCAGCCCATGTTCCACTTCATGGTGAAGCCGAGGCCGCCGAGGTTCGTCGGGCGCGTGACGCCCGGCCAGCTCGTCGACTCCTCGGCGACGGTGACCACGCCGGGGAAGAGCTTGTGCACGGTGGCGTTCATCTCCTGCAGGAACTCCACCGCCTCGAGGTTCTCCCTGCCGCCGTAGACGTTCGGGGTCCAGCCGCCCTCGGGGCGCGAGTAGTCGAGGTAGAGCATCGAGGCGACCGCGTCCACCCGCAGGCCGTCGATGTGGAACTCGTCGAACCAGTACAGGGCGTTGGCCACCAGGAAGTTGCGCACCTCGCGGCGGCCGAAGTCGAAGACGTAGGTGCCCCAGTCCAGCTGCTCGCCGCGCTGCGGATCGCTGTGCTCGTACAGCGCCTTGCCGTCGAACCGCGCGAGCGCCCAGGCGTCCTTGGGGAAGTGGGCGGGCACCCAGTCCACGATGATGCCGATCCCGCGCTCGTGCAGCACGTCCACGAACTCGCGGAACTCGTCCGGGGTGCCGAACCGGGACGTGGGCGCGTAGTACGAGGTGACCTGGTAGCCCCAGGAGCCGCCGAAGGGGTGCTCGGCGACGGGCATCAGCTCGACGTGCGTGAAGCCCGTCTCGGTGACGTAGTCGGCCAGCTCGCGGGCGAGGTCCAGATAGCTCAGGCCCTGCCGCCACGAGCCCAGGTGCACCTCGTAGGTGCTCATCGGGCGGTCGGTCGGGATCTGCCTGGCCCGCTCGGTGATCCACGCGGCGTCCCGCCACTCGTGGGTGCTGTGCGTGACGATCGATGCGGTGGCCGGGGGCACCTCGGTGCGCCGCGCCATCGGATCGGCCTTCTCGACGGTGCCGCCGCCCTCGGTGAAGATCCGGAACTTGTAGGCCGCGCCGTCGCCGACGCCCGGCACGAAGACCTCCCAGACGCCCGAGGAGCCGAGCGTGCGCATGGGATACGACTCGCCGGACCAGTACTCGAAGTCGCCGATCACGGTGACGCCGCGGGCGTTCGGCGCCCACACCGCGAAGGAGGTGCCCGTGACCTCGCCGTCCGGGGTGGTGTAGCTGCGCAGGTGCGCGCCGAGCACGTCCCACAGCCGCTCGTGCCGGCCCTCGGAGATCAGGTGCTGGTCGAGCTCGCCGATCGTCGGGAGGAAGCGGTAGCCGTCGGCCACGACGGTGCGGCCGGCGGGGTAGAGCACCTCGTATCGATAGTCGGCGAGGTCGCTGATCGGCACCTCGGCGCCCCACAGCGCGCCCTGCAGCTGCGCCAGCGGGTAGCTCTCCCCGCCGATCACGGCCGCGACGGCGGTGGCACCCGGCTTCAGCGTGCGCAGCACGGTGCCCCGCGAGGTGGGGTGCGCGCCCAGGATCGCGTGCGGATCGTGGTAGGCGCCGGAGAGCAGGCGTGCGGCGGTGTCGGGGTCGACGGCCGCTGCCGCGGCGGGGTTCTCGGTCATGGGGTGGGGCCTTCCTCAGCAGTGTGCAGGGCCGTTGCGCCGCTAGGGCTCCCGGTAGGACAGTTCCCGTCGCTGCTGCGGGTCGAGTTGCGGGAGGACCAGGATGTGGGCCACGTTGCGCCAGGGTTCCAGTCGGACGAAGTTCGCCTGCCCCCAGTGGTACACCTCGCCGGACACCTCGTCGCGCACCGGGAAGCGCTCGTGCCAGTCCCGGCCGAGTGCCGGCAGGTCGAGCCACACGTTGCCCGCCTCCGCCCCGAACGGGTTGAGGTTCACCACCACCAGCACCAGGTCGCCCGTGGTCGCGTCGTGCTTGCTGTAGGCGATCAGGGCGTCGTTGTCGACGGCGTGGAAGTGGAGGTTGCGCAGCTGCTGCAGGGCGGGGTGGCGGCGGCGGATCTCGTTGAGCCGGGTGATCCACGGCTCCAGCGATTCACCGCGACTCTGCGCCACCTTGTAGTCGCGCGGGCGCAGCTCGTACTTCTCGGAGTCGAGGTACTCCTCGCTGCCCTCGCGGACCGGGACGTGCTCGTAGAGCTCGTAACCCGAGTACATACCCCAGCTGGGGGAGAGGGTGCCCGCGAGCGCGGCCCGGATCGCGAACATCCCCGGCCCGCCGTGCTGCAGGCTCTCGTGCAGGATGTCCGGCGTGTTCACCCAGAGGTTCGGCCTGCACACGTCGGCCTGCGCCGCGTGCTCCCGCGCGAACTCCTCAAGCTCCCACTTCGCGGTGCGCCATGTGAAGTACGTGTAGCTCTGCGTGAAGCCCGCCTTGGCGAGCCCGTACATCCGCGCCGGGCGGGTGAACGCCTCGGCCAGGAACAGGACGTTCGGGTTGACCTTCTTCACCTCGGCGATCAGCCAGTACCAGAAGTCCGGCGGCTTGGTGTGCGGGTTGTCCACCCGGAAGATCTCGATGCCGCGCTGCACCCAGAACAGGGTGACGCGCAACAGCTCCCGGTAGATGCCGGTCCGGTCCTCGTCGAAGTTGATCGGGTAGATGTCCTGGTACTTCTTCGGCGGGTTCTCGGCGTAGGCGATGGTGCCGTCGGGCAGCACCGTGAACCACTCCGGGTGCTCCCGCGCCCAGGGATGATCCGGCGCGGCCTGGAAGGCCAGGTCGAGCGCGACCTCCATGCCCAGGTCGCGGGTGCGTTGGGTGAAGTAGTCGAAGTCGTCGAGCGTCCCGAGTGCGGGGTGCACGGCGTCGTGCCCGCCCTCGTCGGAGCCGATCGCCCACGGGACGCCGACGTCGTGCTCCTCGGGCGTCAGGGTGTTGTTGCGGCCCTTGCGGTTCACCTTCCCGATCGGATGGACCGGCGGGAGGTAGACGATGTCGAAGCCCATCTCCGCGATGCGGGGCAGCTCCTCCGCCGCGGTGTGGAACGTGCCGTGCACGGGGTTGCCCTCGGCGTCCCAGCCGCCGGTGGAGCGCGGGAAGAGTTCGTACCAGGAGCCGAACAGGGCTCGGGTGCGGTCCACCCAGACCCGGTAGGTGCGGGACTTGGTGATCAGCTCCCGCACCGGGTACTGCTGCAGCAGCCGGGTGACGTCGGGATGCAGTGCGGCGCCGGTGCGTTCGACGAGGCTGCGATCGTCGGCCCGGAGCGCGGCGGCGGCGGCGAGGACCGGGCCGCGGTCACCGTCGGGCACGCCGGCGGCGGCGCGCTCGAACAGGCGCGCCCCGAGCTCCAGGTCGTTCGCGAGCTCCGCGGGGCCCTGGCCGGCGGCGAGCTTCTTCTGCACGGCGCTGCGCCACGTGGTGGCCGGGTCCGACCAGCCCTCGATCCGCAGCGACCAGTAGCCCGTGAGGTCCGGGCGGAAGACGGCGTGGAACCGGTCGGGTTCGGCCGCGGGCGACATGCGGATGTAGGTCGACGTGCCGTCCGGCCCCGTCACGACGACGGACGCCGCGACGGCGTCGTGGCCCTCGCGCCAGACGGTCGCGGACACCGGCACGACCTCGCCGACGACCGCCTTGCTCGGGTATTGCCCGCCCGACACCACGGGTTCGATGTCGTCGATGCCGATGCGCCCTGTCACCGGGTCAACGGTAGTCGAAGCGGCCGGTTTACGGGCGAGTACTTCCGCCCCGCGCGGGCCCCCGCGCGGCCGCACCTGCGGGCCTTTCCGGTTGTGCCCGGACGGGTCCGGAACCGCGGGTCAGGACTGCGAGAGACGCTGCAGCGCCGCCACCGCGGTGGCGCGGTCCGCGGTCTCCCAGAACGGCGGCAGCGAGGCGCGCAGGAAGCCGCCGTACCGGGCCGTCGCGAGGCGCGAGTCCAGGACGGCGACGACGCCCTTGTCGTCGGTGGAGCGCAGGAGCCGGCCCACGCCCTGCGCGAGCAGCAGGGCCGCGTGGGTGGCCGCGACCGCCATGAAGCCGTTCCCGCCCCGCGATTCGACGGCGCGCTGCCGGGCCGTGAGGAGGGGATCGTCCGGCCGAGGGAAGGGGATCCGGTCGATGAGCACGAGCGAGAGCGACGGCCCCGGCACGTCGACGCCCTGCCACAGGCTGAGCGTGCCGAACAGGGACGTCGCCGGGTCCGCGGCGAAGTCCCGCACGAGCTGGCCGGTGTTGCCCTCGCCCTGGCACAGGATGGGTGTGTCCACGCGCTCGCGCAGGGCCTCCGCGGCGGCCTTCGCGGCGCGGGTGGAGCTGAACAGGCCCAGGGTGCGCCCGCCCGCGGCCGTCAGCAGCGTCTCGATCTCGTCGAGGATCGCGGGCGCCGTGCCGTCGCGCCCGGGCGGCGGCAGCTTCGTGGCGACGTACAGGATCCCCGACCGGGCGTAGTCGAAGGGCGAGCCGACGTCGATGTGGCTCCACTCGAGGTTTCCGTCCGGCTTCTTGCCGGTCGCCAGCGCCGGGTCCCGGTCGGGCTCGGGCGACGGTGCGTCGCCGCCCGCGCGCGGCAGGCCCCACGATCCGGCGACGGAGTCGAAGGCGCCGCCCACCGCGAGCGTCGCCGAGGTGAGCACGACCGTCGACTCGCCGAACAGGCGCGTGCGCAGCAGGCCGCCGACCGACAGGGGCGCGACGTACAGCGTCCGGCGGAAGCCGCCGCCGCGGTTCGGGACGTCGGAGGTCCAGACCACGTCGCGGCGCTTGGACTCGTCGGGCTCGTCGAAGGCGGTGAGCACGCGGACCGCGGTGTCGTGCACGTCGTCGAGGGCGGTGAGCGCTGCGCTGCGCGCCGCGGCGGCGTCGGCGTCGAGGTTGGCGCCGCGCGCCGGGCCGACGGCGGTGCGGGTGGCCCACGCGGCGTCGCGGACGGCCGCGAGGGCGGGGCCGGCACCGTCGGGCAGGCCGAGCCAGCGCCGCGTGCCGGAGTCGTCGAGCAGGCGGGTGAGCCCCTCCGAGGCCGCGACGAGGGAGTCGGCGATCTCCTCCTCGACCAACTTGCCCGCGCGGCGGGCCGCGGCGGCGACGGTCGCGCCGGTGAGCTCGGCGGTGGCGACCGAGGTGACCCGGTCCACCAGCTCGTGGGCCTCGTCGACGATGACGGCGTCGTGCTCGGGCAGCACCTTGACCTCGGTCATCGCGTCGATCGCGAGGAGCGCGTGGTTGGTGACCACCACGTCCACCTGGCCGGTGCGCTTGCGCGCCGCCTCGGCGAAGCAGTCCTGACCGTAGGTGCAGTTGGTGGCGCCGAGGCACTCGCGGGCGCCGACGCTGACCAGCCGCCAGGACTGGTCGCTCACGGCGGGGGTGAGCTCGTCGCGGTCGCCGGTCTCGGTGTCGCTGCTCCACTCGCGCAGGCGCTTCATGTCCCGGCCGAGCCGCGACGCGGCGAAGGGATCGAAGAGCTCCTCGCTGTCGGGCTCCGAGGCGACGGAGCTGTGCAACTTGTTGAGGCACAGGTAGTTCCCGCGGCCCTTGAGGATGGCGAACTCGGGCTCGCGGCCCAGGTCCGGCTTCAGCGCCTTCGCCAGGCGGGGCAGGTCGCGGTCCACGAGCTGCTGCTGCAGGGCGATCGTCGCGGTGCTCACGACGACGGTCTTGCGGGAGGTCACGGCGTGCCGGATCGCGGGCACGAGGTAGGCCAGTGATTTGCCGGTGCCGGTGCCGGCCTGCACGGCGAGGTGCTCGCCGGTGTCCAGCGAGTGGGCGACGGCCGCGGCCATCCGCACCTGGCCCTCGCGCTTGCTGCCGCCGAGCGCGGTGACCGCGGTGTCCAACAGTTTCGGCACGATCGGCGGTTCGCTCACCCGGGGAGTCTAGCCGTCCGGCGGCCTCGCGCCGGGGAGGCCCGGCCGGGGCTACAGGTGCGGGCCGCCGGTGCCGTAGCTGTCGCGCTGATGGGCGTCGAGGAGCCGCGTGAACTCGATGGTGTCGCCCGCGACGGCGGCCGCGAGGACGGCGCGGTGGTCGGCGATCGTGTGGTCGGCGTCCCCGATGATGCGGCCGGCGTGGTGGGTCAGGGAGAACCGCTGCCGGTCCCGTAGGCGCGCGTAGGTCGCGGACATCAACTCGTTGTCCGCGAGGTCGACGAAGGCGCTGTGGAAGGCCATCGCGGCCTCGGCGAAAGCGGGGAAGTCGCCGGCCCGCAGCGCCCGCTCCTGCTCCGCGAGGTTCGGCTGCATGCGCTCGTCGAGATCCCGCCGCGCCGCCTCACCGGAGTGGAAGACGCCCGCGGACTCCAGGGCCAGCCGCAACTGGGCGGACTCGCGGATCTCCCGCGGGGTGAGCCCCTGCACCTGCGCGCCGCGCTGGGCGTAGATGCGGACCCAGCCCTCCTCCTGCAGCCGCGCCAGCGCGGCGCGCACGGGAGTGCGGCTCATCGAGAGCTCGCCGGCCAGCGCGTTCTCGCTGAGCATCGTGCCCGGTTCGAGGCCCCCGCCCACGATGGCGTCGCGGATGTGGGCGTGCGCGCGCTCGGCCGCGGTGGGGGCGCCGTCGGCTGCGGGCATGACGCTCCTTCGCTGCGGGATGTCGCGGGACCTCTGGACAGTACCCGGCTCATTAGGATACAACTGGGATACAAGTTGGAAGGACGGGGCATGAGCGTGGACATCGAGGTCGAGGCCGGTTCGGTGCGGGAGCAGGTGCAGCGCCGCACCCTCGCCGTCGTCATGTTCGCCCAGGTGCTCGGCGGCGCCGGGCTCGCGGCGGGCGTCACCGTCGGCGCCCTGCTCGCGCAGGAGATGCTCGGCTCGGAGGCGCTCTCCGGGCTGCCGGTCGCCGTTTTCACCTTCGGCTCCGCGGGAGCGGCCTACCTGGTGGGGCGGATCAGCCAGCGCTCCGGGCGCCGGCTCGGGCTCGCGGCGGGATTCGCGACCGGCGCCGTCGGCGCGGCCGGTGTGGTCCTCGCCGCGGGCATCGGGAGCGTCCCGCTGCTGTTCGCGTCCTTCTTGCTCTACGGCGCCGGTACCGCGACGAACCTGCAGGCGCGGTACGCGGGCACGGACCTCGCGGCACCCGCGAAGCGCGCCATCGCGGTGAGCCTCGCGCTGGTGTCCACCACGCTGGGCGCGGTGGCGGGCCCGAACCTGGTCACGCCGCTCGGCTCCCTCGCGCGCGGGCTCGGACTGCCGGCGCTGGCGGGCCCCTTCCTGCTCGCGGGCGTCGCCTTCGCCGCGGCCGGCGCCGTGATCCTCGTCCTGCTGCGTCCGGACCCGCTGCTGCTCGCCCGCGAGCTCGGCGCCGTCCCCGAGGCCGCGGCGGGGGCGCCCGGCGGGGGTGTCCGGCCCGCGGCCTTCCTCGGCGCGGCGGTCATGGTGGTCACCCAGATCGCGATGGTCGCGGTGATGACGATGACGCCCGTGCACATGGCGGCGAACGCGCACGGGCTCGGGGCCGTCGGCATGGTGATCGGCCTGCACATCGCGGGCATGTACCTCCCGTCGCCGATCACGGGCGTCCTCGTCGACCGGATCGGTCGCGTCCCGATGGTGGTGGCCTCTGGCGTCGTGCTCGCCGCCGCGGGCCTGGTCTCGGCCCTCGTGCCGGGGGAGTCGCTCGCGGTCAACATCGTCGCGCTCGTGCTGCTCGGTGTCGGCTGGAACATCGGGCTGGTCGCGGGGACCGCGCTCGTCGTCGACGGGACCGACCTCGCCGACCGGGCCCGGGTGCAGGGCAAGGTCGACGTGCTCATCGCGGTGGCCGGCGCGGGCGGCGGCCTCGCCTCCGGCATGGTCGTCTCGGCGTGGACCTACCCGGCGCTCGGGCTCGGCGTCGCGGCGCTCACGGTGGTCGCGCTCGGCGCGGCGCTGACCCGCTGGCGGCCCGCGGCTGCCTGATCGCCGGTGAGGTGCGCGCGCAGCGTGCGGGTCATCGCGCCCGCGGCCGCCGACGGTGCCGCCCGCGTCGCGAGGGACAACTCGGTCCGGGCCGACCGGGCCAGGGGCACCGTCGCCAGGCCGGGCCTCCCCGCCGCCATCGACGCCGTGAGCACCGCGACGCCCGCCCCGTGCTCGACGAGGGCGAGCAGGGCCTCGGGGGAGTGCGCCTGCACCGTCGGATCGACGACGGTGCGCTCCGCGGCGCACGTGATGTCGAGCGCGGCGCGTACGCCGGTGCCGCGCGGCAGGCACAGCACCGTCGCACCGGCGAGGTCGGCGCAGGTCACCGACTCTCGTCCGGCCCACAGGTGGTCGGCCGGGACGACGGCGGTGAGCGGCTCGCGGATCAGGCGATGCGCGGGTAGGGGCTCCGGCAGCGGCCGGGCGTGCGCGACGAGCGCGACGTCGAGCACTCCGGCCCTGAGGTCGGCGACGAGGTCGTCCGAATCGCCCTCCACGACGTCGACGGTGACCGCCGGGTGCGCGACGCGGAACGCGGCGAAGCCCGTGAGGTAGCCGGGGATCGTGCACCCGATGACGGTGCCGAGCCGCACGTGGCCGCGGACGACGCCGGTGAGCTCGTCGGCGACGGTCCGCACGGCGTCCACGGCGGCGAGCGCGGCCCGGGCGTGCGGCAGCAGCTCGGCCCCCTCGGGCGTGAGGCCGACGGTGCGGGCCCCGCGTTCGAGCAGGCGGTGTCCCAGTTCGCGTTCGAGCTTGGCGACCTGGGCGGAGACGCCGGACTGGGCGACGTGCAGCGCCTCGGCGGCGGCGGTGAACGAGCCACGGTCGGCCACGGCGACGAGGTAGCGGAGCTGATGCAGTTCCATCACTGTTGATGATAGGTCAGATCAGATGCAGCTGTTGGACTTATGACTGCGGTGACCGCAGAGTGGAGCCATGACCGAGAACAGCACACCCCGCCTGATCGCCGAGACCTACTTCCGCTGCTGGGAGGCCAAGGACTTCGTCCCGCTCCGCCCGTACCTGGCACCCGACTGCGTCTTCACCGGGGTCTTCGGCGTCGCGCACGGGCCCGACGAGTTCCTCCAGGGGCTCGGCGGCATGGCGCAGGCCACCGACTCGCTGGTCGTCCGTGCCCGTCTCGCGGACGACCGCGACGTGATCACCTGGTTCGACCTGGGCATGGGCGGCGCGCCCGCGACCGCGGTCGCGAACTGGACCCGCGTCGAGGACGGCCTGATCACCGCGGTGAACGTCACCTTCGACCCGCGCGAGATCCTCGCCGCCTCCGCCTGATCCGCGGGCGTCGCGGGCGATACGCTGGCCCGATGACCGAGACCGAGGGGCGCCGCTACAGCGGCGCGAGCGCCGAGGCGCGCCGCGAGGAGCGGCGCGCGCGGTTCCTCGACGCCGCGCTCACCGTGGTCGCCCGCGACGGCGTCGCCGCGGTGAGCGCGCGTTCGCTGTGCGCCGAGGCGGGCCTGCACGCGCGCTACTTCCGCGAGGCCTTCGACTCGCCGGACGACGTGCTCACCGCTGCCTTCGACGTCATGGCTGCGGAGCTCATGGGCGACGTCGCCACCGCGA
The DNA here is from genome assembly GCF_965137015.1 of Tsukamurella hominis. NCBI lineage: Bacteria > Bacillati > Actinomycetota > Actinomycetes > Mycobacteriales > Tsukamurellaceae > Tsukamurella > Tsukamurella hominis. Next base: position 133,360 of record NZ_CBCRZG010000009.1, on the reverse strand, counting down.
TCGCGGCGGTCGCGCCGGAGGCGCCCGACGTCGTCGAACGGAAGGTGCGGGCGGGCGTGCGCAGCTCGCTCGGCGCGATCGGTGCCGATCCGCGCCGGTCCGCCCTGCTCGTCGGTGCGGACGTGCACCCCGGCCTCCGGGCGCGGCGGGAGGCGCTGATCGACCTGCTCGCGGGCGCCATGGCGGCCCAGGCCGAGGAGATCCTCGACGATCCGCCGGAGCACGAGGATGCGCAGTTGTCGGCGCGGATGATCGCGGTCGGCGGGATGCACCTGGCGATCGCGGCGAGCGCCGGCCGGATCGACGCCTCGCCCACGACGGTCGAGGAGATCATGGTGGCGGGGATCCTCAGCAACCGAGAGCTGTCCGCGGTGCTCAGGCGCCTGCGGGAGGCGTCCTCCTAGGCGGCGGGGAGACCGTTACGAGATTGTGGCTACAGGATGTAGCCAGATTGGGTTACGCTCGGGCCATGACCCTCGCAGCCCCCCGCACCGTCGACACCCCCGCACGTTTCGACCGCGACCCCGAGTGGGCCGCCGGCAGCGTGCGTGCCCTCCGGCTCCTGCAGAAGGACCGCCGCCCGTTCACGGCGGAGGAGATCGCCTGGGCGGGCGAAGCGGTGGACCGCGGCGACGAGCTCGGCAACCGGCTCGGCCGCGCGATGATCGACGATCGCGCCTTCGGGATGCGCGACCTCGACGCGGCGCTGGCGTCAGGCGCCACGGAGAACCCCGAGCTCCAGGAGCTGCTGGGCGCGGTCGGCGCCGCCGCGACGCCCGCGTGGGTGGACTTCGACGCCTGCGAGCGCGGCGCCGCCGTCTGCCGGCGGTCCGGCTCGCTCGGGCTCGACGTCCTCGCGACGGCGTCGCTCATGACCGGGTACACGACCTCCGCGACCACGCGCCAGCTCGTCGCGACGGGCGGCATGGTCGACGGGGTGGACGCCCGCATCCACGAGACCACGCAGTGGTGGTCGGAGATCATCGGCGGCGACGTGCGACCGCACGGGCTCGCCTGGCGGTCGGCCGTGAAGGTCCGGGTGATCCACGGCCTCGCCAACACGACCCTGCTGCGCCGCGACGACTGGGACCGGGCGCAGTGGGGCGTGCCCATCAACCAGTCCGATCAGCTGGGCACGCTCGGCCTCTTCTCCACGACCTTCCTGCTCGGTCTGCGCGCGCTGGGCATGCCCGTCTCCGCGGACGAGGGCCGCGACGTGATGGCGCTGTGGCGCTACGTCGGCTGGCTTCTCGGCCTCGACGAACACGTCCTGCCCGCGACCGAGGGGGAGGGCCGGCGCCGCATGGTGCAAATAGGCCAGTACGCGCCCGGACCCGACGCGGACTCCGCCGTCCTCGGCCGCGCGCTGTACGGCAACTGGGGCCGGCACCGGTACCCGATCGCACAGGGGCTGCGGCGGGGCTTCTATCAGCGTTACCTGGGCAGCCTCGAGGGCGTCTTCGCCGGCCGGCAGGGCCTGCGCGACCTGGGGCTCCCCGCCGAGCTGCCGTGGGCCGTGCCCGTCGCGTGGGCGAGCCACGCGCCCGTCCAGGTCGCGGCCCGGTTCTCGCCCGCCGCCCGGCGCTGGGCGACGGTGCGCGGCGAGCGTCAGATCGCCACCTGGCTGCGCCGCAACGGCCCCCGCTGACCGCCCCCGCTCGGCGGCCGGGCCGGCGCCGATCAGCCCAGCCGGCCGCCGGCGCCCGCGGCGATGGACCGGCCGATGCGGCGCAGGAGCTCGGCGGCGTTCGCCATCGAGCGCGCGGGATCGGGCTCGATCTCGGACAGCGCCATCGCGCGCCGGAAGCCCGCCGCGTGGATCTGCTCCGCGGTGAGTGCGCTGCGCCCCGCCACCGCGATGACCGGCACCCCGGCCGCGCGGGCCGCGGAGGCGACGCCGACCGGCGCCTTGCCGTGCAGCGATTGTGCGTCGAGTGACCCCTCGCCCGTGATCACGAGGTCCGCCGCCCGGACCTTGTCCGCGAAGTCGGCGAGCTCCAGCACGATGTCGACGCCCGGCCGGGCCACGGCGCCGAGCACCGCCATCGCGCCGAAGCCCGTGCCGCCCGCGGCCCCCGCGCCCGGCGTCTCCCGCAGGTCGGCGCCCGTCGCCTCCGCCACCACGTCGGCCCAGGTGCGCAGGGCGCCGTCGAGCAGGGTGACCTGCGCGGCGGTCGCCCCCTTCTGCGGGCCGTAGACGGCGGCCGCGCCGTCGGGTCCGAGCAGCGGATTGTCGACGTCACACGCGAGCGTGAACCGCGCGCCGCGCGCCTCGGGGAGCAGGCCGGCGAGGTCGACGCGCGCGGCCTGCAGCAGCGCGGTGCCGCCCGGCCGCACGGGCTCGCCCGCGCGGTCGGTGATCGACACGCCCAGCGCCTGCAGCATGCCGGCGCCGCCGTCGGTCGAGGCGCTGCCGCCGAGGCCGAGGACGATGTGCTGCGCGCCGTGTTCGAGCGCGTGCCGGATCACCGTGCCCAGGCCGAAGGTGGTGGCGCCGAGCGCGTCCGGCTCGCGGCCGGGCAGCAGCTCCAGGCCGACGGCCGACGCGAGCTCGACCACGGCCGTCGGGCCGCCGCGGGCGTACGACGTCGTGTGCGGGACCCCGGTCGGGCCGGTGGTCTCCACCGCGACCCGCTCCCACCCCGCGGCCACGGCGGCGTCGACGGTGCCGTCCCCGCCGTCCGCGATGGGGGCGCGGACGCACACCCAGTCCGGCGCGACGTCCGCGATGCCGCGGGCGAGGGCGTCCGCGACGCCCGCCGCGGAGAGGGAGCCCTTGAACTTGTCGGGCGAGAGCAGCACCGTCGTCATCGCGTCCTCCTAGTCGAGCAGCAGGAGGGCGGTGGGCGCGTCGGTGCCGACGGTCGCGAGATCCTCGAACTCGGCGACGTTGTCGAGCTCGGTGCCCATCGCGATGTTGGTGACGCGCTCCAGGAAGATCTCGACGACCACGGGCACCTTGTGCTCGCGGGCCATCTGCTGCGCGCGGGTGAGCGTCGCGGCGATCTCCGCCGGGTCGGTCACGCGCACGGCCTTGCAGCCCAGGCCCTCCGCGACCTTGACGTGGTCGACGCCGTAGCCCTTGGGGGCCAGGGGCATCGGGTCCGAGCCGGTGGTGCTGTGGGCGTCGTCGACATCGGCGTTGATGTTGTCGAAGCCCAGCTGGACCTGGAAGTCCATGTCGAAGGCGCGCTGCGCCTGCCGGATCAGGCCCAGGTAGGAGTTGTTCACCACGACGTGGACGTAGGGCAGGTTGAACTGCGCCGCGACCGCCAGTTCCTCGATCATGAACTGGAAATCGTAGTCGCCCGAGAGCGCCACCACGTCGGTTCCGGGCGCGGCCTTGACCACGCCGAGGGCCGCGGGGATGGTCCAGCCCAGCGGGCCGGCCTGGCCGCAGTTGATCCAGTGGCGCGGCTTGAAGACGTGCAGGAACTGCCCGCCGGCGATCTGCGAAAGACCGATCGTGCTGACGTACCGGGTGTCGCGGCCGAAGGCCTTGTTCATCTCCTCGTAGACGCGCTGCGGCTTGATCGGCACGTCGTCGAAGTGCGTGCGGCGCTGCATCGTGCGCTTGCGCTCGGCGCAGGACTCGACCCAGGCGGAGCGGTCCGGAAGCGTGCCGGCGGCCCGCCGCTCCCGGGCGACCTCCACCAGCTGCTCCAGCGCGGCCCCGGCGTCGGAGACGATGCTGTAGTCCGGCGCGAAGACCCGGCCGATCTGGGTGGGGTCGATGTCCACGTGGACGAACGTCCGGCCCTCGCGGTAGGTGTCGAGCCCGCCGGTGTGCCGGTTCGCCCAGCGGTTGCCGATGCCCAGCACGAAGTCCGAGGCGAGCATCGTCGCGTTGCCGTAGCGGTGCGCGGTCTGCAGGCCCACCATGCCCGCGGCGAGGCGGTGGTCGTCGGGGATCGTGCCCCAGCCCATGAGGGTCGGGATGACGGGGACGTCGAGCAGCTCGGCGAGCTCGACCAGCTTGTCGGAGGCGTCGGCGTTGATGATGCCGCCGCCGGCCACGAGGAGCGGTCGCTCGGCCGCGGCCAGCATGTCCAGCGCCTTCTCCGCCTGCGCGCGGGTCGCGGCGGGCTTGTGCACGGGCAGCGGGGTGTAGGTGTCCGGGTCGAACTCGATCTCGGCGAGCTGCACGTCGATGGGCAGATCGATGAGGACGGGGCCGGGCCGACCCGAACGCATGAGGTGGAAGGCCTGCGCGAAGACGCCCGGCACCTGCGCGGGCTCGAGCACGGTGACGGCCATCTTGGTGACGGTCTTCGCGATGGAGGCGATGTCGACCGCCTGGAAGTCCTCCTTGTGCAGGCGCGCGACGGGCGCCTGGCCGGTGATGGCGAGGATGGGGATGGAATCGGCCATGGCCGAGTACAACCCGGTGATCATGTCGGTGCCGGCGGGGCCGGACGTGCCGATGCAGACACCGATGTTGCCGGCCTCGGCGCGGGTGAAGCCCTCCGCCATGTGCGAGGCGCCCTCGACGTGGCGGGCCAGCACGTGGCCGATGCCGCCGTGCGCGCGCATCGCCGCGTAGAAGGGGTTGATGGCGGCGCCGGGGACGCCGAACGCCTGGGTGGCGCCCTCGAGCTCCATGATCTTGACCGCTGCTTCGGCGGCACGCATACGAGCCATGTCAGTTCTCCAATGTCTTCGGGTTAGGACGTGCGGCCGGACAGGCGCTCGACGCCGCGCAGCAGCGCGGAGTGGTCGAGGGGGCCGTCGCCGTTGGCGCGGGCGGAGGCCATGAGCTGGGCGACGAGGCCGCCGAGCGGTGCGACGACGCCGGCCTCGCGGGCGGCGGCGGTGACGATGCCGAGGTCCTTGTGGTGCAGCTCGATCCGGAACCCGGGCTCGAATTCGCGGTCCAGCATCTTCTGTGCCTTCTGGTTGAGCACGGCGGAGCCCGCGAGCCCGCCGCCGAGCACCTGGACGGCGGCGGCGGTGTCCACGCCGTACGCCTCGAGGAAGATGATCGCCTCGGCCAGGAGCTGGATGTTGCCGGCCACGATGAGCTGGTTCGCGGCCTTGACGGTCTGCCCGGAGCCGTTGGGGCCCACGTGCACGATGGTCTTGCCGACCACGTCGAGCACGGGCTGCGCCGCGGCGAAGTCCTCGGGCGTGCCGCCGACCATGATCGACAGCGCGGCGTTGATCGCGCCCGCCTCGCCGCCCGACACGGGCGCGTCGATGAGGCGGAAGCCGCGTTCGGCGGCCTGCTTCGCGAGCTCGGTCGTCACGTCGGGCCGGATGCTGGAGAAGTCGATGATCAGCGCGCCGGCGGGGGCGTTGTCGAAGACGCCGCCCTCGCCCGCGAGCACGGCCTGCACGTCGGGGGAGTCGGGCACCATCACCGCGATGACCTCGGCGTCGGCGACGGCGTCGGCGATCGAGGCGGCGGCGCGGCCGCCGGCGTCGACGAGCGGCTTGGCCCGCTCGGGGGTGCGGTTGAAGCCCGCCACCGTGTGGCCGGCGTTCGCGAGGTGCACGGCCATGGGGCTGCCCATGATGCCGAGTCCGATGAAGGCGATGTTCGTCATGAGATTCCTTGTGTCGGGTCGTCGATCGGAGGATCGGGTGGCTGGGGGCTCAGGAGGCGGCGACGACGCGGGCCGCGCGCTGCTCGCGGGGGAGCCAGGCGAAGGGATCGTCCTGGGTCTGCTTGTACTCCAGGCCGATCGGCCCGCGGTAGCCCACGCGCTCGAGGTGGGCGAGGTGGCCGTCGAGGTCGAGGGTCCCGGTGCCGGGCTCGCCGCGGCCGGGATCGTCGGCGATCTGGACGTGGCCGATCAGGCCGGCGTGGGTGTCGATGGCGGCGGCGACGTCGTCGCCGTTGACCTGCAGGTGGTACAGGTCGGCGAGCAGTCGCAGGGAGTCGACGCCGGACTGCTCCCGGACGCGGTCGATGACGGTCACGGCGTCGGCCGCGGTGAGCAGCGGGTAGCGCGGGGCGCCGCTGACCGGCTCGATGAGGACGACGGCGCCGATCCCGGCGGCGGCGCGGCCCGCGGCGGCGAGGTTCTCGGCGGCGACGGCGTCCTGCTCGGCGGCGTCGACGCCGTCGATCCGGTTGCCGTACAGGGCGTTGAAGGCGGGGGTGCCCAGGCGTTCGCCGATGCCGACGACGACGTCGATGTTGTCGCGGAACTCGGCGACGCGGGCGGGATCGGAGAGGATGCCGCGCTCGCCGCCGGGCATGTCGCCGGCCGCGAAGTTCAGGCCCGTGAGCTGCACGCCCGCGTCCTCGATCGCCGTCACGAAGGCGTCGACCTGACGGTCGCTCGGCACGGCCGTGGGGAACGGCCACCAGAACTCGACGGCCTCGAAGCCGGCCTCGCGGACCACGCGGGGCCGCTCGAAGATCGGGGTGTCGGCGAGCAGGATCGAGCAGTTGACCGTGTACTTGGCGGGGGCGTTCGCGTTCATGGGGGCTCCTTCATCAGGCGGGGCGTACGGGCGATGCAGGTTCTGGCGAGGTCCGATACGACCTGCAAGCTTTCGCCTGTCGGAAAGATCATTTCCGTACTATGGAATTGTGGCATGTGATGGTGGTCACGTCAAGGGGTTCGGGAAGACGAGAGCCGGAGTGCGCAGCGCACACTCCGGCTCTCGTCGAGGCGGTCCGGCCGGGAGGCCGGCCGGGCGGGCCTCAGTCGCCGTTCGGGATCGGGTTGCCGCGTTCGTCGGGGGCTGCTGCGAACACCGAGACGTCCGGTCGGTTGCCCGCCGTGATCTCGTTGAACAGGAAGTTCAGGACCACCGCGACCACGGCGGCGGCGCTGATCCCCGAGTGCATGACCGTGCCGACCGCGGTCGGGAAGGCGTGCCAGAAGTCGGGCGCCGCCACGGGGATCATGCCCATGCCGATGGAGACGGCGACGATCACCATGTTGAGGTTGCCGTCGAAGTTCACGCGGGAGAGCGTCTTGATGCCGCTGGCGGCCACGGAGCCGAACAGCACCAGGCCGGCGCCGCCGAGCACGGGGTAGGGGATCGCCGCGATCACCCGGCCCACGACGGGGAGCAGTCCCAGGAACGCGAGGATGCCGCCGCCCATCGCCACCACGTACCGGCTCTTGATCCCCGTGAGCGCCACCAGGCCCACGTTCTGCGCGAATGCGCTGCACGGGAAGGCGCTGAACGCGGGGGCCACCGCGGTCGAGAGCATGTCGGCGCGCAGGCCGTTGGCGACCCGCTTCGAATCGACGGGGGTGCCGACGATCTCGCCGATGGCGAGGATGTCGGCGGTGGTCTCCGTCATGATCACCAGGATCACGATCGTCATCGAGATGATGGCGCCGATCTGGAACGTCGGGCTGCCGAAGTGCATGACCGGCGGCAGCGAGAAGATCGGTCCGTCGCCGACCTTGGAGAAGTCGAGCTTCCCCATGAAGGCGGCGATGACCGTGCCGACGACGATGCCGATGAGGATCGACAGCCGCGAGATCGCGCCCTGGAACAGGCGGCTGATCACCAGGATGATCAGCACCGTCGCGCCGGCCAGCCCGATGTTGGCCATCGAGCCGTAGTCGGCGGCCTTGGCGTTGCCGCCCTGCGCCCAGTTGAAGGTCACGGGGAGGAGCGACAGGCCGATCACCGTGATGATCGTGCCCGTCACCACCGGCGGGAAGTACCGCACCAGCTTCGCGAAGAAGGAGCTGAGGACGAGGCCGATGAGTCCGGCGACGATGATCGCGCCGAAGATGGGCCGCACGCCGCCGTCCTGCGCGATGGCGGTCATCGTCGAGACGCTGGCGAACGAGAGCCCCTGCACGATCGGTAGGCGCGCGCCGAGCGGGCCGATGCCGATGGTCTGCAGGATCGTCGCGAGGCCGCTCACGAACAGGCCCGCGGTCACGAGCAGGCTCATGTCCGTGGCGGACAGGCCCGCGGCGCCGCCCACGATGAGCGGGGGCGCGATGACGCCGCCGTACATCGTGAGGATGTGCTGGAGTCCGTAGACGAAGGTCTTGCCGAGCGGGAGGCGTTCGTCCTCGGGCCGGACCTCGGTGGCTGTGGTCATGGTCGTCGCCCCGCTAGCAGAATCCGGGCACGCCGTGCCACGCCGAGCCGGCGTCGGAGGCGTCGTCGCGCACGACGCTCGCCTCGATCAGGCCGTAGGGGCGGTCGGCCGCGATGAACACCTCGCCGGGGTTCTCCACGCCGAAGGGGGAGAGGTCCACCAGGAAGTGGTGCTTGTTCGGCGCCGAGAACTTGATCTCCGCGACCTCGGGGTGCTGTTCGAGCACGGACTGACCCATGCCGTAGAGGGTCTGCTGCAGTGCCTTGCTGTGGATCTCGGCGAAGCGCTGGAGCAGGATCGCGCGGATCGAGTCGAAGGACTTGTCCCAGTCCACGTCCGTGTGGTCGTAGCGCCACTTGGCGACGAGCGACGTGGCGAGGATCCGGTCGTCCGTCTCCTGCAGCGTCGTGTACTTGTCCTTGAGGAAGCCGTGGAACTCCGAGCCGGTGGACTTGAGCAGCGTCAGGTCGTGGATGCCGGAGACCACGTGGGAGCGGCGGTCGGCGCCGCGGCCGTCGACGTTGACGACGGTGGACCGTACGCCGCCGCCGGAGCGGACGAAGGCGTGGTCGTGGCCGGCACCGTCGACCTGGATCCGGTCCCAGGGGTACTCGTGCACCTCGATGCGAGCGCCGTCGGCCTTGGGGGTGGAGTCGATGAAATGACCGCCCAGCGTGAGGGCGTAGTCCTCGATCGCGCCGATGCCCTTCTCCTTGGCGAAGGCGAACGCGGTGTTCTTCTGGGTGTCGGTCGGCAGCACCGCCGCCTGGTCGCCGCTGATGTGGGCGTCCTGGAAGTCGCCACGCAGCGCCGAGGACACGTTGAGGTCGCGGATCGTGTGCCGGGCGGTGTCGCGGTAGATCCGCACCACGCGGTTCTCCGCCTTGCCGTACTGGTTGGGGCCCAAGTGGATTGCCATGGTGGTCAGCTTCCTTTGTAGGTGGAGTAGTGGAACGGGCTGAGGAGGAGCGGGACGTGGTGGTGGGGAACGGCGCCGTCGACCGCGATCAGGCGGAAGGTGATGGCGACCTCGGGGAAGAAGTTCTCCTGCCCCGTCGCCGCGGAGTACGTCGCGGTGTCGAAGGTCAGGCGGTAGACGCCGGCGGCCAGGTCGTCCGGGCCGAGGTCGCGGATCCGGCCGTCGTCGTCCGTGACGCCCTGTGCCACGGGGTCGACGGTGCCGTCCGGCCCGACCCGGTCCATCCGGATCGGGACCCCGGCGGCGGGGACACCGCGTGCGGTGTCGAGGACGTGGGTGGTGACCGTGCTCATGACTGCCTCTCTGCGAGTTCGTCTTCCAGTTCCAGGACCCGGGCGAGGCGGCGCAGCGCGATCCCGCGGAGCTCGCGGGCGACTTCGGCGGCCTCGGCGTCCGGCGCGTTCTCGAGCCGCCGGTGCAGCTCGGCGAGCACCGTCGTCGCGTCCAGTCCCGCGGCGTTGATGAGGAAGACGCGGTCGAAGCGCTCCTCGTAGGCGCCGTTGCCGGCGAGGAGGGCGGCCTGCGTCTGCGCGTCGGTGGCGACGCCCGACTGCTCCTTGCGGGACCACGCGGCCTCGGTGGAAGCGCCCGCGGCGCGCTCGCCGATCCGCGGATGGGAGGCGAGTGCGCGATCCACGTCGGCGGGGGTGAACGCCAGGGCGGCGGTGCCGGCCACCCGGAGGGCGTCGGAGGCATCGGCGTAGGGCCGTCCGTCGATGACCGCATCGCTCCACGAGCGCACATCGCAACACGCGAGTAGAGTCGCCCGGATATCGGCCTCAGGCGCCGAGTTGAAGTCTTCGAGGTCCATCTGACCTGCCTTCTTTCGGTCTGCGGAAGAGGTTTTCCACTGATCGAAGAATGACATGTGATCTGAGTCACGTCAACAGTTTGTTGAAAAAATGTTGCCGAGCGTCGCTCGGTCCAGGTCAGGCGCGCAGGCGGTTGAGGTAGTTGTACACCGTGAACCGGGTGACTCCGAGTGCCTCGGCCACCGTCTCGGTGGACTTGCGGAAGGTGAACGCGCCGCGCTCCTCGAGCAGGCGAACGGCTCGCTGCTTGTCCTTGCGGTCCAACTCGTTCAGGGGTGCTCCCAGTTCCTCCGCGAGCCGCTCGAGGAGGGTGTCCAGGTCGCCGGCGAGGGGCTCCGCCGGGTCCGCGGCGGAGAGGCGCACGCCACCCACGGTGCGGCCCTCCCAGCGCAGCGGCACGTCCGACGGCCGCAATTCGGCCACTGTCACGACGGTGCCGTCGATCCGGTCCACGAGGTCCCGCACGGCCTCGAGCAGCGGATGTTCGGGTTCAGTCATCGGTCCGCTCGATCTGCACGGTGACGCGGGTCGCGCCGCCTGTGAACGCCGCATCGAGGGCGTCTCGCAGTGCGTCGAGCACGGAATCGCGGTCACCCTCCACGGAGGTGCCGAGCGGACCGAAGTTGTGTTCCAGGCCGGCGGCCCGCAGTGCTCCGACGGCGCGGTCGGCGTGCGTCGGCACCGTTCCCTCGCCCTCGAAGGGTTCGCTGGTGAATTCGGCGGTCAGGCGCATGTCTGCACTGTAGCCCCGCCCCGATCGGAACCCGACAGCGTTGGTCCGCGCTGCTTCCTGGGGAAACGTGTGCATCCGGCGCTCGCTACCCGCGGGTCGGGTCCGGCGGGCGTCGGGTCCGGCGCGGGGTCGGGCCGGCGAGGTCGCGGACGGCGGTCTCGGCCTCGTCGGCGGTGACGACGCCGATCAGCGCGCGGTAGGCGAAGCCGTCCGCCGCGGCGAGGAGCGCCCGCGCGCGGTCACGGTCACCGTCGAGCAGGTCCGTGGCGAGGTCCTCGGCGCCCCGCAGCGTCTCGTCGACGATCGCGCGGAGGCCGGGATCGGTGACCGCCTCGGCGAGGTAGGCGTACCAGACCTTCGCGCCGAGCCGTCGCGCCCCGTCGCGCGGGATCGCGTGGGTGAGCAGCATCGTCAGGGCCTCACGCGGATCGTCCGGGAGGGGGTGGGCCCGCTCCGCCAGCGCCAGGTACGACGTGAGTGCGTGCCGGACGATGGCGTCGCGGGTGGGGAAGTAGTGCTGGATGCGGCCCATCGAGATGTCGCCGCGTGCGGCGATGGCGCGGAGGGTGACGGCGGCGATGCCCTCCTCGGCGATGATCGTCCACACGACGCGGTCGATCTCGGCGCGACGTTCCTCGTGGTCCACCTGCTTCGGCACCCGTCGATCGTAGCAATGCGAGTGCATCGCGAACTTGTTACAATGCGAATGCATTGCCAAGGAGGTGCGACATGGGACGACGGATCCGGCGAGCGGTGATGGTCGGGGCGGTGGCGGCGGTGGTCCTCGGTGCGGTGGGCGCCTACCTCGTGCGCGATCCGAGCCCCGTCGGGTACTGGCGGTCGGCGGACGCCCGCGCGACGTACCTCGAGCGGTACGACCGCGCCCTCCGTGACCTGCCGGCACCGTCGGAGACGCGGGACGTGCGCACCGGGTACGGCATCGTCCGCGCCTACCGGTTCGGGACGCCCCGGCCCGGGGAGGCGCCGATCCTGTTGGTGCCGGGGCGATCCTCGGGTGTCCCCATGTGGGCGGACGTAGTGGCGCGCCTGCGCGATCGGGAGGTCTACGCCGTCGACGCGCTGGGCGATGCGGGCATGAGCGTGCAGGACCGGCCGCTGGCCGGCGCCGACGACCAGGCGGCCTGGCTCGCGGAGACGATGACGGCCCTCGGGATCGGCCGCGCGCACCTCGTCGGGCACTCCTTCGGCGCGTGGAGCGCCGCGAACCTCGCGGTGCGCCATCCCGATCGGGTCGCCACCCTGACACTGTGGGAGCCGATCCTCGTCTTCGCCGGGCTCCGCTGGCAGATGTACGTCGCGACGCTGCCCTCGGCGCTGCCCTTCCTGCCCGAGTCGTGGCGGCGGAAGGGGCTCGCATCCATCGGCGGGGCCGACGAGGCCGACACCACCAGCAGCCCGATCGGCGCCATGATCGACGCCGCCGCGGCGGGGTACCGCGCCGCGCTCCCGACGCCCGTCCGGCCCGACGACGCCGCGCTCGCGCGGCTGACGATGCCCGTCTTCGTCGGCCTCGGCGGCCGGAGCGCGGTCACCGACACCGCCGCCGCGGCCGACCGGGCCCGCGCCCTCCCGAACGCGACGGTCCGCGTCTGGCCCGACGGGACGCACTCGCTCCCGATGCAGTACCCCGACGAGCTGCTCGCCGAACTGTCGGCGCTGATGGCACGACGGCCCGGATGAGTCGGGGGCTCAGGCGACCGTGATCCCGGCGGCGACGAACTCCGCCAGCGCGGCGCGCGTCGACTCCTCGGCGACGCCCGCGGTGTACTCGGCGAGCACGCGCACCGTCAGGCCGGCGGCCACGGCGTCGAGTGCCGTGGCGCGCACGCAGTGGTCCGTGGCGATGCCCACCACGTCGACCGACGAGACGTCGTGCGCCGCGAGCCATTCCGCGAGCGAGGCGCCGTCGGGATCGTGCGCCTCGAAGCCCGAGTACGCCGCCGAGTAGGCGCCCTTGCTGAACACCGGCACCCGCACCGGCAGCCGCAGGTTCGGGTGGAACTGCGCGCCCTCGGTGCGCGCCCGGCAGTGCACCGGCCACGAGTCCACGTAGTCCGGGGTCGCGGAGAAGTGCGCGCCGGGGTCGATGTGCCAGTCGCGGGTCGCGGCGATCACCGGATAGGACTCCAGCAGGTCGTCGTGGATGCGCCGCGCCACCTGCGCGCCGCCCGCGACGGCCAGCGAGCCGCCCTCGCAGAAGTCGTTCTGCACGTCCACGACGATCAGCGCCGTCGTCATCGCTTCTCCTCCAGCCGGGTCGGGATCGCGGGCTCGCCGTTCGACAGGCCCAGCCCCTCCCACGGCAGCGTCACCAGGGCGTCGCGCAGGTGCGCCCGCGCGTCCTCGAGGGTCGGCAGCCCGTCGACCTGGTCGCCGCCGCGCACCAGCGGGATCTGCAGCGGCGTCGCGGTGAGGTGCGCCGGCACCGTCGGGGTGGCCCCGGGCCGGTGCAGCAGCTCCTCGACGATGGTGCCGGTGCCGCGCGCGAGCCGCACCGCGCGCTTCTCGCCGCCCTGGGTCTCCTTGTGCGAGCTGCGTTTCGCGACGGGCAGGCCGTCGACCTCGACGAGCTTGTAGACCATCCCCGCGGTGGGGGCGCCCGAGCCGGTGACGAGCGAGGTACCGACGCCGTAGACGTCGATCGGCTCCGCGCGCAGCGCGCCGATCGCGTACTCGTCCAGATCGCCCGAGACCACGATCTTGGTCCGCGTCGCGCCCAGGCCGTCGAGCTGCGCCCGCACCTGCCGGGTGATGATGCCGAGGTCGCCCGAATCGATCCGCACGCCACCGAGCTCCGGTCCCGCGGCCCGGACCGCGCGGTTGACGCCCTCGGTGATGTCGTAGGTGTCCACCAGCAGCGTGGTACCGGGCCCCTGCGCCGCGACCTGGGCCGCGAAGGCGGCCTCCTCGTCGGGGCCGTCCGGGCCGGTGTGCAGCAGGGTGAAGGCGTGCGCGGCCGTGCCGCCCGACGGGACGCCGTACGTCCGGGCCGCCTCCATGTTGGAGGTGGTGGCGAACCCGGCCAGGTAGGCCGCGCGGGCGGAGGCCACCGCGGCCCGCTCGTGCGTGCGCCGCGAGCCCATCTCGATCAGCGGGCGCCCCGCGGCGGCGGAGACCATGCGGGCGGCGGCGGAGGCGATCGCGCTGTCGTGGTTGAGGATCGACAGGATCAGCGTCTCCAGGATCACGCCCTCCGCGAAGGTCGCGCGCACGGTCAGGAGCGGGGAACCGGGGAAGTAGAGCTCGCCCTCGCGGTAGCCGTCGATCTCGCCCGTGAACCGGTAGTCCCTGAGCCAGGCCAGCGTCTCCGCGTCGAGGAAGCGCTCGACGACGGCGAGCTCGGCGGGCCCGAAGCGGAACCGGCGGAGCTCGTCGAGCACCCGCGTGGTGCCGGCCACCACGCCGTACCGGCGGCCCGCCGGCAGCCGTCGCGCGAAGACCTCGAAGACACAGGGCCGGTGCGCCGTGCCGTCCTTGAGGGCCGCCGCGAGCATGGTGAGCTCGTACTGATCCGTGAGCAGGGCGGAGCTGCGCCAGGAGGAGTCGGCCCCGTTTTCATCTACCGTCACACTGGGTACCCTAGAACCATGACCGACAGCAGCGCAGCGGCCCCGGGAAGTGACGGTGGTCCCGGCGGAGGTTCCACTGCTGCCCAGCCCGGTACGTCCGCGGTGCTCGAACGCAAGACCGACGAGGCGCTCGACAAGCCCTGGGTCACCGTCGTCTGGGACGACCCGGTGAACCTCATGTCGTACGTGACCTTCGTGCTCCGGAAGCTGTTCGGCTTCAGCACGGCCAAAGCCAAGGAACTGATGATGCAGGTGCACACCGAGGGGAAGGCCGTGGTCTCCACGGGCGACCGCGACAAGGTGGAGGCCGATGTCCGCAAGCTGCATGCGGCCGGCCTGTGGGCGACGATGCAGCGAGACGACTGAGTGCGTAACTGGCAGGTCAAGCGGGGCGTGCGCGGCGATGTCCGCTTCGCCTCGAAGATGGATCCGGAGGAGGTCGGCCTCGTCCGGTCCCTCGTCGGCTCCCTGGTCGAGCTGTTCGACGAGCGGGAGGACTCGGCCCCGCACGACGATCTCGCCGAGCTGACCGGGCTGCGGACCGGCCACGCCGAGCCGCCCCAGGAGACCGTGCTGCAGCGACTGCTGCCCGACTTCTACCGGCCCGACGCCAACGCGCCCGGGGCGACCGAGGCACCGTCGGGCGAGCTGGCCCGCGACCTCAACGGCGCGCTCCGCTCCCTCAACGAGCCCGAGGTGATCGACGCCAAGCGCGACGCCGCGCAGACGGTGCTCGCCACCCTGCCCGAGCGGGCCGGCACCGTCTCCCTCACCGAGTCCGAGGCGCAGGACTGGCTGACCTGCATCAACGACCTGCGGCTCGCGCTCGGCACGCTGCTGGGCATCACCGCCGACCTGCCCGACGGGCCGTCCTCCGAGGACCCGGCCCGGGCCGGGCACGTGGACGTCTACCACTGGCTCTCGGCGATGCTCGACGTGCTGGTCTCGGTGATGCTCGACCGCGAGCCGGAATAGCCCGCGCCCGGCGGCGGTTGCACGGCACATGACGGAGCCGGGCCCGCCGCGCGGGTTGACGATCAAGCGCGACCTGGTGGAGCGCATGATCGCGCACGCGCGCCGCGACCACCCCGACGAGGCGTGCGGCGTCATCGCCGGGCCCGAGGGCTCCGACCGCCCCGAGCGGTTCATCGAGATGCTCAACGCGGAGCGCTCGCCCACGTTCTACCGCTTCGACTCGGGCGAGCAACTGCGCGTCTGGCGCGGGATGGACGACGCCGACGAGGAGCCGGTGGTGATCTACCACTCGCACACCCACACCGAGGCCTATCCCTCCCGCACCGATGCGAGCCTCGCCTCCGAGCCGAACGCGCACTACGTCCTGATCTCCACCCGCGACGAGCTCGGCCCCGACGCCGAGGTCCGCAGTTACCGCATCGTCGATTCCGTGATCACCGAAGAGCCCGTCCACATCCTGGAGGATTGATGTCCGTCACCGTGTCCATCCCGACCATCCTGCGCCCGCTCACCGGCGACCAGAAGCGCGTCCCCGCCGACGGCGCGACGCTCGCCGCCGTCATCGACGACCTCGAGACCCGCCACGCCGGGATCAAGGACCGGCTCATCGCCGACGGCGCGCTGCACCGGTTCGTCAACGTCTACGTCGACGACGAGGACGTGCGGTTCACCGGCGGCCTCGACACCCCCGTCGCCGACGGCGGCACCGTCACGGTGCTTCCCGCGGTGGCGGGCGGATAGGTGCGCTTCGACTCGCTGCTCGACTCGCTGGGCGGGACGCCGCTGGTCGGGCTGCCGCGCCTGTCGCCCCGCTGGGACGGGTCCAACGGTGCGCCCGCCGTCCGGCTGTGGGCCAAGCTCGAGGACCGCAACCCGACGGGGTCGATCAAGGACCGCCCGGCGCTGCGGATGATCACGGAGGCCGAGGCCGACGGCCGGCTCCGCCCCGGCGACACCATCCTCGAGCCCACCTCCGGCAACACCGGGATCAGCCTCGCGATGGCCGCGAAGCTCAAGGGCTACCGGCTGGTGTGCGTGCTGCCCGAGAACACCTCCGCGGAGCGGCGTCAGTTGCTCACCATGTACGGAGCCGAGATCATCTCCAGCCCCGCCGCGGGCGGCTCCAACCGCGCCGTGGCGGAGGCGAAGAAGCTCGCCGCGGAACACCCCGACTGGGTGATGCTCTACCAGTACGGCAACCCCGCGAACGCCCGCGCGCACTACACGGGGACGGGGCCGGAACTGCTCGCCGACCTGCCCGAGATCACGCACTTCGTCGCGGGGCTCGGCACCACCGGCACGCTCATGGGCACCGGCCGCTACCTGCGTGAACACGTGCCCGGCGTGCAGATCGTCGCCGCCGAGCCGCGGTACGGCGAGCTCGTCTACGGGCTCCGCAACCTCGATGAGGGCTTCGTCCCCGAGCTCTACGACGAGACGGTCCTGACGCGGCGGTTCTCCGTGGGCGCCTACGACGCGGTGCGCCGCATGCGGCAGCTCATCGACGACGAGGGGATCTTCGCCGGCGTCTCCACCGGCGGGGTGCTGCACGCCGCGCTGGGCGTCGCGAACAAGGCCCTGGCCGCGGGCGAGCGCGCCGATGTGGCCTTCGTCGTCGCGGATGCGGGATGGAAGTATCTGTCGACCGGCGCGTACGACGGTACGTTGGAAGATGCGGAGGAGGCCCTCGACGGCCAGCTCTGGGCGTGAGTGAAGCACCGCCTCCGCTCGCGCGAGGAGGTCGCCATGACGGTTCCCATCAAGGACGAGCGGTCGCCCGTGCGGCGAGCGGCTGGGAGCACGGCCGGACGGTCCGCGATCGTGATCGCGGTCTTCGTCGCCGCGCTATGGGCCATCGAGGTCGTCGACACCGTCGCCGGCAACTCCCTGGACCAGTGGGGCATCCACCCGCGTGAGGGTGGCGACGCGATCCGCGGGATCGCCGCCGCTCCGCTCCTGCACGGCGGTTGGGAGCACTTGGCCGCCAACAGCGTTCCGGCGCTGATCCTCGGTTTTCTGGGCCTGATCGCTGGTGCCGGCCGGTTCCTGCTCGCCACCGCGATCATCTGGCTGGTGTCGGGCGTCGGCGTGTGGGTGACGGGCGGCACGAACACCGTGGTGATCGGGCTGTCGGGGGTGCTGTTCGGCTGGATGACCTACCTGGCGGTGCGGGGGCTGTTCACCCGCAAACCGCTCGACATCATCGTCGGCGTGACGCTCATGGTGCTCTACGGCGGCATGCTGTGGGGCGTTCTGCCCGGTCAGCCCGGTGTCTCGTGGCAGGCGCACCTGTGGGGCGCCGTCGGCGGCGTGCTCGCGGCGGTGCTGCTCGGGCGCCGCGCCCGCACCGAGTCCGGACCTGGCAATTCCCGTGAGGTCGGCGCGATTGCCTCGTGACGATCGCGGATCTGGCAGCATGTGCTTCATGCGTCTCACCATCCTCGGGTGTTCCGGCAGCGTCGGCGGTCCTCGGGCGGCCTGCTCGGGATACCTCTTGGAGGTGGACGGGCAGGATCCGGTCGTCATGGATTTCGGACCCGGGGTGTTGGGGGAGTTGCAACAGCGAGTCGACCCGAACACGGTCACCGTCATGCTCTCGCACCTGCACGCCGACCACTGCCTCGACGTGCCGTCGCTGCTCGTGTGGCGGCGCTACCACCCGGAGCCCGCGGTGGGCCGCGCCCGCCTGATCGGCCCCGCGGACACCCCGGAGCGCCTGGGGCGCGCCTCCGCCGAGTCGGCGGCGATGCTCGACGACATCTCCGACACGTTCGACTTCTCCGCGTGGGCCGAGGGTGAGGACCACGTCGTGGGAGGCCTCACCGTGCGTCCCTTCCGCATGTTCCATCCGCCCGAGTCGCACGGCCTGCGGATCACGTCGCCGAGCGGCAAGGTCCTCGCGTACACGGGCGACACCGGCGTCTGCGACAACCTCGTCGAGGTCGCCCGCGGCGCGGACGTGATGCTGGCCGAGGCCAGCTGGACGCACGACCCCGCGAACCGCCCGCTGGGCGTGCACCTCTCGGGCGTCGAGGCCGGCCAGGCCGCCGCGGACGCGGGCGTCGGGCGGCTGCTGCTCACCCACATCCCGCCGTGGACCTCGCGCGAAGCGGTGCTCGCCGAGGCGCGCTCCGTCTACGACGGGCCGGTCCACGCCGTGACGGGCGGCGACGTCTTCGAGCTCTAGCGCCCCCGCCGACGGGAGGCGATAGGCTGGGGCCGTGAGCAGACGCGCAGACGGCAGGGCCGACGACGAACTCCGCCCCGTGACCATCACCCGGGGATTCACGCAGAACCCCGCCGGTTCGGTGCTGGTGGAGTTCGGCAACACCAAGGTGCTGTGCACCGCCAGCGTCGAGCTGGGCGTGCCCGGCTGGCGCCGCGGATCGGGCCAGGGTTGGCTGACCGCCGAGTACTCGATGCTCCCCGGCGCCACGCACGAGCGCAGCCGCCGCGAGTCCACCAAGGGCAAGGTCGGCGGCCGCACCCACGAGATCTCCCGCCTCATCGGCCGGTCGCTGCGCGCCTGCATCGACCTCGCGGCGCTGGGCGAGAACACGATCGCCATCGACTGCGACGTGTTGCAGGCCGACGGCGGCACCCGCACCGCGTCGATCACCGGCGCCTACGTCGCGCTGTGCGACGCCGTGACCTACCTCGGCGCCGCCGGCAAGCTGACCGACCCGCAGCCCATCTCGTGCGCGATCGCCGCCGTCTCGGTGGGCGTCGTCGACGGCCGCGTCCGGCTCGACCTGCCGTACGAGGAGGATTCGCGCGCCGAGGTCGACATGAACGTCGTCGCCACCGACACCGGCACCCTCGTCGAGGTGCAGGGCACGGGCGAGGGCGCCACCTTCGCCCGCACCACCCTCGACTGGATGCTCGACTCCGCGGTCGCCGGCACCGAGAAGCTCTTCGCCGTGCAGAAGGAGGCGCTCGCGGCGCCGTACCCGGGCGTGCTGCCGGAGTTCGAGGGCGAACAGAAGAAGAAGTTCGGGCAGTGACGGGCGCCCGGCTGCTGCTCGCCTCGCGCAACGCGAAGAAGCTCCGCGAGCTGCGGCAGGTCGTCGCCGACGCGGGCATCGTCGGCCTTGAGGTCGTCGGGCTCGACGAGGTCCCGGCCTTCGAGGAGCTGCCCGAGGACGCGCCGTCGTTCGAGGGCAACGCGCTCATCAAGGCCCGGCAGGGCTACGAGCGGACCGGACTGCCCTGCCTCGCCGACGATTCCGGCATCTGCGTCGACGCCCTCAACGGCATGCCCGGCGTGCTCTCGGCGCGCTGGTCCGGCCGCCACGGGGACGACCCGGCGAACACCGCCCTTGTGCTCGCGCAGATCTCCGACACCCCGGACGAGCGGCGCGGCGGCGAGTTCGTTTCGGCGTGCGCCCTCGTGGACGGCACGGGGGAGCGGACGGTGCGCGGCACCTGGCGCGGCACCGTCCTGCGGGAGCCCCGCGGCGACGGCGGCTTCGGGTACGACCCGGTCTTCCTGCCGGAGGGCTCGGATCGCACCGCCGCGGAGCTGACCGCGGAGGAGAAGAACGCGATCAGCCACCGCGCGCGGGCGCTCGCCCAGCTGGTGGAGCCGCTCCGGGCGCTCGCGGCGCGCGTCCCCGAGTAGGGGTGCTCCGCGCGGTAATGTCGCCGCGTGAAGCGCAGACCGTCGGGAGCGCGGGGTGGCCGCGTGGCCATCGCGCTGCTGTCGGCCGTCGTGCTCGCCGTCACCGGAACAGTCTGGTGGAGCACCAATCTGGTGATCGGCGGATTCAACGTCTCGCGCGCGCTCGCCGAGGCCAAGGTCGCCAAGTCCACGGGTGGTGCGAAGAACATCCTGCTGATGGGGCTGGACACCCGGCGCGATCAGAACGGGGATCCGCTGCCCGCCGACGTCCTCGAGCAACTGCACGCCGGTACCAGCGACAACGGCGGCTACAACACCAACACGCTGATCCTCCTGCACGTGCCCGCGGACGGGAAGAAGGTGACCGCCTTCTCGATCCCGCGCGACGACTACGTGACCTTCATGGGCGTCGAGTCGAAGAAGAAGGGGAAGATCAAGGAGGCGTACGGCACCCGCAAGGCCGAGGTCGAGGACAAGCTGGCCGCGACGGGCGTCTCCGACCGCAAGGAGCTCGAGAGCAAGGCCCGGGAGTCGGCGCGCGCCGCGACCATCGCCACCGTCGGCCGGCTCGTGGGCGTGCCGATCGACCACTTCGCGGAGGTCAGCCTCGTCGGTTTCTACGACCTCGCGCAGACCCTGGGCGGCGTCGAGGTGTGCCTCAACAACCCGGTGCGCGACAGCTACTCCGGCGCCGCCTTCCCCGCCGGTCGGCAGAAGCTGAACGCCGCGCAGTCGCTGGCCTTCGTCCGGCAGCGGCACGGGCTCGCCGACGGCGACCTCGACCGCACGCACCGGCAGCAGGCGTTCATCGCCGGCGTCATGGTGCAGCTGCAGAAGCAGGGCGTCTTCGGCGACGTCCGGAAGCTGCAGTCCCTGATCGCCGTGGCGCAGAAGGACGTCGTCGTCTCCGACGGCTGGGACCTGCAGGAGTTCGCGCAGCAGGCCGGCCAGATCGCCGGGACGAACCTCACGTTCACGACGCTGCCGGTGCTCGGCTACGACATGATCGACCAGCAGGCCGTGAACCTGGTGGATCCGAAGGCCATCCGTGCGCAGGTGCAGAAGGCCTTCGGGCAGTCCGTGCCCGAACCCGATGACGCCGAGGAGACCTCCGACGCCACCGAGGCCGCCGGCGCGACGCCGGCTCCGAAGCCCGTGGGCTTCACCGCGCCCCGCGCGCCGGGTACGACGACGGTGCCCACGTCCGCCGCGGCGGGCCCGGTGCCGGACTCCGGGACGACCCTGCGCGGGGGCGAGATCCCCTGCGTCGACTGACGCGACCGGCGTCTCGGTAGGGTCGACCCGTCCCGTCATCCAGCCGGAAGGTGCCCCATGTCGAAGCCCACGAACGGAATCCGCCTCGGTGCGGCGGTGCTCGCCGTCGCCGCGCTCACCCTCACCGGCTGCACGAAGCAGGGCGGCGACACGACCTGCGAAAACTACCAGAAGATGTCCGACGCGGACCAGCGCGAGCAGGTGACGAAGCTGTACAAGGACAAGCACGGCGACGAGCCCTCGGCGCTCGTGATCACGGGACTGCAGCAGCAGGCGATCGTCTACTGCAAGACGGCGGGCAAGCCGGATTCGAAGATCAAGGAGATCCCGATCTCCTGACGGATCGTGCTCGTACGGCGAAGGCGCCGACTCCCGGTGGAGTCGGCGCCTTCGTGGTGCGTGGGGCGATCAGTACTGCGAGCAGGTCGACGCCACGACGCCGATCGTCTGATTGATCTTCCCCTGGTTCTGGCTGTAGTACGCCGCGAGCTGCGGGTTCTGCCGGCCCAGCTCGTGGATCCGGGCGGTGCGCTCGGCGGGCGGCAGCGTCAGGATCCGTTCGGCCTCGGCGCGGCCGCCGGGCACCTGATTCACCATCGTCGCCGCCTCGGGCGCGACGGCGACCAGCGCGCGTTCGACCTGGGCCACCGTGCAGTTCGTGCCGGGTACCGGGTCGGACGGTGCCGCTTGCGCCATCGCGGCGGGGGCCAGGGCGAGGGCGCCGGCAGCGCCGGCGGTGGCGGCGATCTTCCATCGTGTGAGCATGTGGTTCTCCCTTCGTCGTCGCTCGGATCCACCGGTGGGCGGTCCGAGCCACTCCTCCGAACGTAGCGGGGCGAAACTGAGTTCCTCCGAAGAGAATTCACAGGGAACGCCGTTTCAAGGGGCACGATCCACCCGCTACGGGCGGGCTGTGCAGGGGCGATCCCGGCTGAGAAGGGGACCGAAGTAGTTCCGCGAAAAAGTTCCTGCCGCGAGGTCAGTGTGACCGGGGTTGGTCACGGAAGCGACTGTGAATCCACGGCTGAGATAGCCAGGAGGCCAAATCTGGCCTCCTGTTCACCTGAGCCGTGGATTCACAGAGACGACGGAGAGCGGTTGAGCGAAGGGTGCGCCCGGGGAGACTTGAACTCCCACACCCGGAGGTACTGGAACCTAAATCCAGCGCGTCTGCCAATTCCGCCACGGGCGCGTGCGGCAGCGGAGAGCCTCGGCTGCGGCGCAGGTCACGATACCGGTATTCGGACACCGCCGGGTTGACGGGTACCGTCGAGGTCGTGAAACGTCGTCGTCATCGCCCCGCGCTGATCGCGTTCGTCGTGATCGCCGCCGCGGCGTTCCTGGCGCTCGGCTGGTGGCAGTGGGGGCGCTTCGAGTCCAGCGCGGGCTCCGCGCGGAACCTCGGCTACGCCCTGCAGTGGCCGCTCTTCGCCGTCGCGGCGATCTGGGGCTACCGCCGGTTCGTGCAGCTCGAGGACGAGGCGGAGCTGCAGGACCGGCTCGTCGCCGAGGCCGAGGGCGGCGCGGATGCCGCGCCCGAGGATTCCCCCGTCGAGCGACCGGCCGTCGCGCCGCGGCCGACGGTCGCGCCCGCAGGCACGCTGACCGCGATCCCGGACGGCTTCCTGCCCACCCGGGTGGCGGCACCGTCGGCCCCCGACACCGCGCCGGACGACCCGGCGCACGACGAGTACAACAAGCTCCTCGCCGAACTGGCGGGGAGCGAGCAGACCGAGGAGAAGAAGTGACCGACGCACCCGCGCCGACGGCGGAGAATCTGGCGGCCAAGCGCCGCGACCAGGTGAGCGGCGCGCTCAAGCGCTACCGCTTCATGGCCAACTTCACCGGCTACTTCCTGCTCATCCTGTGCGCCGAGATGATCTACAAGTACCTGCTCGCGCCTGCCTTCGACTGGCCGATCCCGGGCTGGCTCGGACTGATCGCGATCATCCACGGCTGGGGCTACTTCATCTACCTGATCCTCACGCTGGACCTGGGCGTCAAGGTGCGCTGGCCCGCTCCGCGCTTCCTGCTGACGCTGCTCGCGGGCACCATCCCGCTGCTCGGCTTCTACTTCGAGAAGAAGAACTCGGACGAGATCCGCGCGCAGTTCGACGTCTGACGCGCTGCGACGACACGCTGCGAACACGAACGCCGCCCACTCCCGCAGGGGAGGGGCGGCGTTCGTCGTCCGGGGGCGATCAGGCGTAGATCGCGTCGACCTCGTCGCCGTACTTGTCCATGACGACGTTGCGCTTGACCTTGAGCGTCGGGGTGAGCTCGCCGCCCTCGATGGTGAAGTCGGTGCTGAGCACGCTCCACTTCTTCACCTGCTCGGCCTTGGAGACCAGCGCGTTCGCGGTTCCCACGGCGGAGGCGATCTCGGCGAGCAGGACGTCGTTGGCGGCGGCCTCCTCGAGCGTCATCTCGGCCGGCAGCCCGTGCGCCGCGAGCCAGCCCGGCAGCGCCTCCTGGTCGAGGGTGATGAGCGCGCCGACGAAGGGCTGCTTGTCGCCCACGAGCATCGCCTGCGAGACCAGCGGGTGCTGGCGCAGCGCGTCCTCGGTCTGCGCGGGCGCGACGTTCTTGCCCGCCGCGGTCACCAGGATCTCCTTCTTGCGGCCCGTGATCGACAGGTAGCCGTCGGCGTCGAGGGAGCCCAGGTCGCCGGTGTGGAACCAGCCGTCCTGCAGCGCCTCGGCGTTCGCCTGCGGCAGGCCCCAGTAGCCGCCGAAGACGACGGGACCGCGGAGCAGCACCTCGCCGTCGTCCGCGATCGCGACCTCGTTGCCGGGGACGGGCCGGCCGACGGTGCCGATCCGCTGCTCGGTGGGCGTGTTGCAGGTGATGGCCGCGCTGGTCTCGGACAGGCCGTAGCCCTCGTAGACGGTGACGCCGGCGCCGCGGAAGAAGTGGCCGAGGCGCGCGCCGAGCGGGGCGCCGCCGGAGACGGCGCAATCGCACTGGCCGCCGAGGGCCTCGCGCAGCTTGGAGTAGACGAGCTTGTCGAACAGCGCGTGCTTGAGCTTGAGCACCAGCCCGGCGCCGCCCGTGTCCCGGGCCTTGCTGAACTCGATGGACGTGTCCACCGCGGCGTTGAAGATCTTGCCCTTGCCGCCCTCCTCGGCCTTCGCGCTCATGGTGTTGTACACCTTCTCGAAGACGCGCGGCACGCTGAGGATGTAGGTGGGCTTGAGCTCGCCGAACAGGCCCGTCAGGTTCGACAGGTCGGCCGTGTGCGCCACCCGGATCGAGTGCTGGACCGCGGCGACCGAGATGGCGCGCGCGAAGATGTGGGCGAGCGGCAGGAACATCACCGTGCTGGCGTTCTTCCCCGCCATCTTGTCCAGGCCCTCGTGGATGGCGTCGTACTCGCTGAGCAGGTTGTCGTGCGTGAGCACCACGCCCTTCGGCTTGCCGGTGGTGCCCGAGGTGTAGACCAGGGTCGCCTCCGCGGACGCCTCGACGGCGGTCGCCCGCGCGAGGTAGTCCTCGTCCGAGACCCCGGCACCGTCGGCCACGAGGGCGTCGACGAGGCCCTCGTCGATCACCCACACCTGCGTGCCGGCGGGCACGCCCGCGGCGATCCGGTCGGCCGTGGCGCGGGTGTCGGTGATGAGCGCGATCGAGGCGGAGTCCGCGAGGATGTGCTCGACCTGCGCGGCCGAGTTGGACTCGTACACCGCCACCGTCGAACCGCCGACGGACCAGTTCGCGTAGTCGAGGAGGGCCCACTCGTACCGGGTGGGGCTCATGATCGCGATCCGGGTGCCGGCGTCGACCCCGCGGGCGATGAGGCCCTTGCCCACCGCGGTGATCTGCTCGTTGAACTGCGCCGCGGTCACGGGGGACCAGCCGGAGCCGGAGGGCCGCAGGAACAGCTCCGTCGACGGTGCGGACGCTGCGAGGTCGCGGACCCGGGTGGTCAGATTGTCGGACGGTGCGTGGGTCCGGGTGGGTGCCGTGGACTCGATGCGCAACTTCATCTCCTCATGCAGATAGTGGAATGAGCACAACCTATCGGAGGATGTCCGATTCCGATAGTGTTTCGCGTGCGCGGCGGATACCGCATATGCTGGGGAAACAATGTCTGATGAATTCGGTGCTGAGCGCACCGCCCCCGCCGCCGTCGTCGATGACGTGCAGGCTCCGGAGAACGAAGCCGAACCGGTGACCTTCCTCGACCTCGGAATCGATGAGCGCGTACTGCGCGCCCTCGCCGAGGTCGGGTACGAGAATCCGTCGCCGATCCAGGCCGCCACCATCCCGCCGCTGCTCTCCGGCAGCGACGTCGTCGGCCTCGCGCAGACCGGCACCGGTAAGACCGCCGCGTTCGCCGTGCCCGTGCTCTCCAAGATCGACGGCGACAGCCGCAAGCCCCAGGCGCTCGTGCTGGCCCCCACCCGCGAGCTCGCGCTGCAGGTGTCGGAGGCCTTCGGCAAGTACGCCGTGCACATGCCCACCATCACCGTGCTGCCGATCTACGGCGGCCAGAGCTACGGCGTGCAGCTCTCGGGCCTGCGCCGTGGCGCGCAGATCATCGTCGGCACCCCGGGCCGCGTGATCGACCACCTCTCCAAGGGCACGCTCGACCTCTCGAACCTCGAGTTCCTGGTGCTCGACGAGGCCGACGAGATGCTCACCATGGGCTTCCAGGAGGACGTCGAGCGGATCCTCGCCGACACCCCGGAGTTCAAGCAGGTCGCGCTCTTCTCGGCCACCATGCCGCCGGCGATCCGCAAGATCTCCAAGAAGTACCTGCACGACCCGGTCGAGGTCACCGTCAAGGCCAAGACCGCGACGGCGTCGAACATCACGCAGCGCTACCTGCAGGTCGCGCACCAGCGCAAGCTCGACGCGCTCACCCGCCTCCTCGAGGTGGAGGAGTTCGACGGGATGATCATCTTCGTCCGCACCAAGTCGGCCACCGAGGAACTCGCCGAGAAGCTGCGCGCCCGCGGGCACGCGGCCGCCGCGATCAACGGCGACATCGTGCAGGCGCAGCGCGAGCGCACGATCGGCCAGCTCAAAGAGGGCAAGATCGACATCCTGGTCGCCACCGACGTCGCGGCCCGCGGCCTCGACGTCGAGCGGATCAGCCACGTCGTGAATTACGACATCCCGCACGACACCGAGTCCTACGTGCACCGGATCGGCCGCACCGGCCGGGCCGGCCGCAAGGGTGACGCGCTGCTCTTCGTGACGCCGCGCGAGCGGCACCTGCTGCGCGCCATCGAGAAGGCCACCCGGCAGCCGCTCACCGAGATCGGCCTGCCCTCGGTCGAGGACGTCAACGCGCACCGCGTGGAGAAGTTCGGCGAGTCCATCACCGAGAACCTCACGAACGACCACCTGCAGATGTTCCGCAGGCTGATCGAGGACTACGTGGGCGCCAACGACGTGCCCCTGGTCGACGTGGCCGCGGCGCTGGCGCTGCAGTCGCGCGACGGCGCCTCGTTCCTGCTCAAGCCCGACCCGCCGGAGCGCGAGCGCAACGCCCGCGACCGCAAGGACCGCGACTTCGGCGACCGCGACGGCCGCCCCGCGCGCGGCCGGGACCGGGATCGGGACCGCGAACCGTCGACGCATCGCAAGACGGGCCGCCCGATGGTGCCGTACCGGATCGCGGTGGGGAAGCGGCAGCACGCCACCCCGTCGCAGATCGTCGGCGCGATCGCCAACGAGGGCGGGCTGCGGCGCAGCGACTTCGGGCACATCAGCATCCGCCCGGATCACAGCATCGTGGAGCTGCCGGACGATCTGGACCGGGACGTCTTCGACGCGCTGGAGCGGACCCGCATCTCGGGGCAGCTGATCAACCTCGAGCGCGACCCGGGCGCACCGTCGGGCCGGCCGAGCGCGGGCAAGCAGCGTTTCCGCGCGGGCCGCAAGCGGTGACGAGCGTGTCGGCGTTTGCTCACAGATGTATTAACCTTTAGTCAAGGTGTAGCTCGACCCGGGCGCGCCGACTGTCGGCTGCGGCCGACCCGACAGACTCGAGGAGCGCATGACCGCCGCCGGTGACCAGGGCGACGGCCCCGGTGGCCGTCGGGATCGCGTCGTCCGTCTGCTGCAGTACCTGGACGAGCTGATCCGGTCCCGGTCCGTCGTGACGCGGGACCTCGACGATCACCTCGCGGTGCTGCCGCTCACCGGCGACGGTGCCCTCACCGACAGCTGGGACGCCGACGCCAAGCCCGGCGCCACGATCTTCACGGTGCCGCGCGACGACGCCCCGGACTCGCCGCACTCGCGGCTGCTGCGCGTCTTCGACGAGCTGACCGACCACCCGGAGTCGGTCGAGCTGGTGCTCGCCTCGGGCCTGCTCACCGCCCGCGACGGCGACACCGCCATCCGGGCGCACCTGCTGACCCAGCCGGTGCTGCTCGAGCGCGACCGCCGCGGCAAGCGCCTGGCGGTGGTGCTCCCGCGCGACTCCGTGCCCCGCGTCGAGGACTCGCTGCTGCTCGCCGGGCTCCCGTCGTTCGACCTCTCCGGCTCCGCCGAACTGCAGACGGAGCTGCGCGAGAACGCCCGCACCGTGCTCGATCCCGCGTGCCAGGAGTTCACGTCGACGTGGCTCGGCGCCGCGGCGAAGGACGGGGGAGCGCACGTCGAGTTCGCCCCGGCACTCGTCCTCCGCACCCGGGGTTCGGCGCCCCTGCTGGGCTTCTACGACGCGATGAAGGCCGACGTCGCCGACGCCGAGCGCGACGTGCCGATCGGGCTCGCGCAGCTCGTCGAGGGCGTGAGCTCGGAGGAGCGGATCCGGCAACTCGCCGTGGACGGCGCGATGAGCCCGCTCGAGCTCCTGGACGAGGCGTACTACGTGCTGCCCTCCAACGTCGAGCAGCGGGACATCCTGGCGCACATGGGCGCCGACTCCGGCGTCGTGGTCGAGGGACCGCCCGGGACCGGCAAGACCCACACCATCGCGAACCTCCTCGCCGCCCTGCTCGCCAAGGGGCAACGCGTGCTGGTCGTCTCGGAGAAGGCGCAGGCCCTCGCCGTGCTCGAGGAGAAGCTGCCGCCGGAGGTGCGCCAGCTCGTCGTCTCCGTCACCGACGTGACCAAGGACGGCTCGGCCTCGCTCGCCGCGTCGGTCACGGAGATCGCCACCCGCAAGTCCACCTATTCCGAGGCCCTCGCCGACGCCGAGATCCGCGACCTGCGGGCCAAGCGCGACCGCGCCATCGAGCGCCGCGAGGAGCTGGTCCGCGAGGTCTGGTCGCTGCGCACCGCCGAGAGCGAGGACTCCGACTGGCTGGCTTCGGCCTACTCCGGCAAGCCGGCGGAGATCGTCGCCCAGGTCCGCCGGGACGCCGACAAGTACTCCTGGTTGCCCGGCCCCGTCGACGGCGCGGTGCCCCCGCTCGACACCCGCGATTTCGACCGCCT
Source organism: Tsukamurella hominis (assembly GCF_965137015.1). NCBI lineage: Bacteria > Bacillati > Actinomycetota > Actinomycetes > Mycobacteriales > Tsukamurellaceae > Tsukamurella > Tsukamurella hominis. Next base: position 104,948 of record NZ_CBCRZG010000009.1, on the reverse strand, counting down.
CGTCGCCCTGCTGCGGCGCAACGACGAGAACTTCTCGCGCCGCCTCGCGCACAACCTGCCCAACCTTTCCGAGGTCCCCGACGCCGACGAGCTCGAGGCGCTGTGCGCCACCCTCGCGGATTCCCCGCTGGCGGGTGCCGACAGCGGCGCACTGACGCACGTCCTCGGCGGCGTCGACGCCGACCGCCTCGCCGTGATCCGGGCCCGCGCCGACCTGATCCACGAGCTCGTGGAGCGGGTGCGCCGCTACCCGCCGTCCGCGCAGCTGCTGGCCGAGGACATGCTCATCGGCGATCGCGCGCACCTCGCCGCCAGGCTGGGCGGCCTGGAGGAGCAGATCGCCACGGCCCGCAACGCCGACGGCGAGCTCGAGGGCGTCGTCGTCCAGCTCAGCGACACCCCGGACGCCAACGATCGCGCCGCGATCGAGGACTACGCGCGCCACCTGTCCTTGGGCAACGAGCCGCGTAAGCGGTTCCGCAAGCCCGAGCAGAAGCAGTTCGAGGCGACCGGTCTCGGCATCGTCGTCGACGGTGCCGACGGGGCGGACAAGGCGCATCTGCGTGCCGCCGCACAGCATCTCAAGGTCGAGGACGTGATCGGCCGCGTGGGCGACGTGCTGCGCGCGCTCGGGCTCGAGGCGCCCGCGACCGACCCGTCCGGCCGCACCGCCACGCGGGGCCGCAGCGAGCGGCTGAGTCAGGCCGCCGACCAGCTTCTGCGGGCGCGGACCGTCGTGCGCCTCGTCGCCGAACGGGATCGCCTGGTGGAGGCCATGCAGGCCCTCTCCGAGCACGCGCCGCGACCCAAGGACCTCGCCGAGACGGATCAGACCGCCCGCCAGGTGATCGCGATCTCGGCCGCCGCCGGTGCGCGCGACGCGCACAGCCGCCTCGACGCCATCCGGGTGCAGGTGCAGGAGATGGTCGAGCGCGGCCCGTCGCCCGAGGGCGACGCGATGGTCGCCGCCCTCCGCGGCTACAAGTACCCCGCGATCCGCGACGCCCGCCGCGCCTGGGACGCCGCCCGCGCCGAGCGCGACGACCGCGGCGCGCTGGACCTCCTCGCGCTGCGCCTGCGGACGAAGGCGCCCGCCCTGTTCGACCTCGTCGCCCGCACCGCCGACGACCCCGTGTGGGACGTCCGGGTGCCCGAACTGGCCGCGGCCTGGTCCTGGCGCCGCGCGGTCACCTGGGCCGCGTCCCGCGTGCACCCCGGGGACGACGCCCAGCTCGAGGCCGACCTGCAGGCCGCGGAGCAGGACGTGGCGCACTACACCACCCGGATCGCGACGGCGAGCGCGTGGCGGCAGTGCCTGCGCCGCATGACCTTCGACGAGATCCAGGCGCTGCACGCCTACCGCGACCACGTCTCCTCGATCGGCCGCGGCTCCGGCCGGCACGCCGAGCGCTTCCGCGTCGCGGCCCGCGAGGCGATGCGTCAGGCGCAGTCCGCCGTGCCCGCGTGGATCATGCCGATCTCGCAGGTCGTCGCGTCGATCTCCCCGGAGCGCAACGCCTTCGACGTGGTCATCGTCGACGAGGCCAGCCAGGCCGACATCACCAGCTCCTTCCTGCTGTGGCTCGCGCCGCGCGTGATCGTCGTGGGCGACGAGAACCAGTGCGCGCCCTCGGCGTTCACCGGCGTCAGCCTCGACGACGTCTTCGCCCGGCTGGACGCCCAGCTGCCCGACATCCCGCCGTACCTGCGCGACTCGCTGACCCCGCGGTCGAGCCTGTTCACCCTGCTGCGCACGCGCTTCGGGCACACCGTGCGGCTCCGCGAGCACTTCCGGTGCATGCCGGAGATCATCGACTTCAGCTCGCGGCAGTTCTACAGCGATGCGCCGCTGATCCCGGTGCGGCACTACGGCGCCGACCGTCCCGTCCCGCTGCGGGTCACCCACGTGCCGAAGGCGAAGGTCGAGGGCGAGGGCGCGCGGATCAGCAACCCGACGGAGGCCCAGGCCATCGTCGACCAGCTGGTGCGCTGCTTCGCCGACCCGCTCTACGCCGGGCGCACCTTCGGCGTCATCGCGCTGCAGGGCCAGGGGCAGGTCGACGAGCTGTACCGGCGGCTGCGCGAGAGCATCGACCCGGACGAGTGGGACGCCCGTCGCCTGCGCGTGGGTACGCCGCCCGACTTCCAGGGCGACGAGCGCGACGTTGTGCTGTTGTCGATGGTGGTCGCGCCGGACTACCGGTTCCGCGCGCTGACCGGCCGCGACTTCCAGCGCCGGTTCAACGTCGCCGCGTCGCGCGCCCGCGACCAGCTGTGGCTGTTCACGTCCGTCGACGAGCAGGACCTCAAGGCGAACGACCTGCGCGCCTCGCTGTTGCGCTACGTCACCCGCGCGGACGTCGAAGTGGCGCAACCGATGCCGCCCGACGTGCCGACGGATCGTCGCGTCGAGCCCTTCGACAACCTCTTCGAGCAGCAGGTCTTCGTGCGGCTGCGCGACATGGGCTACCACGTCAACCCGAAGGTCGTGGTGAACAACCGCTCCATCGACCTCGTGGTCACCGGGGAGCAGGGCCGGCTCGCGGTCGAGTGCGACAGCGCCGACTTCGCCTCGACGCCCGAACAGGCCCGGTCCGACATCGAGCGCGAGCGCGAGCTCCGACGGTGCGGCTGGGAGTTCGTCCGCGTCCGCGAATCCGTCTTCGCGACCGACGCCGACGCCGCGATGTCCGTCGTGGTGCAGGCGCTCGACCGCCGGGGCGTCCGCCCGCTGACCCTGCAGCGCGCCCTCACCGTCGGCGAGCGCGCCGACGACGGCTCCGTCGAGCTGTGGGAGCCCGTCGGGCTCGACATCGACACGGAGTAGGCCGGCCGCCACCCGGGCGACCCCGGATCAGGCGCGCGAGTACTCCGACGCCACCCGGACCAGCTCGGGGTCGGGGCGGACGCCCGTGTAGAGCACGAACTGCTCCGCGGCCTGCAGCGCGATGACCTCCGCACCGGTGATCACCGTCGTGCCCGCGGCGCGCCCGGCCCGCACCAGCGGCGTCTCGGGCGGCATCGCCACCACGTCGAAGACGGTGTCTGCCGCCGCGACGAGGGCCGCGGGGAAGGAGAGGTCCTCGGCCGCCGGACCGCCCGCCATGCCGACGGGCGTCGCGTTGACGAGGACCCGCGCACCGTCGGGCGCCTCGGTCGCGTGCCGGAAGCCGTACAGGTCCGCGAGCGCGGAACCGGCGCCCGCGTTGCGGGCCACCACGGTCACGTCGGCGCAGCCGTGGTCGCGCAGGGCGGCGACCACCGCCTTCGCCATCCCGCCGGAGCCGCGGACCGCGACGGGTAGCGTCGGATCGACGCCGTGCGAGGCCAGCAGGGAGGCGACCGCGGCGTAATCGGTGTTGTACGCGTGCAACACGCCGTCCTCGTTGACGATCGTGTTCACCGAGTCGATCGCACTCGCCGACGGCTCCATCACGTCGACCAGCTCGATCACCGCCTCCTTGAACGGCATCGAGATCGCGCAACCCCGCACGCCGAGCGCCCGCACGCCGCCGATGGCCGCGGGCAGGTCCGAGGTGGTGAAGGCCTTGTAGAGGTAGTTCAGGCCGAGCTCGCGGTACAGGTAGTTGTGGAACCGGGTGCCGATGCTGCTGGGCCGGCCGGAGAGCGACATGCACAGCACGGTGTCGCGGTCGGGCATGGCGATCGAGTCGTTCACCCCGCTCACCCTAATCCGGTGGATCGGGAACCGCGGGCGCACCTGGTGCGTCCAATTGATGTGACGGATTTCCAGGGCATCGGTCAGACCGCGTGGGAGCAGATGTCGGTCTCCGAGATACGGCACTTCGCGCGCGGGCTCTCCGGTTCGGGGGTCGCGGCGGACGCGCGTGCGATCGGCAGCGCGGGGAACTCGCACGCAGACAGCCTCGCGGAGCTGCAGCGCGACGCGGGTCTCCTGAGCGCCCGCTGGCGCGGCGAGGCCAAGGACCAGTCGTACGTCGAGATCGGCCAGTACACCGACCGGGCGTACGCGAACGCCGTCGCGCTGCGCCGGCTGGTGGGCGACGTCGAGGATCTGTCCGACACCGCGACGACCACGAACGGGAAGTTCAGCGACCTGCCCGATCCGCCCTCCCGCGACGAGGCGTGGTCGAACTCCGGCTATCGGAACCAGGTCGCGGAGAGCGTGCGCAGCACCTACTCCGCGCCGGTCCAGACGTCCGCGTCCACCCTGCCGCTGGGGGAGAGCCGCGGCCGCACCGACTTCCGCCACGTCGGGCCCGCGGCGACCAAGAACAACGCCGCGGGCACCGGGGCGCCGACGGAGCCGGGGACGGCGTCCCCGACCGACGGCGCCGGCACGGGCGACGGCGGGACGACGGACACGGGCACCGGTGCCGGGACCGATACGGCGGTCACCGGGACGGCCCCCGTCGACACTGCGACGACGGGCACGGACACCGCCGCGGACGAGGCCGGCACAGGCACCGGCACGGGAGCCGGGACCGGGACCGGGACCGGGGCGGGGAGCGGTACGGGAGCCGGCACCGGCTCGGGCGACACCGGCGCGGGCGAGGGGCTCGGGGGTGGCACCGACCCGACGACGGACGACGCGACCTACGATCCGCCGGCCGACACCGCGACGCCGTCGTCGCTGCTGTCGCCGTCCACGGGCGTGCCCCTCACGTCGGCCGCCCGCACCGGCGCCGGGCTGTCGGGGATCGGCGGCCGCGGCGACGTCGGGCGCACCGCCTCGCCGCTCGGCCTGCGGCAGGACGCCGCGGTCGCGCGATCCGCGGCGCCGCAGGTCGGCACGGGAGCGACCACCACGGGTGCGCGGCCCTCGACGGGCCCGTACGGCATGCCGGCGGCCGGCGCGGGCGCGCAGCGCGGCCAGGGCGACGGCCGCCACCGTCTGCCCGCCTACCTCATCGACCGGAAGAACGGCGAGGAGATCGTGGGCGGCATGCCGCTGGTCGGCCCGGGCGTCATCGGCCAGTGGAAGTCCGACGGTCCGCCGGACGCCCCACGCCCGCCCGCGCCGCCCGCTACGGGCGGGCCGCGCCCGCGTTGATCGCCGCGACGAGGGCGGGGAGCGTCGTGGCCGCGGTGCCGCGCCAGTGGTACGAGGCGGCCTCGCTGAGCGGCGTGGCCTCCGGGTTGATCTCGATCACCGGGATCCCCGCCGCGAGCGCCGTCTCCGGCAGGCGCGCCGCGGGATAGACGATGTTCGACGTGCCGATCACGAGCACCACGTCGGCCATGACCACCGCGGCCTCGGCGCGGCTCCAGGCGTCCATCGGCAGCGGCTCGCCGAACCAGACGATGCCGGGCCGCACCAGCGACAGACAGTGCATGCAGGTGGGCGGCGTGGCGCGCAGCGTCGGCTCCACGTCGGCGTCGTCGGGGAGGAACGCGTCCGACCCGAGGTAGGGGGTGCCGCAGTGCTCGCAGCGCGGCGCGAACAGGCTGCCGTGCAGGTGCGAGATGACCCGCGAGCCGGCCCGCTCGTGCAGGTCGTCGACGTTCTGCGTGACGATCGAGACGGTGCGGTGCGAGGCCAGCTCGGCGAGGGCGATGTGGCCGTCGTTGGGGTCCGCCTGCCGCGCGACGTGCGCGCGCCACTGGTACCAGCCCCAGACCAGGGCGTTGTCGCGGCTCCAGCCGTCGACGGAGGCGATCGCCTCCGGGTCGTACTGCTCCCAGAGACCCGTCTGCGCCTCGCGGAACGTGGCGATGCCGGATTCGCGGCTCATGCCCGCGCCGGTGAGCACCGCGATGGACTCGGCGGAACGCACCAACTCCGCCACGGCGGCGGGGACGGGGATTGCGGCGGGGCGGTCGGAAGGGTGCATTCCGGGCTGCATCGGCACAGACTACCGACCGTCGACGGGGCGATGGGGTAGGTAACGATTCGATAACAACTGCTACTCGCGGGAAACATCGGTGATCGTGGTCACGTGGTGGTGGACCTGCGTGGATTCATGGGTGTATCGGCAGTCGGATACACCCGTGAATCGATATCTCCAAGCTACTCGCCGGTATACCGACTGGTTACATATCTGCACGTCAGAGGTAGTGCGAATCCTGTGGTCTTATGGAATACGGGTTTTCCGCGGGCCTGCCGCGGACGTGCCGTCATAGCGGCGCGCAGCGAGCTGATCCGAGGAGATTCATGACTGTCGACGACTTCGTCACCGCCAACGCACGCACCGCCAAGGGACCGCGGAGCAACGACGCGCTGGTGGACAGGTTGGCAGCGGGGGAGCAGTACGCGCTCACCTTCGGCGGCCAGGGCGGCCCCTGGCTGCCCGGTCTGGTCTCGCTCCTGGAGCAGACCGGCCTGGCCGACGATCCCGAGTACCGCGACCTCTTCGACGGCTTCGTCGCGCGCGCCGACAGCGTGCTCGAGCCCGTCCGCGCCGAGCTGCTCCGCGCGCAGGCCCTGACCTTCGACCCGATGCGCTGGCGCGACGCGTCCATCGCCGCCTCCGAGGCCGAGACCACCGACGAGGACGAGGACCAGGCGCAGGCCGCCGCGGGTCCGGCGTCGCGCCGGCTGCTCGCCCCGCAGGTCGACGGTGCCGTCTTCTCCGTGCCCGGCGTGCTGTTCGCGCAGCTCGTCGCCCTGTACGGCCTCGAGGCCCAGGGCCTCGACCCGTGGGACGTGCCGCCCGTCGCCGCCATCGGCCACTCGCAGGGCCTGCTCGCCGTCTCCGCCTTCGCCTCGCGCGGCAACGAGGGCGACCTCCTCGCCATCGCGCGCCTCATCGGCGCCGCGGGCCGCGTCGTCGCCCGCCGCAAGGGCCTCGTCGCTCTGGGCGGCGCCACCCCGATGATGGCGGTCACCGGCGTCCGCCGGGACAAGCTCGAGAAGCTGCTCGCCGACTTCACCGCCACCGTCGCCTTCGACGCCTGCGGCCCCGTGCTCGCCGTGCGCAACAACCGCAACTCCTTCGTGCTCACCGGCACCCCGAAGCTGCTCGCCGGCTTCCGCGAGTTCTGCGAGTCCGTCGCCGAGGCCGAGGAGGAGCAGCGCAAGGAGAAGCTCACCGGCGGCGCCGCCTTCGCGCCGAAGTTCGAGGACGTCGCGGTCGACATCGGCTTCCACCACCCCGCCCTCGCCGACGGCGTCGGCCTGGTCACGGAGTGGGCCGAGCGCTGCGGCCTCGACGCCGCCACCGCCGCCCGCCTCGCCGCGGCCGTCCTCGTGGAGCCCGTGGACTGGGTCGACGAGGTCGACGGCGCGATCGGCAAGGGCGCCCGCTGGCTCATCGACCTCGGCCCCGAGGACATCGCCACCAAGCTCTCCGCAGCCCCCGCGCGCGGCCGCGGCGTCGGCCTCGTGCCCGCCACCACGCTGCGCGGCGCCCGCAACCTCTTCTCGCCCGGCGGCGTGCCGGAGCTCCCGCTGGCCTGGTCGGAGTTCTCGCCGCGCCTGGTGACCCTGCCCGACGGCCGCACCGTGCTGTCCACCCGCTTCACCGAGCTCACCGGCCGCAGCCCGATCCTGCTCGCCGGCATGACCCCGACCACCGTCGATCCCGGCATCGTCGCCGCGGCCGCCAACGCCGGCCACTGGGCCGAGCTGGCCGGCGGCGGCCAGGTGACCGAGCCGATCTTCGCCGACAACGTCGAGAAGCTGACCGCGCTCCTCGAGCCGGGCCGCGCCGCGCAGTTCAACTCGCTCTTCCTCGACCCGTACCTGTGGAAGCTGCAGCTCGGCGGGAAGCGCATCGTGCAGAAGGCCCGCGCCGCGGGCGCCCCGCTCGACGGCGTGATCATCACCGCCGGCATTCCCGAGCTGGAGGAGGCCACGGCCCTCGTCGAGGAGCTCACCGAGGCCGGCATGCGGCACGTCGCCTTCAAGCCGGGCACCGTCGAGCAGATCCGCCAGGTGGCGCGCATCGCCGCCGAGGTCCCGCAGTTCCCCGTGATCGTGCACGTCGAGGGCGGCAAGGCCGGCGGCCACCACTCCTGGGAGGACCTCGACGAGCTGCTGCTCGTGACCTACGCCGAGCTCCGCGACCGCAACAACGTCGTCCTCGCGGTCGGCGGCGGCATCGGCACGCCCGAGCTGGCGGCCCAGTACCTCTCCGGTGAGTGGTCGCGCAAGTACGGCGCCCCCGCGATGCCCGTCGACGGCATCCTCGTCGGCACCGCCGCGATGGCGACGCTCGAGGCCACGACGTCGGACGACGTCAAGCGCCTGCTCGCCGAGATCCCCGGCACCCCCGCCTGGATCGGCGCCGGCCACGCCGGCGGCGGCATGGCGTCGGGCCGCAGCCAGCTGGGCGCCGACATCCACGAGATCGACAACACCGCCTCCGCGTGCGGCCGCCTGCTCGACGAGGTCGCCGGTGACGGCGACGCCGTGGCCGAGCGCCGCGACGAGATCGTCGCCGCGATGGCCGGCACCGCCAAGCCCTACTTCGGCGACGCCGACGCGATGACATACGCGCAGTGGCTCGAGCGCTACCTCGAGCTCTCGGTCGGCACTCGCGAGCAGCTCGCCGCCGCCGACGCGAGCCGCTTCGGCGACTACGGCTGGCTGGACATCACCCACCAGGACCGCTTCCTGTCGATGCTGCACCGCGCCGAGGCCCGCCTCGCGCCCGAGGACCGCGGCCCCATCGAGACCGCCTTCGCGGACGTCGCCGCGACCGACGACGCCTACGCCGCGCTCGATCGCCTGCTCCAGCGCTACCCGGAGGCCGCCGACACCCGCCTGCACCCGGCCGACGTGCCCTTCTTCGTCTCGCTGTGCCGCACCCCCGGCAAGCCGGTGAACTTCGTGCCCGTCGTCGACAAGGACGTCCGCCGCTGGTGGCGCTCCGATTCGCTGTGGCAGGCGCACTCGCCCCGCTACTCCGCCGATGAGGTGTGCATCATCCCCGGCCCGGAGGCCGTCGCCGGCATCACCCGCGTCGACGAGCCCGTCGGCGACCTGCTCAACCGCTTCGAGGCCGAGCTGGTCCGCCGCCGCCTCGCGGAGGGCGTCGTCGCGGAGGCCGTCGCCGGCCGCCGCGTCGTGCCGGGTGTCCAGTCCGTGCCGCTCGCGCGGGCCCTGGCCGCCACGAACATCCTGTGGGCCGGCCGCCTCGTGCACAGCCCCATCGCCCGCCTGGGCGCGGGCAGCACCTGGACCGTCGAGGCCGACGGTGACTCCGCCCTGCACTCCGCCACCGGCGCGCGCCTGCGGGTGACCGGCCCGAACGCGGTCGTCCTCGAGATCCCGGTCTCGGGCACCGACCTCGTGATCCCGATCCAGGTCCCCGACAGCTGCGCCGACGGCGGCGTGCCCGTCATCGAACTCGGCGCCGCCAGCGAGTCCATGTCGAAGCTCGTCGCCCTCGCCGCCGCGGGCGATCTGCCCGCCGTCTCCGACGGTGCCGCGACCATCGACTTCGAGTTCCGCGCCGAGGACGCCGCCGACCACGCGGCGATCACGGCGGACAGCCTCCCCGTCGGCCTGTCGGCCCTGTACGGCGACGAGCAGCTGGCCGTGCCGGACGCCTTCGTCGGCCTGTGCTGGCCCGCGTCCTTCGCCGTGGTCGGCGCCGCCACCACCGCCGAGGGCCGCCCCGTCGTCGAGGGCATGCTCGACCTGGTGCACCTCGATCACGCGATCGAGCTGGCCGCGAACCCGACGCCGGGCGCCTACCGCGCCACCGCGCGGCTGGAGGACGTGACCGCCACCGACATCGGCACCGTCGTCACCGTCGGCATCGACGTCCGCGCCCCCGGCGCCGACGCTCCGGCCGTCGTCATGACCGAGCGCTTCGCGATCCGCGGCCGCACCGGCGAGGCCGAGCTGGCCGACCCGCAGCCCGCGGGCGGCGCCCGCGGCGAGACCGCCACCGAGACCCCGCGCAAGCGGGTCCGGCAGGCCGTGGTCAACGCCCCGCAGGACATGAGCGGCTTCGCGGCCGTCTCCGGCGACCACAACCCGATCCACACCTCGCAGGTCGCCGCCAGCCTGGCCGGCCTGCCCGGCCCGATCGTCCACGGCATGTGGCTCTCGGCCGCCGCGCAGCAGGTGGCCTCCGCCTCCAACGGCGACGTCATGCACCGAAAGATCCGCGGCTGGACCACCCGCTTCCTGGGCATGGTGCTCCCGGGCGACGAGGTGCAGTTCACCGTCGAGCGGGTCGGCATCGACCGCGGCGGCGAGCTGCTCGAGGTCACCGCGCGGGTCGGCGACGATCTCGTGATGGCCGCCTCGGCCGTGGCCTTCCCGGCCGTCACCGCGTACGTCTTCCCCGGCCAGGGCATCCAGGGCAAGGGCATGGGCCTGAACCAGCGCTCGCGCAGCAAGGCCGCGCGCGAGGTCTGGGACGCCGCCGACGCGCACACCCGCGAGAACCTCGGCTTCTCCATCCTCGCCGTGGTCCGCGACAACCCGCTGTCGATCCGCGCGAACGGCACCGTCTACACCCATCCCGACGGGGTGCTGTACCTGACCGAGTTCACCCAGGTCGCGATGGCGACCGTGGCCTGCGCCCAGCTCGCCGAGCTCACCGAGATCGGCGCCCGCGTCGACGATCCGATCATCGCCGGCCATTCGGTGGGCGAGTACAACGCGCTGGCCTCCGCCGGCGTGCTGCCGCTCGGCACGATCCTCGAGACCGTCTTCCACCGCGGCCGCATCATGCAGCAGCTGGTGCCCCGCGACGAGCAGGGCCGCAGCCCCTACGCGATGGCCGCGCTCCGCCCCGAGCTGTTCGACGTCGACGACGCCGACATCGCGGAATGGGTCGAGGGCAATCTCGAGGGCGCCGACGAGTTCGCCGAGATCGTCAACCTCAACCTGCGCGGCGCGCAGTACGTCGTGGTCGGCAACCAGGCGGGGCTCGACGCGCTCGAGAAGGCGATCGCCGAGCGCACCGGCAGCCCGAAGGCCTTCCAACTGGTGCCGGGCATCGACATCCCGTTCCACTCCTCGGTCCTGCGCGACGGCGTGCCGGAGTTCACCGCGCGCCTGCAGGAGCTGGTGCCCGCCGAGTTCGACTACACCAAGCTCGTCGGCAAGTATTTGCCGAACCTGGTGGCCCGCCCGTTCGAGCTGACCGCCGACTTCGCGGTCTCCATCCTCGACGTGGTGCCCAGCGAGCCCGTCCGCGCGCTCGTCGCCGACTGGGACGCGGCCGCCGCCGACCCGATGGCCACCGCCCGCACGTTGCTCATCGAGCTGCTGGCGTGGCAGTTCGCCAGCCCGGTCCGGTGGATCGAGACGCAGGACCAGCTGCTCATCGACACCGACCACGGCGGCCTGGGCGTCGAGCGGTTCATCGAGGTGGGCCTCGCGTCCGCCCCGACGCTCGCGAACCTCGCCAGCCGCACCCTGGCCCTGGCCTCCTACCAGCGCGCCGCCGCGACGGTGCTCAACGCCGAGCGCGACGCCGCGAAGGTCTTCGCGACCGACGAGGACGTGCCGGAGGACGACGGTGCCGACGCGCCCGCCGAGGTTGCCGCGCCCGCCGCCGCCCCCGCGGCCGCGGCGCCCACCGCCGCGCCGGTGGCGAGCGCACCGTCGGGCGGGCCCCGCCCGGCCGACCTCGGGTTCGACGCCGCGGACGCCACGCGCGCCATGATCGCGATCTGGACCAAGATGCGTCCGGACCAGCTGGAGAAGACCGACACGATCGAGACGCTGTGCGACGGCGTGAGTTCGCGCCGCAACCAGCTCCTGCTCGACCTGGGCTCGGAGCTCAATCTCGGCGCGATCGACGGTGCCGCGGAGGCCGACCTGCCCACGCTGGCCGGCACCGTCACCAAGCTGGCGCGCACCTACAAGCCCCTCGGCCCGGTGCTCTCGGAGACCGTCGGCAACCAGCTGCGCAAGCTGCTGGGCTCCACCGGCAAGCGCCCGAACTACATCACCGAGTACGTCACCGGCACGTGGGAGCTGGGCCCGGGCTGGGCGCAGCACACCGTGCTTGCGCTGGCCACCGGCACCCGCGAGGGCGCCTCGGTCCGCGGCGGCGACCTCGCGACGCTGCTCGACGGCCCCGTCTCCAACGCGGCCGCGCTCGACGCGCTGATCGACCGCGCGGTCGCCGAGGTCGGCGCCGCGCAGGGCGTGCCCGTCGGCAAGCCCTCCGCCGGCGGCGGGGGCGGCGGCGCGACCGTCGACGCCGCGGCGCTGGCCGAGTTCACCTCCGCGATCACGGGGGAGGACGGCGCGCTCGCCTCCTCGGCCCGCGTGCTGCTGCAGAAGCTGGGGCTCGCGAAGGAGGAGGGCGGCCTGCCCGCGCTCGACGACGAGTCGGAGCGGCTCGCCGCGCTGATCGCCACCGAACTGGGCGACGACTGGGCGACCTCGGTCGCGCCGGCCTTCGACGCCAACAAGGCCGTCCTCATCGACGACCGCTGGGCCAGCGCCCGCGAGGATCTGCTCCGCGTGTGGAACATGGACCCGGCGACGTTCCCGACCTACAGCAAGCACATCCTGGAGACCGCCAAGGGCGCCGGCAAGGCGCTGCAGGACCAGGCGCAGTGGTGGGAGAAGAAGGCCACCGAGGCCGGCCGCACCGAGCACGCCCGGGCGTACGCCTTCCTCTCGGGCCTGGCCAAGAGCAGCCCGGAGCCGGGCGTCTACGCGGGGGAGGTCGCCGTCGTCACGGGCGCCTCCGCCGGGTCGATCGCCGCGGCCGTCGCCGCGCGCCTCCTCGCGGGCGGCGCGACGGTGATCGCGACGACCAGCCGGCTCGACGACAAGCGCCTCGACTTCTTCAAGGAGCTGTACCGCACCAGCGCCCGGACCGACGCCGCCCTGTGGATCGTGCCGGCGAACATGGCGAGCTACGCCGACGTCGACGGGCTCGTCGAGTGGATCGGTGAGCGCCAGGCCGAGACCGTGGGCCCGTACACCACGGTCCACAAGGAGGCCCTGGTCCCGACGATGCTGTTCCCGTTCGCGGCGCCCCGCGTCTCGGGCGACATGTCGGACGCCGGGCCGCGCGCCGAGCTCGAGATGAAGATCCTGCTGTGGTCGGTCGAGCGGCTCATCGCCGGCCTCGCCGCCATCGGCAAGGACACCGACCTGGCTTCGCGCCTGCACGTCGTGCTCCCGGGCTCGCCGAACCGCGGCATGTTCGGTGGCGACGGCGCGTACGGCGAGTCGAAGGCCTCCCTGGACGCCCTCGTCACCCGCTGGAACGCCGAGAAGTCCTGGTCGGAGCGCGTCACCCTGGCCCACGCCATCATCGGCTGGGTCCGCGGCACGGGCCTCATGGGCGGCAACGACCCGCTGGTCGAGGCCGTCGAGGCGGCCGGTGTGCGCACCTGGTCGACCTTCGAGATGGCCGACAAGCTGCTCGCGAACGCCAGCGCCGAGGCGCGGGAGCGGGCCGCGACGGCCCCGCTGTTCGACGACCTCACGGGCGGCCTGGGCGGCGTCAACCTGGACATGAAGGCCCTCGCTGAGCAGGCCATGGAGGCGCGTCTGGCGGAGGCCGCCGAGGCCGAGGACGAGGGCACCATCGACGCCCTCCCCGGCGCCCCGGTGGCGACCCTCCGCGACCCGGAATGGGGCTCGGTCGAGGCCCGCCCCGAGGACATGGTCGTGATCGTCGGCGCCGGCGAGGTCGGCCCGTACGGCAGCTCGCGCACCCGCTTCGAGATGGAGGTCGACGAGCGGCTCTCCGCCGCGGGCGTCGCCGAGCTCGCCTGGGTGACCGGCATGATCACGTGGGAGAACGACCCGGAGCCGGGCTGGTACGACGCCGAGTCGGGTGACCTGGTCCCCGAGGCGGAGCTGGCCGACAAGTACCACGACGCGGTCGTGGAGCGCTGCGGCATCCGCGAGTTCAGCGACGACGGCGACATCGTCGACCAGTCCGCGCCGCTGCTGGTGTCGGTCTTCCTGCCCGAGGACATGTCCTTCGTGGTGGCGAACGAGGCCGAGGCCCGCGCCTTCGCGGACGCCGACCCGGAGAACACCGTCGCGGTCCCGATGGAGTCGGGCGAGTGGCGGGTCACCCGCAAGGCGGGTACCGAGATCCGCGTGCCGCGCCGCACCAAGCTGCTGCGGAGTGTCGGCGGGCAGATCCCGGACGGCTTCGACCCCACGCACTGGGGCATCACGCCCGAGATGATCGAGTCGGTCGACCGCCTGGCCCTGTGGAACCTGGTGGCCACCGTGGACGCCTTCATCTCCGCGGGCTTCGAGCCGGCCGAGCTGATGGAGTACGTGCACCCCTCGCACGTCGCCAACACGCAGGGCACCGGCATGGGCGGCATGAGCTCCATGCGCGACCTGTTCATCAACACCCTGCTGGGTGAGCCGAACCAGAACGACATCCTGCAGGAGGCCCTGCCGAACGTCGTCGCCGCGCACGTCGTCCAGAGCTACATCGGCAGCTACGGCGCCATGATCCACCCGGTCGCGGCCTGCGCCACGGCGGCGGTCTCGGTGGAGGAGGGTGTCGACAAGATCAAGGTCGGCAAGGCCCTGTTCGCGGTCACCGGCGGCTTCGACGATCTGTCGATCGAGGGCATCACCGGGTTCGGCATGATGCAGGCCACCGCGGACAGCGAGAAGATGCTGGCCAAGGGCATCAGCCCGCGCCGCTTCTCCCGCGCCAACGACCGGCGTCGCGGCGGTTTCGTCGAGTCCAACGGCGGCGGCACCGTGCTGCTGGCCCGCGGCGACATCGCGGCGAAGATGGGCCTGCCGGTGCTCGGCGTGGTCGCGTGGGCGCAGAGCTTCGGTGACGGCGTGCACACCTCCATCCCGGCGCCGGGCATGGGCGCGCTGTCCGTGGCCGCCGGCGGCCCGGAGGCCCCGATGGCCCGCAGCCTGCGCCAGCTGGGCGTGGCGGCGGACGACGTCTCGATCATCAGCAAGCACGACACGTCGACCAACGCGAACGACCCGAACGAGGCGAACCTGCACGAGCGGATCGCCGCGTCGATCGGTCGCTCCGAGGGCGCCCCGATGTTCGTGGTCTCGCAGAAGTCGCTGACCGGTCACGCCAAGGGCGGCGCCGCCGCCTTCCAGCTGATCGGCATGTGCCAGATGCTCAACGATCAGGTGCTCCCGCCGAACCGCAGCCTCGACTGCGTCGACGACGAGATGCGGAAGTTCCCGCACCTCGTCTGGCTGCGGGAGACGCACCGGTTCGACGACGGCTTCCGTCCCAAGGCGGGCCTGCTCACCTCGCTCGGCTTCGGCCACGTCTCGGGCCTCATCGCGGTCGTGCACCGCGACGCCTTCCTGGCCTCGCTCGACCCGGCGGCGCGCGCCGAGTACCTGGCGACGGCGCGGGAGCGGGAGGTCGCGGGTCGGCGTGCGGTGCTGTCGGCGATGTGCGGCCGGTCGGGCCTGTACCGCAAGCCCCCGGCGGGCCGGCGCTTCGGCGCCGACGCCACCTCGGAGGCGACGGACCGGACCGAGGCGGCCCTGCTGCTCGACGAGGCCGTGCGGCTGGGACCCGACGGCACGTACTGCGCCGACGGATGCCGGTAGCCCGATAGGCTTCCGCCATGGCCGTGGTGGGAGTCGGGATCGACGTGGTGCACGTGCCCGGGTTCGCGGAGCAACTCGCGCAGCCCGGGACCACGATGCTCTCGTCGTTCAGTCCCGCCGAACGACGGGACGCCGCGGGCGACGTGCGCTCTCTGGCCGCCCGGTGGGCGGCCAAAGAGGCCGTCTTCAAGGCGTTCTCGTCGGGCTTCTACGCCCAGCGGCCGGCCGAGAAGGAGGTCGGCGCGCGGGAGGTGGAGGTGGTCTCCGATGCCTGGGGACGGCCGGCGGTACGGGTGTACGGCCGCATCGCGGCCGACCTCGGGCCGGGTGCGACGATCCATGTGTCACTCACCCACGACGGTGACACCGCGGCGGCGTTCGCGGTGATCGAGAGAACTGAAGAGCGCGACGGTCCGAGCGGACCGCACGAGCGCACCGGATAGAGCCGAAAGGGAACAAGCGAGTGTTCAGCCGAATCGCCATCGTGAACCGAGGTGAGGCCGCGATGCGCCTCATCCATGCGGTCCGCGACCTGGCCGCCGAGACCGGGCAGCAGATCGAGACCGTCGCCCTCTACACCGACGTCGACCGCACTGCGACCTTCGTCCGCGAGGCCGACATCGCGTACGACCTGGGCCCCGCTGCGGCGCGCCCGTACCTCAACTACGAGCTGCTCGGCACCGCCCTGCAGGAGACCGGCGCCGACGCGGCGTGGGTCGGCTGGGGTTTCGTCGCCGAGGATCCCGTCTTCGCGGAGAAGTGCGCCGAGGTCGGCGTGACCTTCGTCGGGCCGAGCCCCGAGGCGATGCGGCAGCTCGGCGACAAGATCGGCGCCAAACTGATCGCCGAGGAGGTCGGGGTCCCCGTCGCGCCGTGGAGCCGCGGCCCCGTCGAGACGCTCGAGGACGCCAAGGCCAAGGCCAAGGACATCGGCTACCCGCTCATGCTCAAGGCCACCGCCGGCGGCGGCGGGCGCGGCATCCGCATGGTCGCCTCCGACGCCGATCTCGAGGAGGCCTACCTGCGCACCCGCGACGAGGCCGAGCGCGCCTTCGGCAGCGGCGTCGTCTTCCTCGAGCGCCTGGTCACCGGCGCCCGCCACGTCGAGGTGCAGGTCATCTCCGACGGCGAGACCGCCTGGGCCCTCGGCGTGCGCGACTGCTCCGTGCAGCGCCGCAACCAGAAGGTCATCGAGGAGTCCGCGTCGCCGGTGCTCGGCCCCGAGCAGGTGCAGCGGCTCAAGGAGTCGGCGGAGCGCCTCGCCATCAAGGTCGGCTACCGCGGCGCCGCGACCGTCGAGTTCCTGTACCACCCGGGCGACGACCTGCTCGCCTTCCTCGAGGTGAACACCCGCCTCCAGGTGGAGCACCCGATCACCGAGGTCACCAACGACTTCGACCTGGTCCGTGCCCAGCTGCACGTCGCCTCGGGCGGCAAGCTCGACGGCGAGCGTCCCGTCGAGCGCGGCCACGCCATCGAGGCCCGCCTCAACGCCGAGGATCCCGACCGCGACTTCGCGCCGGCGCCGGGCCGCATCGCGCTGCTCGACCTGCCTGCGGGCCCGGGCATCCGCATCGATACGGGCGTCTCGCAGGGCGACACCATCCCCGCCGACTTCGATTCGATGATCGCCAAGGTCATCGCGTACGGCAGCGACCGCGAGCAGGCGCTGGGCCGCCTGCGTCGGGCCATGAACGAGACCCGCGTCATCATCGAGGGCGGCGCGACCAACAAGAGCTTCGTGCTCGACCTGCTGAACCAGCCCGAGGTGATCGACGGCAGCGCCGACACCGGCTGGATCGATCGGGTCCGCGGCGAGGGCCGCCTGGTCGCCGATCGGCACACCTCCGTGGCCCTGGCCTCCGCGGCCATCGACGCCTACGAGGACGAGGAGCGCACCGAGCTCACCCGCCTGCTGGCCACCGCGTCGGGCGGCCGCCCGCAGGTGCAGCACGAGAGCGGCACTCCGCTGGACTTCAAGCTGCGCGGCGCGAGCTACCGCGTCCGCGTCGCCCGCACCGGCGCGCACAGCTTCCGCCTCGTCATCGACGCCGGTGCGGAGACCCGCACCGCCGACGTCGATCTGGAGCGCTTCGACAACCACACCGGCCAGGCCGTGGTCAACGGCGTCCGGTACCGGCTCACCACCGGCACGCACGGCCCCGTCCACGTGGTCGACGTGGACGGCGTCACGCACCGCGTCAGCCGCGACGAGGGCGGCGTGGTCCGCTCGCCCGCGCCGGCGCTCGTGGTCGCGGTGCCGCTCGCCGTCGGCGACGAGGTCGAGGCCGGTGCGCCGATCCTCGTGCTCGAGTCGATGAAGATGGAGACGGTGCTCCGTGCACCGTTCTCGGCGCGGCTCAAGGAGTGCGCGGTCACCGTCGGTAGCCAGGTCGAGGCCGGCGCGCCGCTGCTGCGCCTCGAGCCCCTCGGCGACGGCGACGAGGAGGCCGCCGGCTCCGCCGCCGGACCGATCGACCTGCCCGCCGAGCCCGCGCAGGTGGGCGCCGTGCAGCGCGCCGCCGCCGGCCGCGAGGCCCTGCGCAGCCAGCTGCTGGGCTACGACGTCGATCCGGCCGACGAGAGCCGCCTGCTCGACGAGTACCTCGTGGACCGCGTCGCGGCCGAGCTCGAGGGCGCCGCGCCCGCGGCGGCCGAGCTGGCGCTGGCGAGCGTCTTCGCCGACCTCGCCGAGCTGGGCCTGCGCCGCTCGGTGGGTGGCGACGACGAGGTGCACAGCCCCCGCGAGCACTTCCACACCTACCTCCGCAGCCTCGACGCCGACCGCGCCGGCCTGCCGGACTCGTACCGGGCGAAGCTGGCCGCGGCGCTCGGCCACTACGGCGTCACCGAGCTCGAGCGCACCGCGGATCTCGAGTCGGCCGTCTTCCGCGTCTTCCTGGCGCAGCAGCGGCCCAAGGTCGGCGTCCGCGTCCTCACGGCGCTGCTGCGCAAGTGGTTGCGCGAGCCGGCCCCGTCGGTCGAGGGCGGCGGCGATGCCCGCGCCGTGCTCGAGCGGCTCATGGACGCGACGCAGTCGCGGTACCCGGTGATCGCCGACCTCGCCCGCGGCGTGGTCTTCGCCTGGTTCGGCCAGCCGCTGCTGCGCGGCAACCGCGAGGGCGTCTACTCGGCGGTCCGTGCGCACCTGACGCATCTCGACCAGAACCCCACGGCCGCCGACCGTTCCGAGCGCATCGCGGAGATGGTGCGCAGCACCGAGCCGCTGGTCCTGCTCCTGGGCGAGCGCCTGGCGGGGGACCACCCCACCGACAACGCCGTCATGCTCGAGGTCCTCACCCGCCGGTACTACGGCAACAAGGGCCTCACCGAGGTCCGCACGCAGGAGGTCGCCGGGGCGGAGTGGGTCGTCGCCGAGCGCGACGGTGCGCTGCTCGCCTCCGCCGCCGTGGCCTACGACGGCCTCAGTGACGCGGTCGCCGGGCTGGCGCAGGTCGCCGAGGGCGCGGCGTCGGTGGACGCCGACATCTACCTCAGCTGGGAGCAGCAGCCGGAGGATCAGGACGAGATGGTGGCCGCGTTCGACAGCGTGCTGTCGGCGCACCCGCTGCCGGCGCAGGTGCGTCGCGTGACGATCACCGTCGCGGGCAGTGGCGGCGCGGTCATGCACCATCACTTCACCTTCCGCGCGGCGACCAACGGGGTCGTCGAGGACCGCCTGATCCGCGGCCTGCACCCGTACATCGCGCAGCGCATGCAGCTGGAGCGGCTGCGCCGCTTCGACCTGACGCGCCTCACCTCGTCGGACGACGAGGAGGTGTACCTGTACCGAGCCGTCGCCAAGGAGAACCCGGCCGACGACCGCCTGGTCGCCTTCGCTCAGGTCCGCGACCTCGCCGCGGTGCGCGACGCCGACGGCCGCCTGCTGGCCCTGCCCACCGCCGAGATCGCGCTCGCCACGTGCGTGGACTCGATCCGTCGGGCCCAGGCCGCCCGCCCGAGCGCGAAGCGGCTGCCCACCAACCGGATCGTCATGTACATCTGGCCGCCGGTGGACCTCAGCGACGCGGAGCTCGAGGCGCTCGCCGGGCACATCGAGTCGACCACGGTCGGCGCGGGCCTCGAGGAGGTGCTGCTCATCGGCCGTCGCCGCGACGCGGCGACCGGCGAGCTGGTCAAGACCGAGGTGCGGGTGTCGTTCAGCCCCACCGGTCGTGCCGACCTCCACATCGGCGAGCCGGTCGAGGACACCGTCGAGCCGATCGACGGCTACCGGCAGAAGGTGCTGCGCGCCGCGAGCCGCAACACCGTCTACCCGTACGAGCTGACCGCGGCGCTGGGCGATTTCGTCGAGTACGAGCTGGCCGAGGGCGACATCGCCGACGTGCTGGTGCCCACCGACCGGCCGAAGGGCCGCAACACCGCGGGCATCGTGGTCGGCGTCATCTCGACGGCGACCGAGCTGTACCCCGAGGGCGTCAAGCGCGTTCTGCTGCTGGGCGATCCGACGAAGTCGCTGGGCGCGCTGGCCGAGGCGGAGTGCCGCCGGATCAGCGCGGCGATCGACCTCGCGCACCGCATGGAGCTGCCCGTCGAGTGGTACGCGCTCTCCGCGGGTGCCCGCATCTCCATGGACTCGGGCACCGAGAACATGGACTGGGTCGCGGCGGCGCTGAAGAAGATCGTCGAGTTCACGCAGCAGGGCGGCGAGATCAACATCGTCTCCGCCGGCATCAACGTGGGCGCGCAGCCGTACTGGAACGCCGAGGCCACGATGCTCATGCACACCAAGGGCGTGCTGATCATGACGCCGGAGTCGGCGATGGTGCTCACCGGCAAGCAGTCGCTGGACTTCTCCGGCGGCGTCTCGGCGGAGGACAACTTCGGCATCGGCGGCTACGACCGCATCATGGGCCCGAACGGCCAGGCGCAGTACTGGGCCGCGGATCTCATGGGCGCGCACCAGATCTTGATGGGGCACTACGCGCACACCTACATCGCACCCGGCGAGCAGGCGCCGCGTCGTGCCGCGACCACGGATCCGTCCGATCGCGACATCACGACGTTCCCGCACGTGCTGGCCGACAGCGACTTCACCACGGTCGGCGACATCTTCTCCGCGGAGAAGAACCCGGATCGCAAGAAGCCCTTCGACATCCGCACCGTGATGCGCGCGCTGTCCGACCAGGACCACGAGGTCCTCGAGCGGTGGGCCGGCATGGCCGACGCCGAGACCGCGGTGGTGCAGGACGTGCACATCGGTGGCATCCCGGTCTGCCTGCTCGGCATCGAGTCGAAGTCGGTGCCGCGCCTGGGCTTCCCGGCGACGGACGGCCCGGACACCTACACCGCCGGCACGCTGTTCCCGCAGTCGTCGAAGAAGGCGGCGCGCGCGATCAACGCGGCGAGCGACAACCGGCCGCTGGTGGTGCTCGCCAACCTGTCGGGCTTCGACGGTTCGCCGGAGTCGCTGCGCAAGCTCCAGCTGGAGTACGGCGCCGAGATCGGCCGCGCGATCGTCAACTTCTCGGGCCCGATCGTGTTCTGCGTGATCTCGCGATACCACGGCGGCGCGTTCGTGGTCTTCAGCAAGCAGCTGAACCCGAACATGACGGTGCTGGCCATCGAGGGCTCCTTCGCCTCGGTGCTGGGCGGCGCCCCCGCCGCCGCGGTGGTGTTCTCGGGCGAGGTCAACGCGCGCACCGCCGGTGACGCGCGGGTCAAGGACCTCGAGGCGCAGGTGGCCGAGGCCACCGGCACCGAGCGCGCGGCGCTGCTCGCCGAGCTCGACGAGGTGCGCGGCTCCGTCCGCGCCGAGAAGCTGGGCGAGGTCGCCTCCGAGTTCGACGGGGTGCACAGCATCCGTCGCGCCGTGGAGGTCGGCTCGGTCGACGAGATCATCGCCGCCGCCGACCTGCGCCCGAAGATCATCTCGGTGATCGAGGCCGCGCAGTAGGACGCACGCTCGAAGGGCACCGTCGGGAATCCCGACGGTGCCCTTCGTCGTTCCAGCGGATGTGCGGGAGCCGCCGAGATTCGTCGTGACCGCCACGGCTTCGCCTCGCACGGCGCTCTCGGATTCTGTCCGCTATGGACACGCTGTCCGATCCGGACAGAATTCGAGAGTCGTGCGGCCGGAGCCCTATGGCCCCCGTCGGCCGTTCGTCGTCGAGAACTACAGCGCGAGGTCGCGCCCGATGATCTCCTTCATGATCTCGGACGAGCCGGCCCAGATGCGGGTGACGCGGGCGTCCATCCACGCGCGGGCGGCGCGGTACTCGCGCATGTAGCCGTAGCCGCCGTGCAGCTGCACGCAGGAGTCCAGCACCTTGTTCTGGATCTCGGCGGAGATGTACTTGACCTTCGCGGCGTCGACGGCGGTCAGCGTGCCCTCGGCGTGCGCGAGCACGGCCTGGTCCACGTACGCCTGCGCCATCTCGATCTGGGTCACCAGGTCGGCCACCAGGAACTTGTTGTGCTGGAACGAGCCGATCGACGCGCCGAAGGCCTTGCGCTCGCGGGCGTACTCGATCGTCTCGGCCAGGATCTGCTTGGCGTGCGCCACGTTGCCCACCGCGGAGCCGATGCGCTCCTGGGGCAGCTTCTCCATCATGTGGTAGAAACCGCGGTCCACCTCGCCGATGAGGGCGCTGGCGGGGACCCGCAGGTCCGAGTAGAAGAGCTCCGCGGTGTCGGCCTCGGGCTGACCCACCTTGTCGAGCTTGCGGCCCCGCTCGAAGCCCGGCAGCGAGCAGTCCACGGCGAACAGCGAGATGCCGCGGGCCTTGGCCTCCGGGTTGGTCTTCGCGGCGATCACCGCGACGTCGCAGGTGTAGCCGTTGGTGATGAAGGTCTTGGAGCCGTTGAGGATCCAGTCGTCGCCGCTGCGCACCGCCGTGGACTTGATCCCGGCCAGATCGGAACCCGCGGAGGGCTCGGTCATGCCGATCGCGGCCACTGCCTCGCCGGCCGCGATGGCGGGCAGCCACTGCTGCTTCGCCTCGTCGGTGCCCAGACGCACGATGTACGGCGTGGTGATGTCGAAGTCGATGCCCACCGAGCTCGCGAAGGCCATCGAGACCTTGGCCAGCTCCTCCTGCGCGATGGCGTTGAAGCGGTAGTCCTCCGCCTCGCCGCCGCCGTACGACTCCGGGATCTCCAGTCCGAGGACGCCCTGCTCGCCGAGGCCGCGCCACACGTCGCGGGCGATCAGCTTGTCGTCGATGTACTGCTCGGCGTGCGGCAGCACCTGCTTCTGCAGGTAGTCGCGGACCGCCGAGCCGAACTGCAGGTGGTCCTCGGAGTAGATGGTGCGTTCCACGTGGGTGGGTTCCTCTCTAGAGCTTCAGGTCGCGGCGCAACTTGGCGACATGGCCGGTCGCGCGCACGTTGTACTGCGCCACCTCGATGGTGCCGTCCGCGCCGATGACGAACGTCGACCTGATGACGCCCGTCACGGTCTTGCCGTACATCATCTTCTCACCGAAGGCCCCGTATTCGGTAAGCACCTGCTTATCCGGATCGGAGAGGAGCGGAAATGTGATCGAGTCGCGCTCCTGGAACTTCTTGAGCTTCTCCGGCTTGTCGGGGGAGATGCCCAGCACGGTGAGCCCGGCGTCGGCGAAATCGGAGAGGTTGTCGCGGAAATCGCAGGCCTGCTTGGTGCAGCCCGGTGTCATCGCAGCGGGGTAGAAGTAGAGGACAACCCGCTGGCCACGGTAGTCGGAGAGCGAAACAGGCTTGCCGTCCTGGTCCGGCAAAGTGAAAGAAGGTGCATTAACTCCCGGCTCCAGCCGCGCAGATGTAGTCATGCGGTTACCGTATCGGTCATGGCCACACAGGACGACAACTCCGGAGCCACCGGCGCGGCCGGCGGCCGGGGGCGCACGCGGATCCGCAACCTGGCGAGCGCGGCGCTCAACGCGGACATGACGATCGACCAGGCCACGGCGATGCTCGAGGGCATGGCGGTGACCATGGACAACATGAGCACCACCATGTCGACGTTCGACGAGACGGTGGCGCGGGTGAACCGCAACCTCGACGAGTTCGAGAAGCTCACGGCGCGGTTCTCCGCCACCCTCGAGCGGACGGACGCGGCTCTGGAGAAGGTCAACGCACTGCTCTCCGTGCCGGGCGCGGCGGTCACCGTCGCCGAGCGCGTGCTCGCGGTGCCGTCCGAGGTCACCAAGAGGTTCCGCGGCAGGTCCTGATCGCGCACTCCGACCGCGCCCGCCGGGCGTGTGCCGCGATCGTCGGATCAGCCCCGGCGGTATCCGTTCGACAGCCCCACCAGCAGCTCCGCCACCAGTGGGTTCGGGGTGGCGTCGGTGCGCAGCACCGCGGACACGGGCAGCGTGAAGCCCGGCGCCGGCCGGCTCGCGATGCCGGGCTGGCGCGGGTCCTCGTACAACAGCGTCCAGCCCTCGGGGTGGTTGATCAGCTCGAAGGCTACGGGGTGGTCGTCGCGGATCTCGGGGCCGAACCGCACCTCCAGCCCGTCGGCGGTGAAGACCTTGTCGACGAGCCGGTGCAGCAGCACCTGCTGGTGCGGGGGCGGTAGGAGCAGGGGGTACTGCGCCAGCTCCGTGGTCGACGGTGCCCGGCCGAGCGCGGCCAGGGGGTGTCGCGTGGAGAAGGCGATGAGTGGGTTGTCCACCCACAGCGGCTCCAGGTAGAGGCCGGGCTCGTCCAGGCGGCCGCGGATGAGCGCGAGATCCGCCTCGCCCGACTTCACCGCGGCGATGCGCTGCGCGAAGGGCTTGATGAGGAAGTCGATCTCCGCGCCCGGGTGCCGCTCGCGCACGTCGGAGGCGGCGGCCAGCGCGGACCGGGCGAACGACATGTTCGCCGCGAGCCGGATCCGGTCCGGCCGCGGCCGCACCGCGTCGATCGCCTCGTCCCGCTGGCGGAGCAGCTCCCGGGCGCGGGGGAGCAGGGACTCGCCGGCGTCGGTGAGGCGCACCCGTCGCCCGGCCCGCTCGAAGAGCTCGGCGCCCAGCTCCTTCTCCAGCGTCGCGATCTGGTGGCTCACCGCGGACTGGGAGACGAAGCACTGCTTCGCCGCGCGGGAGAAGCCGCCGTGGTCGGCCACCGCGACGAGGTACTCGAGCTGCCGGAATTCCATACCGCCCATTGTATGAACAGAAGCGATGGATTGCATCATCAGGACGGCGATCTACCAGGTTGAACAGCACTCATTCATGCATCAATCTGGTAGTAGACAACGACGTCTTGAAGGAGGAGAAGATCATGCGCAGCACCCACGTCGTGGTGATCGGCTCGGGATTCGGCGGCCTCGCCGCCGCGAAGCAGCTGGCCAAGTCGAACATCGAGACCACCCTCATCTCGGCGAACGGCACCCACCTCTTCCAGCCCCTGCTCTACCAGGTGGCCACCGGCGTCACCGCCGGCGAGCGCATCGCGCCGCCCATCGCCGAGGTGCTGCGCCGGCGCCGCACCGTCGACGTCGTGACCGGCTACGTCACCGAGGTCGACGCGGAGCGCAAGGTGGTCACGTACGCCACCGCCGACGGCATCGAGCAGATCGGCTACACCTACCTCATCGTCGCCGCGGGCGCCGCCCAGGCGTACTTCGGCCACGACGAGTGGGCCGACCGCACTTTCGCCCTCAAGACCCTCGAGGACGCCGAGAACCTCCGGACACGGCTGCGCGCCGCGTTCGACGCGCCGGCTGAGAGCCCCGCGCGCACCGTCGTCGTGGTCGGCGCCGGCGCCACGGGCGTCGAGGTCGCGGGCCAGGTCGCCGAGCTCGCGCGCCGCTTCCACGACGACGCCGAGATCCGCATCCACCTGGTCGAGGGCGCCGACGACGTGCTGCCCTTCTACGGCGGCACCCTCTCGGGCTACACGCTCGCCGCGCTGGAGAAGGCGGGCGTCACGGTGCACACCGGCACGTTCGTCACCGCGATCGAGGACGACGTCGTCACCGTCAAGGACAAGGCGGGCGCCGAGCGCGAGATCGCCGCGGGCACCGTCGTCTGGTCGGCGGGCGTCAAGGCCACCCCGCTCGCGGGAGTGATCGCCGAGGCCACCGGCTGCGAGACCGACCGCAACGGCCGCCTCCTCATCAACCGCGACCTCACGGTCGGCGGCCGGGCCGACGTCTTCGCCCTCGGCGACATGACCAACCTGAACGGCCTGCCCGGGCAGAGCCCCGTCGCCATGCAGCAGGGTCGCCACGCCGCGGACATCATCCGTGGGAAGACGGGCCCCGGCACGCACTTCCGCTACCTCGACAAGGGCAGCATGGCGATGATCGACACCCCGCACGCCGTCATCCAGCCGCCGCTCGGGCTGCCCGGCCTCACCGGCATCGTCGCCTGGGCCGGCTGGCTGGCCGTGCACCTGTACTACCTGGCCGGCATGGGCAACCGCGTCGCGGTGCTCCGGGACTGGCTGCGCGCCTTCGTCGGCACCGCCCGGCCCGGCTTCGCCGCCACCGCCGCGCTGCCCGACGGTGCGCCGACGGTCACCGTCGGAGCCCCGGAGGCGGGGCAGGAGCTACCCGGAGGACTTGGCGTTGCCGGCACGCCAGACGGCCCACGGCAGGTTCCAGTCGCCTAGTCCGTCGGTGCCCTCCAGCACGGGCCCCGAAGTGTCGGTGACCTTGACGATGTCGCCGCGCTTGGTGTTCTGCAGGAACCACAGGGCGTTCTCGGTGCTCACGTTGAGGCAGCCGTGGCTCACGTTGGTGGAGCCCTGCTGGTTCACCGACCACGGGGCGCTGTGCAGGTAGATGCCGCTGTAGGACATCTGCACGGCGTAATCGACCAGCGTGCGGTAACCGTTGGGGGAGTTCACCGGAACGCCGTAGGTCGACGAGTCCATGATCATGTTCTCGCGGTGATCGCCGATGAGGTAGACGCCGTTCGGGGTCTCGTTGCCGGGGCCGCCCATCGAGGTGGGCATCGTCTTGATGAGCTTGCCGTTCTTCGTGACGCGGACGATCTTGTCCTTGTCGGAGACGGTGGTGATCACCTCGTCGCCCACGGTGAACCGGGTGGAGGCGTCCTTCTGGCCGAAGGTGCCGCCGCCGAGGTCCACGCCGTAGATCTTCACGTCCACGCTGACCTTGGTGCCCGGCTTGAAGTAGCTCTCCGGGCGCCAGCGCACCTCGGACGGGCTGATCCAGTAGAAGGCGCCCTCGACCGGCGGATCGGTGACGATCTTGATCGCGCGCTGCGCGGCCATTCGGTCGGCGATGCGCTCGTCGAACTTCACGCCGACGGTCTGGCCGACGCCTACCGTCGAGTTGTCGGCGGTGGTGAAGTACGCCTGCGCCAGGTTGTTCGGCGACTGCGTGCTGAAGGTCTCGTTCGCGACGTTGACGCCGCCGATGCCGTTGGCCTCGGCGCGCAGCTTGTAGGTCTTGTTGTAGCCGAGCGGCTCGGAGTTGCTCCACGAGCGGCCGTCGTCCGCGAGCTTGCCCGAGACCTCCTTGCCGTCCGCGTTCGTCATCACGACCCTGGTCAGCGTGCCGCCGCTCGCGCTCACCTTGACCGGCACGCCGGGCTGCACGTCGAGCGCGCCGTTGCGCACGCTCGAGGTGATCTGCGGGCGCAGCAGGTCGAAGAAGGGCGTCGAGTCGGTGATCTTCTGGCTCTCGTCCGGCAGTGCCGCGTCGCCCGTCGACGACGTGCACCCGGCGACCAGGGCGGCGGAGACGACCAGTGCCGTCACCGCCGTCGGGATACGTCGATACACGGCGGGACGGTTGCGCATGGCTCAGCTCCAGAAAGGCTCAGTCGGATTCGGTCCACGGGACCGATTGATCCCGATTCTACCGGGCCCGCGGAGGGCGCTGCCGGTACGGTGCGGGGTGTGAGCGACGACGGTGACCGGCCCGAATCCGGAGCGCAGGACGACGGTGACCGCCCCACGGGGCCGTGGGGCGACAAGGGCTACAACAAGCTGGCGCTGGGGCTCGCGATCGGCGTCGTTCTCGGCGCGAGCATCGGGACGGCGCTGGGGAATCCCGCGCTGGGCATCGGGATCGGCCTCGCCCTGGGCATCGCGTTCGCCATGGCCTTCGGCTACGGGGCCGGTAAGGATGACGAGGCCGACTGACGCGCCGGCCCCGTCGTCCCGACTTGGGTGAGAGCCTGGGGAGAACGCTGCGGGCGGCAGGTGAGGTGGTTGCTCCCCAGGCTCGTTTGCCAGACTAACTTAGCGTAGGTAAATTTAGAAGATTCAATTCTGCGACCGTGATCACGGTCCGCTCCGGTTCGTCGCGGGTGTGCGACACGGGTAGTATTTACTAATATGAAGATTTTGGGGCTACTGGCGAACCGGCGCGGCCGGTGCTGATCGACACTCCGTGGACGAAGCTCTCCGGAATCACCAACTCCGACATCAGCGCGTGGAAGCTGGTGGTGTTCGCGGTCGCTTTGCTGCTGCTCATCGTGCCGATCATGGTGTGGAAGGAGCGGTGGGTCACCGCCTGGCGGTGGTGGAAGTCGGTGCTCTTCTTCGCGGGGTTCTTCTGCATCGGGATTCCGGTGGTCGCCGGTGGCGCGGGCGCGATCCTCGGTGACAACCACGCGAAGGTGGACGCCGACGATGTTGTTGCGCAGGTGCTCTCTGCGAATCCGTCGCCGGTCACGAGGGCGACGCGGGTCCTGGTCGAGCCCTCCGAGAATGTGGCCGGGTCGGTTCTCGACGTTCCCTACAAGGGGGAGCGGCTCGACTACCGGGTCGACGTCACCGGTGTGGCGCGACTCGGCGGCGCCGTCCGGTGTCGCTCGACGTTGTCCTTGCGTCGCGAGGACACGCCGAGGGGGAGGTCCGCACCGGTCTCCGCTCGGATGACGGGGGACTGCCGGCCGGCTGCGTAGACCGCCGGGCGGACACGAGAAAGCCCCCTCCGAAATGGAGGGGCTTTCTCGATTGTGCGCCATCAGGGACTCGAACCCCGAAGTCGCTGATAGGCATCCTTCGGGCGGGTCGGAATCAGCGTTCGAGTAGGCGGCGAATTTCATCAGCGACGTGTTCGGGAGCCGACGCCAAAACCCGTAGCCGCCCGTCAGCTCCTCGTGCCACGATCACCCGATGTCTGAGCTCTGCGACTGCGACCGCCGCGATCACATCGACGCGCCCGACGGTGCGTGCCTGAACCTCTCGACCGCCGCCGAGGAGCCCGAGGACGCGTCGCTGGCGGCGTGGACCCAGTGCGGCTGCTGCATGGCGGACTGCCCGGACGTGCACCCGACCCCGACGCCGGGCTTCTTCGAACCGGTGCCCGGCAGCGCGACCATCGCCGCCGAGCACGTCGCGACGCTGCCGGCCGAGGACCAGGCGGCGCTACGGGCGCGGGAAGCCGCGGGAGAGATCCGGATCCAGCCACGGGCGGAGTTCGCGATCGATCCCAGCCGAGTGCGCATCCTGCGCACCGCGCGCAAGCACATGCGGGACGAGGACGAGACGTGAAGCTCTTCGTCGACGACCTCCGCGACCCGCCCGACGCCACCTGGACCGTGGCGCGCACCAGTGCCGAGGCCCTCGCGATCCTGCAGACCGGCGCCCAGGTCGACGAGCTGAGCCTCGACCACGACCTCGGCGGCGAGGACACGAGCCGGCCGATCGTGCTGCACCTCGCCGAGCACGGCGGGTGGCCCGCGACGGTGCGCGTGCACAGCGCGAACCCGGTCGGGGTGGAGTGGCTCGTCGGGATGATCGAGCGGTACGGGCCCGGCGTCACGCGGTGAGGCGCCGACGGGCCGCCTAACGCACGGCCTATGGTTCCGGGATCAGCTCGCCTTGAAGTCGTGACCTGGACTAACCCCGCGCTGGCGCCGCATACTTGCCGCATGGCCATCAGTCGCACCATCGTTGGCGCCACCACGGTAACCGCGCTTCTCATCGTCTTCCTGATGACGGGTGTCCCTGCCTGGGCGTATGCGCTCCCGGCGCTCGTTCTAGCGGTCGAGCTCGCGATGGCTGTTCGGGCGAGCCGAATCGATCGAGCCGTAGCGTTGGGCTGACACCAGGTGCGATCGCGCGCACTGGTCGGCGTGAGGGCCGAAACGTGTCATACTCTGGCGATAGTGTCCCAGCCATGACCGTCGCCAGAACCATCTACATCGACGAGGCCGAGGTCGCCGGTGACCTCGGCGCTCACATTGATCGCGTCGCTGAGACCTATGACCGGATCCTCGTCCTCCGCGAGGGGAAGCCGATCGCTGCGCTCGTCTGCACCGGTGACCTGTTGCACCTCGAGCTCGCGGGGGACCTCGGTCATGGGGAGAAGAGGCGTGGTCCGGAATCCTACTGTGGCACCGGTTATTTCTGGCCAACGTCCGAAGAGCCTCAGCAGGCTGAGGAGTAGTCACTCCGTGATGATATTGACAATGTCGGCTGGCGGTCTTCGAGAGCCGCTGTAGCCCTCACCGCCGCGACAGTCGCGGACTCGGGTGGGGCTGCCCGACTTGCGAGGATCGTCATGTCTCGAACCGATTCCCACGCCCCGTTCCACGTCCGGATGGTGCGCGGTGAGGTCTGCGCGTACCCCGTCCACGACTGCGCCGGCCGCTCGTGCGACCTGCCCGATCTGATGTCCGGCTGGGCTGATCGCCGCGGCGAGGTCTGCCGCTGGGAACCGTTCCAGGAGGACCAGAACTGGTGCAGCTGCTCGATGTGCCACTGGCACCGTCGCCCTGAGGTGCGCCGCGCCGCGGACCGTGCGCGGCTCCGTGGTCTCGTTCGGGCCTGGAACGGTGGTGATGACGAGGCAGGGGAGGAGGTGTAGATAGGTGGTGACGGTCGAAGGGACACGCGGGCACGCGTCAGCGCGGGCACGTTCGGGCGAAGTCGACCCACGCGCTGCTACGCCTCGCCCTCGAGCCGAGACCTCGGTGGTGTTGATCGGTTGCGTTCCCAGTCGAGGTCGTCTGCGATGCGGACGTATCGCGGGGTCGGGTGTCCGAAGTGCTGCTCCGCGGGATGATCTTCGGTGGCCCACGCCGGCTGCCATCCGGGCCATTCGGGGCGGACGTTGGCGATGGTGTTCTTGAGTTCGTCGACGTCGTTGATCTGCTGGGCCAAGGAGATGATCATCTCCTCGTCTACCTCCGACATAAGCTGCACCCACCGCTGGGTCAAGTGCTGCGTCCAGTGCCACGGATTCGGGCCGGCCGACGCAAGGACATCCGACCACGCTCCCCCAGTGGAGGTAGCGCCACCGGAGCGTGAAGTTGTCGGGATCGGCCTCGTCGTATCTATGCATCGCGGGTTCCGCCTTGTTGCCGTCGCCGTGCGAGATGGCTCTGTCCGCGCACCTTCAGGCGGGCCTCCTGTTCAGCATCCCAGGCGTCCCAGTCGAGCATGTTCTTGCCGTGGATGCGTGGGAAGAAGTTCTGCTCCGGCAATTCGGGCAACTCGTCGTCCTCAGTGAGGTCTTCGAGGGTCAGGTCCGAGGCCTGCGCCAGCATCGCTGCGGAGGCGATGGGGCCGCCGTCGACCTTGAACTTCTGGCCGGTCGGGACCGGGGTGAGCGTCATTTCTCGCATGCAGATCCAGCCTGTCCAACCTGCCTCGTTCGTGCTGAGAACCCAGATGTCCTCGTACAGCTCGACGGCGAGGGCGGACCAGTGGTCGCCCAGGCGGACCTCGTGGGTTGCTTCAAACTCAGGCATCGGCGTGGCCTCGTCGCAAGATCCGTGACGCGACGCCGCGGCGTCGCGGTAGTGCGGCCAGTTGCTCAGCTGCGAGCGGTTCGACCATCGTCCACGGCACCCGCCTCCTGAACGCGCCGCATTGGCTCGACGGGTTGGCGCCGGCCGCGATCACGTCGACGATCGCGTCTCGCAACAGTGCCTGGTCGATACCCAGCGCCTCGGCGAGCCACAGGAGGCCGGCGACGCATCGGAAATGCTGGTAGAAGTCGCGCGCATCGCCGTCGAGCCGGGTCCGCCTGTAGGCGCCGGGCGTGTTGTACTCGTTCAACCAGCCGTCGAGATGCTGCTGTTGGTGCTCATACCAGGTGTTGCTAGGGGTTGGCCAACGTTCGTACTCGTCGGTGATCGGTTGCCGCGCGGGAAGGCTGAGGACGACAGCGCGGAGTTCGGCGGGGGTCATGGTCTTGCCCAACTACTCGAGGGGCCGGCCAGCAACGGCCGGATATTGGGTGGAGCATATCGGCCAGGTCTGACCGATTGAGGGCGATCTTGGCTGCTCTCATTCCCTAGCCGAAACATCATCTGACCTGGTAGCCCTCCGTGTCGGAGCTGACCGGTCGCCTGTCACAATTCCGGCATGTCCGTCACCGAGATCGCCGGGTATCGCATCGTCCGTCAGCTAGGAGCCGGCGGGATGGGGCAGGTGTTCCTTGTCGAGCACCCGCGGCTGCCCCGTCAGGACGCGCTGAAGCTGCTCGACGCCGGCGTCTCGCGTAACGACGACTTCAAGGTCCGGTTCCAGCGCGAGGCCGACCTGCTGGCCCAGCTCTCGCACCCGAACATCGTGACCCTGCATGACCGTGGCCAGTTCGAGGACCGGCTGTGGATCACGATGGAGTACGTCGCCGGTACCGACGCTGCTGAGCTCGTGAAGGCGGTCGGCGCCGTCGAGCCGACGCTGGCATTGGAGCTCGTCGCGGGCGCAGGAGCGGCACTCGACTACGCATGGCGCAAGAGCCGGATCACGCATCGGGACGTCAAGCCCGCCAACATCCTGCTCGGTGTCGACGACGGTGAGCTGGAGGCGGTCAAGCTCGCGGACTTCGGCATCGCTAAGGCTGCCGGTGAGGCTACTTCGCTCACGAGCACCGGTATCACCGTCGGGACCATGCAGTACATCTCGCCTGAGGCGATCGAGGGCGAGGACCTCGACAATCGCGCGGACATCTACTCGCTGGGCTGCACCGCGTTTCACCTGCTGACCGGGCAGCCGCCATATTCCGGCAAGTCGATCACGGCGCTGATGAGCGCGCATCTGACGCAGACCCCGCCGTCGGTGACCGAGGTGGCGCCGCAACTGCCGGTCGCATTGGACGCGGTGTTCGCGAAGGTGCTGGCGAAGCGCCCGGACGAGCGGTACCAGTCCTGCGCCGCGTTCGGTGACGGACTGCGTGCTGCGCTCGAAGATCAGCTCGGCGACGCGCGCGGCATCGTTGTGCCGGCGGTGCCGAAGCGAGAGATCGCGCCGGATGCGGTGACGGAACTCCGGGCTGGCGCGGTGGAAGCGGAGGAGACCCAGCTGCGCCCGGCTGCCGAGTCGGTGAAGAAGTCACGCACGGTGCCGATCCTGGCGGCCGTCGTCGCTGTGCTGGCAGTCGTAGCAACCGGCCTCGGCGTGTACGTGAACCGCTCCGGTGGGGGAGCGGAACCTGCCGCCGTGACAAGTTCGACCGCGACGGTGCAAC
Source organism: Tsukamurella hominis (assembly GCF_965137015.1). Classification (NCBI taxonomy): domain Bacteria; kingdom Bacillati; phylum Actinomycetota; class Actinomycetes; order Mycobacteriales; family Tsukamurellaceae; genus Tsukamurella; species Tsukamurella hominis. Next base: position 72,174 of record NZ_CBCRZG010000009.1, on the reverse strand, counting down.
CCGTACCGACAGTGACCGTGAGCGTCACGCCATCGACGACAGCAACCACCATGCCTGTGACGACGCCGGAACCAATCACGACGACGCCGCGAGTGGTGCCTACGACCACTCCTCCCGTAGCCGTCCAATCGGAAGTCCCGGGGGCGACGTGCAGCCCGGGGACTCAGCAAGACTCCGCGGATGGAACGATGTACTGCAGCGGCCTCGACGGCGTGTGGATCAGCAAAACGGCTAGTCAGCGGTCTCCCGTGCGAATCGGTTCGGCCTGCTCGAGCCCAGGTGCCCAAGCGCCTGCGGCCGGGACGAACGGTGAAGGTACCGCGACATGCAAGATCGGCCCCACCGGCGCCTACACCTGGAGATAGTGACGTTGGACGCATGACCGTTCACACGCCTCACCCATCACCCGGCACCGCGCTTTCGTACCGGGCCACGTAGCGCCGGGCGGCGCGACGGATCCAGGCGGCACTGTCGTCCAACAGCGGCCGGACCCGATCGACGTGGTCGGGCACCCTTGCGCCCGTCAGTGCCTGGATGGCGTGCCCCGCGACGTCGGCATCGTCGAGGAGTTCGGCGATTGCGGGCGCGAACGGTGCGCAGGTGACGTAGCCGAACAGCATCACCCACGACTGCCGGCCGCGGCCGGCCGCGCGGTTCGCGGTCAACTGGGCGATCCGGCCGTAGAGCTCCAGGTCTCCGCGGAGCGAAGGCGACGTAGCGAGAGCCTGGCGGGCTTCCTCGCCGAGTGCCCAGATCGAGTGCTCGTGGGTGCGCCAGTCGGGGACGTTCGGAAAGTGGTTCATCGGGAGATCGGCGGGCCGGTCCGGCGGAGTCAGTGACTGTGCCTGAGCTACGAGGGCGAGCAGAGTGTCCCGCTGGGCGGCACGATCGCGGCTGGGCAACGTTGTCCCCTCCGTCCGCGACGCGGTTGTCCGTATCGGCATGCAAAGAAAGAAGAAGCCCGCCACCATTGGTGACGGGCTTCTCTTTGTGCGCCATCAGGGACTCGAACCCCGAACCCGCTGATTAAGAGTCAGCTGCTCTGCCAATTGAGCTAATGGCGCATGCTCGCTCGCTGCGTGCTGGAATACATTAGCAAGGAGTGCCACGAAACGTGAAATCGGCTGGTCAGGGTGGGTTTCTGGGCTAACGGCGGGTCACTGGAAGGCGCTCTGCCCGGTGAGCTTCTGGCCCAGGATCAGGGTGTGCATCTCGACGGTGCCCTCGTACGTCAGCACGCTCTCCAGGTTGTTCGCGTGCCGGATCACCGGGTACTCCAGCGAGATGCCGTTCGCGCCCAGGATCGTGCGGGCGGTGCGGCAGATGTCGATCGCCTCGCGCACGTTGTTCAGCTTGCCCAGGGACACCTGCTCGGGTCGCAGTGCCCCGGCGTCCTTGAGGCGGCCCAGGTGCACCGCGAGCAGCACGCCCTTCGTGTACTCCAGGGTCATGTCCGCGAGCTTCTGCTGCGTCAGCTGGAAGCCGCCGATCGGCCTGCCGAACTGCTCGCGCTCCACCGCGTACCGCTGCGCGCACTCCAGCGCGGTGCGCGCGGCACCCATTGCGCCCCAGACGATGCCGTACCGCGCCTCGCTCAGGCACGACAGTGGGCCGCGCAGACCGCGCACCTCGGGGAAGGCGGCGGAGTCGGGGACGCGCACACCGTCGAGCACCAGCTCGGCGGTCACCGACGCGCGCAGCGACATCTTGTGCTCGATGGTGTTCGCGGCGAAGCCCGCAGTGTCCGTGGGGACGGCGAAGCCGCGGACGCCCTCGTCGGTCTGCGCCCAGATCACGGCGACGTCGGCCAGGGAGCCGTTGGTGATCCACATCTTCCGGCCGTCCAGGATCCAGTCGCCGCCGTCGCGGCGCGCCCGGGTGCGCATGTTCGCGGGATCGGAGCCGTGGTCCGGCTCGGTCAGCCCGAAGCAGCCGATGAGCTCGCCGGCGGCCATGCCGGGTAGCCAGCGCTGCTTCTCCTCCTCGCTCGCCCACTTCCAGATCGCATACATCGCCAGCGATCCCTGCACGGAGACCATGGAACGCAGGCCCGAATCGCAGGCCTCCAGCTCGAGGCAGGCCACGCCGTACTCGGTGGCGGTCGTTCCGGCGCAGCCGTATCCGTCGAGGTGCATGCCGAGCAGGCCGAGTGCGCCGAGCTTCCGCATGAGGCCGCGTGGGTCGTCGAGTTCGCCGCGCTCGAACCAGTCGGCGACGTGCGGCTCCACCTCGCGGGCGATCAGCGCGCGGACGGAATCGGCGATCGCGCGCTCCTGGTCGGTGAACAGGCCGGTCAGGCCCGCCAGTTCATCGGGATGTGTGGTCATGGTGCCTCCTCGGCGCCACCCTAGCCGGGCGTGGTGGCAGCGGAGCGGAATGTCGTGCTTAGCTGGGCGCATGACCCTTCCCGGAACCCCCGCCCCCGCGGGCGCCGCAGAGGTGCTCAGGCAGCCGGCCCACCAGGTCTCGCCGCGCGCGAAGACGTGGTGGACGGTCCGCGCCGCGATCCGCTGGGTGATCGTGATCCCGCTGGTCACGGTGGTGCTCGCGGTGATCCCGGACGTGCCCTGGTACGTGGCCGTCGCGACCTTCCTCGTGCTGGCCGCGGCCGCGGCGGCGCACCTCATCGTGATGCCGCGCTTCCGCTACGCCTTCCACCGCTGGGAGATCAATGCGGTGGCGGTGTACTCGCAGGCGGGCTGGCTCACCCGCACCCGCGTCCTGATCCCGATCTCACGCGTGCAGGTCATCGACACCGTCGCCGGTCCGCTCGAGCGGTCCTTCGGGCTGTCGACGGTCACCGTCACCACCGCCTCGTCGGCGGGCACGGTGCGCATCTCGGGCCTGCCCACGGAGACCGCGCAGGCGATCGCCGCCGGGCTCACCGTCAGCGCCGCGGAGGACACCGATGACGCGACCTGACCAGGTGACGGCGCCGGCCGCCGACGACGGTTGGAACCGCCTCTCGCCGTGGGGCATCGGCACCCGCGTCATCAAGGCGGTCCCGTCCCTCATCCCCGCCCTCATCGGCGTCTTCTTCCTCGGCCGCGCCGCCGGCCCGGTGTTCTTCGTGATCGCCGGCGTCGCGATCAGCGTGCTGGTCGGCCTCCTGCCGTGGCTCACCACCCGCTGGCGGGTCACCGACGATCAGTTGGAGTTGCGGCACGGCCTCGTGCGCAAGGTCTCCGCCACCGCCCGTCGCGACCGGATCCGCAGCGTCGACGTGACGGCCGGGCCCATCGAGCGCGCGCTCAAGCTGCGCAAGGTGGTGGTCGGCACCGGGGTCGGCGGCAAGGAGTCCGCGCTCGAGCTCGACCCGATCCCCGCCGACGTCGCCGAACAGCTCGGGCGGGACCTGCTGCGCCGCACCGCGGCACCGTCGACCGGCGAGACGCCAGGTGAGGACGGCGCAGAGGTGGCGCCCCAGCCGAACGCTCCCGAGGAGGAACTCGCCCGCCTGCGGCCGGAGTGGATCCGGTTCGCCCCGTTCTCACTGACCGGGTTCGCCGTCGTCGCCGCCGGCGCGGGCATCGGCTTCCGGATCGTCGACGAGGCTGGCCTGCGCGAGCGCGGCTCCGAGATTGCCGAGTCGTGGTTCGTGAAGATCCTCGACCTCGGTGCGGCCGTGGTGATCCCGGGGGCCGTGGTGCTGGTGATCGTGGTCTCGATCCTGGTCTCGGTGCTCGCCTACGTGCTCGCGTTCTGGGGCTTCCGCCTGGTCCGCCGCTCCGACGGTGCGCTGCACACCAGCCGCGGGCTCATCTCGACGGTGGCGGCCACCATCGAGCGCAAGCGGGTGCGGGGCGTGCAACTGCACGAGCCCGTCCTCATGCGCCTGCCCGGCGGGGCGAAGCTCCGCGCGATCGCCACGGGCACGGATCGCAATCCCACCCTGCTGCCGCCCGCGCCGCGCGCCGAGGCCGTGCAGGTGGCCGACGAGATCCTGGGCCGCCCCGGTGTCATCGAGACGCGCCTGGAGGCGCACGGCCCGGTGGCGCTGCGCCGCCGCTACACCCGCGCGGTGCTGGGCGCGGTCGTGCCGGTCGTCGTCCTGGTGGCGCTCGGCGTCGTCGCGCCCGGCGCGTGGAAGGCGCTGCCCCTCGCCGGTGCGGTCCTCGTGGCGATCCTGTCACTGGCGCTGGCGCGCCTGCGCTACGCCAACCTGGGCACCGTCATCACCGGCGACGCGGTGGTCCTCGGCGCGGGCACCGTCGCGCGCACGCGTACCGCGCTCGAGTTCGACGGGGTGACGGGCTTCGTCACCCGGGAGACCTTCTTTCAGCGCCGCGCCGGTGTTGAGACCCTCACCGTCGCCACCGCGGCCGGGGCGTTCGGTGCCGTCGACGTGACGCCCGTGCGCGCGGCGGAGGTCGCGCGCACCGTCCAGCCCGAGGTCGTGACGGGTTTCCTCGTCAGCGAGGCGTGAGCCGGTACAGCTTGATCGTCCGTCCGCCGGCCCACTCGATGTAGTCGTCGTAGGCGGGCCAGACGGCGACGATACTGGGCCACAGGCGCTTCCGGTCCGACTCGGAGACTCGGCGCGCCCGCACCGGGATGCGCCGGGTGCCCAGGAGCACCTCGGCGTCCGGCGTCGCCTCCAGGTTGTACGACCACGCGGGGTGGTGCTTCTGGCCGAAGTTGGAGGCGATCACCACGAAGTCTTCGCCGTCGCGCACGTAGAGCAGCGGGACCGCGCGGGCGACGCCGCTGCGCCGCCCCACCGTGGTCAGCGTGAGCTGGGGGAGCAGCGCCTCGGGGATGAGGTGCACGGAGCCGCGGCTGATCCGGGTCACCGCCTTGTCGAGCGGGACGGTGGCCCGGACCATGCGGGACACCGCACGGTGCCGCCCGAGCTGCAGGAAGCGCGCCTTGAGGTCGTCCACGACGGTCATGGCGGCAGTGTAATGAACGCGGCCCGCCGCCGGGCCCCGATCAGTTGGTCGCGAGCCGCGCGCCGCCCGCGGCACGGAGCGCCGCGTTCAGCGAGTAGTACTGGGTGAGCTGCTGCGTGACCTTGCCGGAGTCGCGGTCGGTCAGGGTGACCGCGTCGGTGATGATGCCGATCGCGGCGTTGTCCGACGTGCGGATGAGCGGCCCGCCGCTGTCGCCCTGTGTGGTCACGATGTCAGCGACGACCCAGTCATTGAGGACCTTCGTCACCTTGCCGCAGCGGCGCCCGTTCACGGAGCCCAGCTGGCACACCGGGTCCCCGACGCGCGCGGTACCCACGGTGCGCGGCGCCATTCCGGGCGCCGACGCGAGGAGCTTCACCTGCGGGTCGGTCAGCCGGAACGTGGCCCAGTCGGGGCCGAACGGGTCGACGGGGGAGTAGTGCCCGGGGCGGTTCGGGTCCTCCTTGACCTCGGGGGACTTCGACTGCACGACCTCGCCGACGATCCACTTCTTCACGCCGACGGGCTGCTGCGGCGCGCCGCAGTGCCCCGCGGTCACGCCGAGGCGCTCGCCGTCGGGGGCGGTCACCGCGAATCCCATGGTGCACTGCAGCGATTCGAACCGGCCGCCGCCCAGAGAGCGTTGCAGGATGTCGATGCGATCGCCGGGAGCCACCGACTTCGGGGCCGGGGTCTGTGTGGGGGCGGGCACAGGCGCGCTCGGCTTCGCGGGCGTCGACGGTGCGCCCGGCGCCGGCTTCGGGGTCGCGCTCGGCTTGGCGGGCGCGCTCGGCGCTCCAGGCGCGGCGGGCTTCGGCGACGGGGCCGGGGTCGTGGGCGCGCCCGAGGCGAGCGCGGGGGTCAGAAGCGATCCCGACACCAGTAAGGTGACCACCCCGATCGATCCGCGTCGCAGTACCGCACCGATGCGCGTCCCGTCGGTCAAGGTCGAACCCTCCTAGGGTGTTGGGTCGTGGTGATCGAGGGGCGCCTGAGGAAAGCGCCGCAGAAAATCGTGGCCGAGCTTACCATTCCGCTTGACTGACTTCGTGCGAGATCAGTTCACCGTACTGGGATTTCGCTGGTTGTATAGACCATGTACCAACAGTGAGTTTCGGTTCCTGGACCTGAGGAGACCCCCGAGTGTCTGACCAGACCTATCAGACGATTGCAGTAACCCTGTACTTCGCCGCCATGTTGTACATCGGTTGGAGTGCGTACCGGAAGACGCGCGACAACCTCGACGACTACATGCTGGCGGGACGCGGCCTCAAACCGTGGGTCGCCGCGCTGAGCGCGGGCGCGTCGGACATGTCCGGCTGGCTGTTGATGGGTCTGCCCGGCGCGATCTACGCCAAGGGACTCGTGGAGTCGTGGATCGCGATCGGGCTGACCGTCGGCGCGTGGCTCAACTGGAAGTTCGTCGCGCCGCGGCTGCGCTCGTACACCGAGGTCGCGGGCAACTCGATCACCATCCCGAGCTTCCTCGAGCACCGGCTGCGCGACGGCTCGCGGTCGCTCCGCATCGTCTGCGGCCTCATCATCCTGGTCTTCTTCACGTTCTACGTCTCCAGCGGCATGGTCGCCGCCGGCAAGTTCTTCGACAGCACCTTCGGCGTGCAGTACATCCACGGAATGCTCATCGTCGCCGTGGTGACGATGGTCTACACGCTCTTCGGCGGCTTCCTCGGCGCCACCCTCACCGACGTCGCGCAGGGACTACTGATGCTCGCCGCCCTCGTCGCCGTGCCGATTGTCGCCCTCATCGAGGTGGGCGGCCCGGCGGTCACCATCGACACCGTGAACTCCGTCAACCCGACCTTCTTCAGCCTGTTCGCGGGCGGCACCGCCCTCGGCATCATTTCGGCGGCCGCGTGGGGCCTCGGCTACTTCGGCCAGCCCCACATCATCGTGCGGTTCATGGCGCTGCGCTCGCCGCAGGAGGCCTCCACCGCCCGCCGGTTCGGCATCAGTTGGATGGTGGCCACGGCGCTCGGCGCCATCTCGACCGCGTTCATCGGCATCGCCTACTTCGCGCTGCATCCCGAGAAGGCGCCGAAGGACCCCGAGACCGTCTTCCTCGTGCTCGCGCAGATCCTGTTCCACCCGTTCGTCGCGGGCCTGGTCCTCGCCGCCGTCCTCGCCGCGATCATGTCGACGGTGTCCTCGCAGCTCGTCGTGTGCTCGTCGGCGCTGGTCGAGGACCTGTTCAAGATCTTCGCCGAGAAGTCCGGTCGCGACACGGAGATCAGCGACAAGACCTACGTGCGCCTCGGCCGGCTCGGCGTGCTCATCGTCGCGGTGATCGCCGTGCTGCTCGCGATCGATCCGTCCGACAGCATCCTCGAACTCGTCGGGTTCGCGTGGGCCGGCTTCGGCTCCTCGTTCGGTCCGGTCGTGCTGCTCGCGCTGTTCTGGCGCAAGCTCACCGCCCCGGGTGCGTTGGCGGGCCTCATCGTCGGCGCGGCGGTCGCCTTCGTCTGGGGCCAGTGGCCGCCCTTCGAGCTCTACGAGATCGTCCCGGGCTTCCTCGCCAACCTGGTGGTCGCGGTCGGCGTCAGCCTCGCGACTTACAAGCCCGACGCTGCCGTCGACGCCGAGTTCGACGAGGCCGCCCGGCTCGCGGAGAAGCAGCCGGCATAGTCTGCGTCGGAATCTTCTGGGAGGTCAGCGGCGGTCACGAGCCGCTCAACTGCGCTAGGCGGAACGGACGATGAGCCATTCGTGGGAATTTGCCTAGCGTAGAGTGCGCAAAGCGCCCCGCTCGAATATTCGAGCGGGGCGCTTTACGTCGCTGCTAGGCGTGTGCGGCGATGCGCGACGAGATGATTTCACCCAGCGTGTTGACGCGGCGCTGTAGATATCGCTGTTGCGAGAAGAACCAGATCGGTGCCCAGAGCCATGCGACGGTCGGTGAGACGCGTACTGTTGAGCCGAGGTTCGCGTGAGCCTCGTTGACACGCTTTGCGGTTCGGTACAGGCCGATCAATCCCCAGATCGGGACGATTTGGTTCCACCACTTCCCCCAAGCGCTGTGTTGTTGCCCGGTGACCGCTGCGAGTTCGGCGTTGATCTTGTGGTACCAAACGAAGTAGTAGACCCCGATCGTGATGCCGATGAGCCACCAACCGCCCCAAGGGCTGCGTTTTTGGACAGGATTCATTTCCCCCAACTCACTTTCTTGACGGACGCGTCTGTCGCGCCGCGGTTGGGAACAATAACGGACCAGTGGCCAATCGTGTGAATGCTTCTACTTGTGCAAACAGGAAGGCGGGGTGTTTGTGTTGCGCGTACGTTTGTAAAGCTGTGTGTTCATGTGGTCCTGTCGGGTGACCGCGCGCCCGGTCTCTGGTGGGCTCCGCCGGCTCCACGAGGTCGACCCGGGTTGGGTCCGGCTGGGGTGGATACGTCGTGGATCCGTCGAGAAGCGTCATGAAAGCTCACGAAAAAACCCGGCCTCGCAATGAATCCTGTTGCAAGACCGGGCTTCTCATCCGGGGTGGATGACGGGACTCGAACCCGCGACAGCCAGAATCACAATCTGGTGCTCTACCAACTGAACTACACCCACCAGGTGCCTGGGATCGCCAGGCTCGAAGAACTTTACCCGACGGTTCCGGCGGAATCCAATCGGTATGGCCTCCACCCCGTCGAGCGCGGTGACCAGCGGATTCAGGCCGGGCCGAGCTCCTCGACGGCCGCCGCGATCTGCTCGGTCGACGGCCCGGGGGCCGGCACGAAGGCGGTGCTCCGGTAGTACTTCAGCTCCCTGATCGACTCGCGGATGTCCGCGAGCGCACGGTGCGCCAGGCCCTTGTCGGGCTGGCCGAAGTAGATCCGCGGGTACCAGCGGCGGGACAGCTCCTTGATCGAGCTGACGTCCACCATCCGGTAGTGCAGGAAGCCGTCCAGCTCCGGCATCTCCTTGGCGATGAACCGACGGTCGGTGGCGATCGAATTGCCCGCGAGCGGCACGGCGCCCGCCTCGATGTGCTCGCGCAGGTACGCGAGCACGGCCTCCTCGGCCTCGCGCACGGTCACCGTCGACGCCCGGACCTCCTCCGTCAGGCCCGAGCGGGCGTGCATCTCCTGCACGACGGGAGGCATGGCCGCGAGCGCGGCGTCGTCCGCGTGGATCACGAGGTCCACGCCCTCGCCGAGGACGTTCAGGTCGCCGTCGGTCACCAGGGCGGCGATCTCGATGAGTCGGTCGGAGGTCAGGTCGAGGCCGGTCATCTCACAATCGACCCATACGAGTTTGTCGTCCACGCCGATCAGCGTAGCCAACGCCGTCAGGTGCCGGGTTGGAGCGAACAGCGAGGGTAGCCTGGCCTCATGAATCCAGTCGGATCGGTGCCGGAGCTCGAGAAGGCCGTCGGGAAGCCCGTCGCGGCGATGATGCTCAAGACGATCGACCACCTCGACGAGCACTGCCGGACGATCCTCGCGGTGTCCACGGCGGCCGTCCTCGGCTACGTCGACCACGACGGTGTGCAGCGCACGAGGCTCCTCGGCGGCGCGCCAGGCTTCCTGTCGGTGGCCTCGCCCACAGGGCTGGAGATCGCACCCCCGGATGATGCCGCGCCGGGCGGGGCCTCGCTGTTGATCCTCGTCCCCGGCTGGCGCGAGACGCTGCGCGTCAACGGCACCGTCGGCGACGGCCACTTCACGGTTCTCGAGGCCTACCTGCACTGCGGGAAGGCGGTGATTCGCTCTGGGCTCTGGCAGCCGGCGCCGCCCAGCGCAGCCACCGCGGAGGCCGACGCCGCCGTCATCGGACCCGACGCGGCCGCGTTCCTCGCCGCCGCCCCGTTCGCGGTGATCAGCTCCCGCGACGAGGACGGCCGGGCCGACAGCAGCCCCCGCGGCGACCCCGCCGGCGACCTGCGCGTGCTCGGTCCCACCACCGTCGCGATCGCCGACCGCCCGGGCAACAAGCGCACCGACACCCTGCACAACATCGTCAGCAATCCCGAGGTCGCTCTGCTCGCCCTGGTCCCCGGCGACGGCCGGGCGGTGGAGCTGACCGGTACGGCCACCATCAGCACCGATCCCGCGCTGCGCGAGCAACTCGCCGAGCGCGGGAAGGCGCCGAAGGCCGTGGTCGTCATCGAGGTCTCCCGCGCGCGCCTCGCCCGGAGCGAGGGGATCGCCGCCGCGGCGCTGTGGGACCTCGGTCGGCATGCGGACACCGCGGAACTACCGCGCCCGTCCGCCGTCTGGACCGACCACGTCAAACGCAACACGACCGGCGGCGTCGGCGCGCGCGTCCTGCGCGCTGTCGCGAACGAAAGGGTCATGCGGGCCGGAGTCGACCTCGACTACCGCCAGAACCTCTATTGACCCAGGTCTCACGCTAGGGTTTGCACCGTGACTGACAACGCGAACTCCCCGGCGCAGACCATCGCCGCCGGCTACGAATTCTCGGGGCCCGCCCTGGAGCTCGGGACCGTCCTCGTGGACGGCACCGTCGACCCGTCGGCCAAGGTGCGGATCCCGCTGGCCATGATGAACCGCCACGGCCTCGTCGCCGGCGCCACCGGCACCGGCAAGACGAAGACGCTGCAGCTCATCGTCGAGCAGCTGTCCGCCAACGGCGTGCCCGTCGTGCTCGCCGATATCAAGGGCGATCTCGCGGGTCTGTCCAAGCCCGGCGAGGCCAACGACAAGACCGCGTCGCGCGCGACCGACACCGGCGACGACTGGAAGCCCGCCAGCGTGCCCACCGAGTTCGTTTCCCTCGGCACCAACGGCGTCGGCGTCCCGGTTCGCGCCACCATCTCCTCGTTCGGCCCGATCCTGCTGTCGAAGGTGCTCGGCCTCAACGCGACGCAGGAGTCGACGCTCGGCCTGATCTTCCACTGGGCCGATCAGAATCAGCTCGAGCTGCTGGACCTGAAGGACCTGCGCTCGGTGATCCAGTACCTCACCTCCGCCGAGGGCAAGGCCGATCTCGAGGGCATCGGCGGCGTCAGCAAGCAGACCGCCGGTGTGATCCTGCGGGCCCTGGTCAACCTCGAGGCCGAGGGCGGCGACACCTTCTTCGGCGAGCCCGAGATCGACATGGGCGACCTGCTGCGCACCGCGGGCGGCCAGGGCGTGGTCACCCTCTTCGAACTGGGCGACCAGGCCGCGCGGCCCACGCTGTTCTCCACGTTCCTCATGTGGGTCCTGGCCGACCTGTTCCAGTACCTGCCCGAGGCGGGCGACCTGGACAAGCCGAAGCTCGTCTTCATCTTCGACGAGGCGCACCTGCTGTTCGCGGACGCGTCGAAGGCCTTCAAGGACCAGGTCGAGCAGACCGTCAAGCTGATCCGCTCGAAGGGCGTGGGCGTCTTCTTCTGCTCGCAGCTGCCCACTGACATCCCGAACCCGGTGCTCAGCCAGCTCGGCGCGCGCATCCAGCACGCGCTGCGCGCCTTCACCCCGGAGGACCAGGCCGCGCTGAGCAAGACGGTCAAGACCTACCCGACCTCGCCCGCCTACAAGCTCGACGAGGCCCTGACCAGCCTCGGCATCGGCGAGGCGATCGTCACCGTGCTCTCCGACAAGGGCGCGCCGACGCCGGTGGCGTGGACCCGGTTGCGCGCCCCGCGCTCGCTGATGTCCGCCATCGGCGACGATGCCGTCCGCTCGGCCGCGCAGGCCTCGCCGCTGTGGGGCAAGTACGCGCAGACCGTCGACAACCTCTCCGCCTTCGAGAAGCTGTCGCAGAACGCGCAGCAGGCGCAGCAGGAGAACGCGCCCGCCGAGCAGGCGCCGCCGCCTCCGCCCGCGCCCAAGAAGGAGGAGGAAGAGTCCGGCTGGGTCTCCGACGTGATGAGCAACCCCGCCGTGAAGTCCTTCCTGCGGTCCGCGGCGTCGAGCGCGGGTCGCGAGCTGTCCCGCAGCATCTTCGGCACCAAGCGTCGCCGCTGAGCGAGCACGACGGACGAAAGTCCGGTCATCGGTCCCCACGATCGTGGGATCCGATGACCGGACTTTCGTCGTTTCGGGGCCGGTGCGGCCGGGGACGTCAGTTGCCCGCGAGCTTCTTGTACATCTCGCCGACGATGGGCGCCATGATGGCGCGCGGCGTGTAGTGGCCCGCCATGGACATGCCCTTCGAGAGGAGGCCCGGCACGACGCGCATCTTGTTCTTCTCGAGCGCGTCCAGGGTCACGCGGGCCGTGTACTCGGTGTTGACCCAGAGGAACTCGGGCACGACCTTCTCGACGGTGGACCGGTCCTCGGGATCGGGGAGCTCGGTGCGCACGGGGCCGGGCGCGAGCAGGGTGACGTGCACGCCGGTCTTCTTCAGCTCGCCGCGCAGCGACTCGGAGAAGGTGTTGGCGAAGGCCTTCGAGGCCGCGTACGTGGCGTTGTTCGGGATCGGCATGTTGCCGGCCGCCGAGCCGGTGATCATGATGCCGCCGTTGCCGCGCTTCACCATCTGCGGCAGGACCGCCAGGGTGAGGTCGTGGACGGCGTTGGCGTTGAGCTCGAGCTGCGCGCGCTCGTAGTCGAAGTCCAGGTCGATCACGCGGCCGAAGGTCGCGGTACCGGCGTTGTTGCAGAGGATGGAGATCTCGCGCGAGGCGAGCTCCTCGCAGAGCACGGCGCGGGCGGCGTGATCGGAGAGGTCGACGCCGCGGACCTCGGCCTCGACGCCGAACTCGGCGCGCAGCTTCGCGGCCAGCTCCTCCATGGGGCCGGTGCTGCGGGCGACGAGGATGACTGAGTGGCCGCGGCGGGCGAGCTCCGTCGCGAGGGCGACACCGATGCCGGAGGAGCCGCCGGTGACGACGGCGCGGGCGGACTGATGGGGTGCGGGTACTGGCATGGGTCAGATCGTACGGGAGGGCACCCGCGGGTCGACATCGCGAAGATCGCACTGTGACCGCCCTGGTCGTGGAGTGCCGTCGGGCGATTCCGCGCACGCTGGACCTGCGGCGATGCGTTTCAAGTGGCGCCCGCACCGCACTGCTATTAGGTTAGCCTCGCCATTGTCGCGAGCTGAAGGTGGAAGACATGAACCGCTGGGCCCCGTACTACCTGTCCGCACTCCGGATCGTGACGGGCGTGCTGTTCGCGCTCCACGGCGCCGCGACCTTCTGGGGCTTCCTCGACGGTCGCCGGTCGAGCCCGGACGTCTTCGCCTGGCCGAGCTGGTGGGGTGCAGCGATCCAGCTCGCTGGCGGCCTCCTCATCGCCGTCGGCGCCCTCACCCGGCCGGCCGCGATCATCGCCTCCGGCTCCATGGCGTACGCGTACTTCGCCTTCCACGCCGGCGACGGGCTCTCGCCCCTCGCCAACGACGGCGAGCTCTCGGTCCTCTACTGCTGGGTGCTCCTGCTCTTCGCGTTCACCGGCCCCGGGCCGATCAGCGTCGACGCCGTGATCGGCCGCCTGTGGGCCGGGGATCAGGATGAGGGAAAGGCGCCGTCGGATCGCGCCGGCGAGAAGGATGCGGCAGAGTCGGCGGTATGACCGCAGACATCCCCGAAGCCGCCCGCGAACTCCTCGATCAGGCCCTCGTCGTCGACCTCGCGACGGTCCGCCCGGACGGTGGCCCGCAGGTCAACCCGATGTGGTTCCTCTTCGAGGACGGGCTGATCTGGTTCACGCACACCGACTTCCGGCAGAAGTTCCGGAATCTCCAGCACGAGCCGCGCGTGGCGATCTCGATCCTGCCGGAAGGGAATCCGTACGGCTACCTGGAGATCCGGGGTGAGCTCGACCGGATCGAGCCCGACCCCACGGGCTCGCTCTACACCCGCCTCGCCGAGCGGTACGGCCAGGGCTCGGTCGTGCCGCCGGATGCGGCGGATCGCGTCAAGATCGCGATCCGCCCCACCCGGTTCAGCGGCAACGCCCTTCGGGGCTAGAGCGAGGCCGCGAGCTCGGTGCCCTGACGGATCGCCCGCTTCGCATCGAGCTCGGCGGCCAGCGCGGCGCCGCCGATGACGTGCGCCTTGACGCCGCGGTCCGCGAGCGCCGCGTCGAGGTCGCGCACCGATTCCTGGCCGGTGCACAGGATCACGGTCTCCACGTCGAGCACCCGCGCGTCCTTGCGCTCCTCGCCGAAGGTGATGTGCAGGCCCGCGTCGTCGACCTTCTCGTAGTTCACACCGCGCAGCTGCTCGACGCCCTTCATCTTCACCGTCGCGCGGTGCACCCAGCCCGTGGTCTTGCCGAGGCCGATGCCCTGCGGGGTGCTCTTGCGCTGCAGCATGTACACCTTCGAGCGGGTCGACGGTGCGGGGGCGGGCTTGGTGATGAAGCCGGGCACGTCGCCCTGGCGGGTGACGCCCCACTCGGCGTTCCACTCGTCGAGGTGCAGGGTGGGGGATTTGTCGGTGGTGACGAACTCGGCCACGTCGAAGCCGATGCCGCCGGCGCCCATGATCGCGACGGTGTCGCCGATCTCCTTGGCGCCGCTGATCGCCTCGGCGTAGGTGATCACCTTCGGGTGGTCGACGCCGGGGAAGGACGGGACGCGCGGCACGACGCCGGTCGCGATGATCACCTCGTCGAACTTGCCGGCCAGGTCGTCGACGGTGGCCTGCGTGTTCAGGTGCACGGTCACCTGGTTCCGGTCCAGCATCGTGGTGAAGTACCGGATGGTCTCGTTGAACTCCTCCTTGCCGGGGATCTTCGCGGCGTAGCCGAACTGGCCGCCGATGTGATCGCTCGCCTCGAAGAGGTCCACCTTGTGGCCGCATTCGGCGGCGCTGACGGCGGCGGAGAGCCCGGCGGGCCCGGCACCGACCACGGCAACGCGCTTGGCGGCGCGGGTCGGCGCGAGCACGAGGTCCGTCTCGCGGCCGGCACGCGGGTTCACCAGGCACGAGACCTTCTTGTGCACGAAGGCGTGGTCGAGGCAGGCCTGGTTGCAGCCGATGCAGGTGTTGATCTCCTCGGCGCGCTCGTCGCGCGCCTTGTTCGCCCACTCGGGATCGGCGAGCAGCGGACGGGCGATCTGCACGAGCTGGGCGTCACCGCGCTCGAGCAGTTCCTCGGCGGTGGCGGGCATGTTGATCCGGTTCGCCGCGCACACGGGGATGTTCACGGCGCGGGTCACGTCGGCGGTGAACGCCGCGAAGGCCGCCCGGGGGACCGAGGTCACGATCGTGGGGACGCGCGCCTCGTGCCAGCCGATGTCCGTGTTGAGGATGTCCACGCCGGCGTCCTCGAGCTTGTGCGCCAGGGAGAGGATCTCGTCGCGGGTCTGGCCGTCGGGGACGAAGTCCGCCATCGACAGCCGGAAGACGACGATGAAGTCCTTGCCGCAGCGCTTGCGGATCTCCCGCACTATCTCGATGGGGAACCGCTGCCGGTTCTCGGCGGAGCCGCCCCACTCGTCGGTGCGCTTGTTGGTGTGCGCAGCCAGGAACTGATTGATCAGGTAGCCCTCGCCGCCCATCACCTCGACGCCGTCGTAGCCGGCCTTCTGCGCGGTGCGAGCCGCGTTGCCGAAGTCGCGGATGGTCTTGCGCACCTCGAAGCCCGACATGGCGCGGGGCTTGAACGGGTTGATCGGCGCCTTGATCGCGCTGGCGGAGGCGCTGAGCGGGTTGTAGGAGTAGCGGCCCGCGTGCAGCAGCTGCATCGCGATCTTGCCGCCCTCCTTGTGCACCGCGTCCGTCACCCGCTTGTGCAGAAGGGAGTCGATCGGCGACGACATCTTCGCGCCGGCCGGCAGCAGCCAGCCGGTGATGTTGGGGGAGTAGCCGCCGGTGATGATGAGGCCGACGCCGCCCTTGGCGCGCGCGGCGAAGTAGGCCGCGAGCTTGCCGATGTCCCACGGCATGTCCTCGAGGCCGGTGTGCATGGAGCCCATCACGACGCGGTTCTTCAGCGTCGTGTGGCCGAGGTCGAGGGGCTCGAAGAGGTGGGGGTACTTCGCTGACATGGGCTGATCCTTCATTCGGCTGATCGTCCGGGCTGATGGGGAGGGCTGGTTCAGGGGGTGAGGGCAGCGAGCACTTCGTCGAGCCAGTCGACGGTGCCCTGTTCGGAGTACACGCCCCCGCGCAGCACAAGGTGCTGCTGCAGGTCCGTGCCGGTGAGCGTGGTGGGCTCGGGGTAGTCGCGGGCCTCGAGGCTGCGGAAGAGCTCCGCCCGCTCGGCGTGCAGATCGCGCACGCGTCGGACCTCGGCCATCAGGTCGGCCAGGTCCGACGGTGCCGCCCCGCGGATCTTGGTGGCCAACTCGCGCCGGTCCGTGGCGTCCTTGCCGGGCGTGCGGATCCACTCGGAGAGCGTCTTCCGACCGGCGTCGGTGATCGAGTAGACCTTCTTGTCCGGCTTGCCGTCCTGCGCCTGTTCGACGTAGGTCACGAGGCCGTTCTCGGTCATCCGCGCCAGTGTCTTGTAGATCTGCTGGTGCGAGGCCCGCCACCAGTGCCCGATCGAGCGGTCGAAGCGCCGGGTGAGCTGGTACCCGGTGCCCGAGCGCTCGCTCAGGGAGACGAGCAGTGCGTGTTCGAGGGCCACGCCCGCGACGCTACCGGGGAGAACGC
Source organism: Tsukamurella hominis (assembly GCF_965137015.1). Taxonomy (NCBI): domain Bacteria; kingdom Bacillati; phylum Actinomycetota; class Actinomycetes; order Mycobacteriales; family Tsukamurellaceae; genus Tsukamurella; species Tsukamurella hominis. The sequence goes on along the minus strand of NZ_CBCRZG010000009.1, from coordinate 55,778 downwards.
AAATATGCAACAAGTTGCAATGCGCGTGTATGCACAACTCGGACGCTCGCGACGGTGCCGATAAGATGTCCACCGCACCACTGCCTCCGTAGCTCAGTTGGATAGAGCATCGGCCTTCTAATCCGAATGTCGCAGGTTCGATTCCTGCCGGGGGCGCTCGGAACCGCGCCGGACCGCGCGTACGCGTACACGATCTGACCTGCAAATATCGGGCGAAATGGGGTGTCCACGCGCGGGTGCGCGGCGTTACGATCGGGACTGACGTGGGGGCCTCACAAGGAGGTGCTCGATGAAGCGGACAGTACGAACATTCGCGGTGGCGGCCTGCGCGGTCGCCCTGTTCGGTGGAGGCGGGGCGGGAGCGGCCTCCGCCGATCCCACCCCGGCGCCGCCCCCGGTCGGGTCGACGTGCGGCAAACCCGGTGAGAACAAGGTGATCACCACGATCCGCACCTGCGCGAAGGTCAACTCCTCGTGCACGGGCTACGACATGATGATCATCGGCCGCGTCGACAAGTGGGGGCACTGCGTGATCCCCGGCATGAACGGGACCACCTGGTGACGTGAGCGAGCTCGCGCTCCCGCTGGTCGGCCTCGTCGGCGGCGTCCTCGCGGGAGTCTCCCCGTGCGTGCTCCCGGTCCTGCCGGTCGTCCTGCTCGGCAGCGCCGGGACCGGGGCCGACGGTGCCCGCACCTCGCGCGCCCGGCCGGTCGCGATCGTCGCCGGCCCGGTGCTGAGCTTCTCGCTGTTCACGCTGTTCGGCGCCGTCGTCCTCTCGCTGCTGCACCTGCCCGCGGGCCTGATCCGGTGGGTGGGGATCGGGGCGTTGCTCCTGCTCGGCGTGGCGATGCTGGTGCCGCCGTTGGAGCGCCTGCTCGAACGGCCCTTCGCGCGCCTGCCGCAGCGCGTCCCGGGCCTCCAGGGCGACGGTGCCGCGGGCGGCTTCGTGCTCGGCGTCGCCCTCGGCGCGGTCTACGTGCCGTGCGCCGGACCGGTGCTCGCGGCGATCGCGCTGGCGGGGGCCACCGACACGATCGGACCGCGCACGCTGGTCCTCACCGCGGCGTTCGCCGTCGGCACCGCGATCCCGCTGCTCGCCATCGCCCTCGCCGGCCACCGCCTGGCCGACCGGGTGCGCGCGCTGCAGCGGCGCCAGCGGGCGATCCGCGCCGTCGGCGGCGTCCTCGTCATCGCCCTCGCGGTCGCTCTCGCACTCGGCGTCACCGATCTCATCCAGCGCCGGGTGCCCGATTACACGCAGGCCGTCGGCGACCGGCTCGGCGCCGCGGCGATCGCCCCGCGGGCCACGGGCACGGGCTCCCTCCAGCAGTGCCAGCAGGCCGCGTTCACCGGGACGGCGCAGCTCGCCGACTGCGGGCCGGCGCCGGAGTTCGCCGGTATCGACCCCTGGCTCGGCGGCACAGCGCGCACGATGGCGGGCCTGCATGGCAAGGTCGTCCTCATCGATTTTTGGGCGTACTCGTGCATCAATTGCCAGCGCGAGCTCCCGCACGCCGAGGCGTGGTGGAAGACCTACCGCGACCTCGGCTTCGAGGTGATCGGCGTGCACACGCCCGAGTACGCCTTCGAGCACGACGTCGGCAACGTCACCGCGGGCGCACGCAAGCTGGGCCTGACCTTCCCGATCGCCGTCGACAACCGCACCGCCACGTGGAGCGCCTACCGCAATGTGGCCTGGCCCGCGGGCTACCTCGTCGACGCCGCCGGGACCATCCGGCTCGTCACCCTCGGCGAGGGGCACTACGACAAGGCGGAGACCGCCATCCGCTCGCTCCTGCTCGCCGCGCACCCCGGCGCGACCCTTCCGCCCGCGACCGACGTCCCCGACACCACGCCCCGCAACAAGGACCGCACCCCCGAGCTCTACCTCGGCGCCGAGAAGCAGCAGGGCTACGGCGGCCCCGGCGACTACGAGGTCGGCACCCGCGCGTTCGCCGTCCCGGAGACCGTGCAGCCCAACACCTTCGCCCTCGACGGAACCTGGACCATCGGTCCCGAGGACATCCGCGCGGGGGAGCGCGCCGTCCTCACGCTCGCATACACGGCGCAGCGCGTCCACCTCGACGTCGGCGGCACCGGCACGCTCACCGTCACCGAGGGCGGCGCGACGCGCACCATCCCCGTCGACGGTCCGCCCGACATCCGCACCGTCGTCGACCGCCCGGCCTCCGGGGCGGGCACCGTCACCGTCGCCCTCAGTCCCGGCCTGACCGCCTACTCGTTCACGTTCGGCTGACCGACACCGGTCGCGCGAAACGCGCAAAAGGGCGACTAACACGCACAAGAGCGCGCTGTGAACGCCGTCACCCGCATGCTCCTCGTGTTACCCCGATCACTCATCCACGAGGAGAAACCCCATGCTGACAGTCCTGGGACTGACCATGGTCGCGGCGTTCATGGTCGTCATCATGACCCGCCGCGCGACGCCCATCGTCGCGCTGATCGCCGTCCCGGTGATCTTCGGCCTACTGGCCGGCGCCGGCACGGGCATCGGCAAGATGATCACCGGCGGCATCGAGGACCTCGCGCCCACCGCCGCGATGCTCTTCTTCGCCATCATCTTCTTCGGCGTGATGATCGACGTCGGGCTCTTCGACCCGGTCGTGCGGGCCGTGGTCCGCGTCGTCGGGGAGGACCCCGCCAAGCTCGTGCTCGGCACCGCCGTCCTGGCGGGCGTCGTCTCGCTCGACGGTGACGGCTCCACCACGTTCATCGTCACCACCTCCGCGCTGCTGCCGCTCTACCTCAAGCTCGGCGTCAGCCCCGTCGTGCTCACCGTGGTCGCGGGTCTCGCCAACGGCACCATGAACATCCTCCCCTGGGGCGGCCCCACCGCCCGGGCCGCTGCGGCGCTGAAGATCTCGCCGTCCGAGGTCTTCGTCCCGATGATCCCGTCGCTGATCGCGGGCATGGTCGTCGTCCTCGCCTTCGCCTGGCACCTCGGGCTCATGGAGCGCAAGCGGCTCGGCAGCATCGTGATCCGCGAGCGCGTCCTCGCCGGCGCGGGCGCCACCGGCGGCACCGTCGGGGGCGACGGCGGCACCGACGCACCCGTTCCGCCCACCGGCGGCACCGGCGACAGCGCCCTGACCGCGGTCACCGGTGCGCACGGCAACCCGAAGCTGATGTGGTTCAACGCCGGTCTCACGGTCGCCCTGCTGTCGGTGCTCACGCTGGACCTGCTGCCGATCCCCGTGCTGTTCATGATCGCCGCCGCGATCGCGCTCGCCGTCAACTTCCCGCAGGTCGCCGATCAGCAGGAGGCCATCACCCGGCACTCGAAGTCCATCGTCTCGGTCGTCGGGATGGTCTTCGCCGCAGCGGTTCTCACCGGCGTCTTCAAGGGCACCGGCATGGTGGACGCCGTCGCCGCGTGGGTCACCGGCATCATCCCGTCGTCGATGGGGCCGCACCTGGCCGTCATCACCGGGATCCTGTCGATCCCCTTCACGTTCCTGATGTCCAACGACGCCTTCTACTTCGGCATCCTGCCCGTGCTCTCCGAGACGGCGAGCCACTACGGGATCAGTGCCGCCGAGATGGCCCGCGCGTCGATCACCGGGCAGCCCTTCCACATGCAGAGCCCGCTGGTGCCGGCCATCCTGCTGCTCGTCGCGCTCGCGGGCGTCGGCCTGGCGGATCATCACAAGAAGGTGCTGTGGCGCGCCTTCGTCGTCTCGATCGTCATGCTCGTGGTCGGTGTCCTCCTCGGCCAGATCCCCTTCTGAGCGCGGCTCGGATGGCTAGGCTGAGCCGATGCCCGGGATCCGGCTGCGCACGCAGATCCTCCTGCTCCAGGTGGTGATCATCATCGTCAGCCTCGCCGCCGGCTTCGGCATCGTCCTGCATCGCGTGGACGCCGACACCCGCACCGAGTACGGCCACCGGGCCGAGGCGATCGCCGAGACGGTCGCGTCCGACACCGATGTCCGCGCGGGCGCCGCGGCCCAGTCGGCGGCGCGCCGCGCGGGTCACCCGGCCACCCAGCAGGAACTCGCCGCCGCGCCGCTCCAGCGCCAGGCGGCCGCCATCACCGAGCGCACGGGCGTCCTCTTCGTGGTGATCGCCGACGACGCGGGCTACCGCATCGCCCATCCGGATCCCACCCAGCTCGGGGCGCCGTTGAGTACGGACCCGTCCACCGCCCTGGGCGGCGAGATCGAGGTGATCCAGCAGCGGGGCACCCTCGGCGATTCCGTTCGCGCCAAGGCGCCGGTGCTCGGCAACGACGGTGCGGTCGTCGGCCTGGTCAGCGTCGGCATCTCCACCGAGACCGTGGCCGAGGCGGCCCGGCGCACGCTGCTCCTGCTCGTGGGCCTGGCCGCGCTCGCGCTCGCCGTCGGGGTCGTCGGTTCCGGCCTCCTGGCCCGACGGTGGCGCCGCCTCACCCTGGGCCTCGAGCCGGAGGAGATGGCCGAGCTCATCCGCGAGCAGAACGCCGTGCTGTATTCGGGCTCGGAGGGCGTGATCGCCATCGACGCGCACGGCATCGCCCGGGTGATCAACGATCGCGCCCGCGAACTGCTCGGCGTCACCGCTGCGGCGGGCACCCCGCTCGCCGGCCTCGGGCTCACGGACCGGGTCGCGGCCGTCGTCGCCACGCCCACCGAGGTGCCCGTCGCCGCCGCCGTGAACGAGCGGGTCGTCCTCGTCGCCTCGCGGCGGGTCCATCGCGGCGATACCGACCTGGGCACCGTCCTCACCGCCGTCGACCGCACGGACGTCGAGGCGCTCACCCGCGAGCTCGATTCGGTGCAGGCGATGAGCGCGGCACTGCGGGCGCAGCGGCACGAGTCCGCGAACCGGGTGCACGTCGTCGCGGGGCTGCTCCGCGACGGCCGCACCGACGAGGCCCTCGCCTACCTCGACGAGATCGCCGGCCGGGCAGGCGTCCTCCCGGTCCCCGGCCTGGACCGCCTCGACGAGCCGCACCTGCGGGCCTTCGTCTCCGCCAAGGCGGCGCGGGCCCGCGAGCGGGGCGTCGTCCTGCGCGTCGGCGCCGACACCGCGCTCGTCGGCGTGCTCACGCACCCCGTCGACACCACCACGCTCGTCGGCAACCTCCTCGACAACGCCATCGATGCCGCGGGCGACGGCCCCGAACCGCGGGAGGTGGAACTCGACGTGCTCCGCGACGGCGACGACCTCGCGATCATCGTCGTCGACAGCGGCCCGGGCTTCGCCGTCGACGACCCGTTCGTCGAGGGCGTCAGCACCCGCACCGACCCGACGGTGCCCGGCGGGCGCGGACTCGGGCTGGTCATCGCCCGGCAGGTCGCCCGCGGGCACGGGGGAGACGTGACCGTGGTCGCCCGGGGCGGCGACGGGGAGCCCACCACCGTGATGGCCACACTGCCCGAAGGGGTGCGCGACGATGCCTGACGACCTGCGGATCCTCGTGGTCGACGACGACTTCCGGGTGGCCGCGATGCACGCGAAGATCGTCGACGCCATGGTCGGCCTCACCACGGCGGGCTCCGCGCGCACGCTGTCGGAGGCGCGGGCCGTTCTCGAGCGGGACCGGGTCGACCTCGCCCTGGTCGACGTCTACCTGCCGGACGGCTCCGGCATCGAGCTGGTCCGCGAGATGCGGTGCGACGCCTTCATCCTCGGCGCCGCGGACGACGCCGCCAGCGTCCGGGCGGGCCTCGCCGCGGGGGCGCTGCAGTACCTCATCAAGCCCTTCGCGACGACGGAGCTCGCCCGCAGGCTCGGCGCGTACACCACGTATCGCCGGATCCTCGGCGCCGGTGAGGTCACCCAGGAGCAGGTCGACGCCGCGACCTCGGTGCTGCGGAGTGAACGGCCCGCCCCGCGCCGCGACGAGGGCGGCTCGGTCACCGAGCGGCGGATCGTCGACGCGCTGCGCACCGCCGACGGTCCGATGCTCGCGGACGACATCGCCGCGGAGGTCGGGGTCTCTCCGGCGACCGCCCGCCGGTACCTCGCGGAACTGGTCCGGGAGGGCACGCTGACGATGGCGTTGCAGTACGGCGCCACCGGCCGGCCGAGACAGCGGTACACGCTGAGCTGAGCCGCCTTCCGCACGACGTGGCGCCCTGCGAGCGGATCGGCGGACTCCGCGGTGCCGCGTCCCCTGTGGCGCTAGAGTCCGTAGCCATGAGAATCACTCGGTTCGCGCTCGCCGGCATCACCGCACTCGTCGGATCCGGGCTGTTCCTCGCCCCGGCAGGCGCTGCGCCGAACTGGTCGGGCCTCGACGTCGCGAACTACGCCGGGCCGATCCCCGCGAAGGGCGGCCAGCAGATCCGGTCCGTGGACCTCGATCCCGCGCTCTCCATCCCCGGCGCGGGGACGGCCAAGCGGGTGCTCTACTCCACGACAGACCAGCACGGCAAGCCCGCCACCAGCACCGGTGCGGTCTTCGTGCCGAAGGGTGCCGCGCCCGCCGGCGGCTGGCCGGTCATCGCGTGGGCGCACGGCACCGTCGGGCTCGGTGACACCTGCGCGCCGTCGGCCAATCCCCGCTCCGCCCGCGACCGCGAGTACCTCGGGCACTGGCTCTCGCAGGGCTACGCGATCGTCGCCTCGGACTACGCGGGCCTCGGGACGCCGGGCCTCATGAGCTACCTGAACAGCGTTTCGACCGCGCACAACGTGGTCGACTCAGTGGTCTCCGCGCACCAGGACCGCTCGCTGAACCTGTCGAAGAAGTGGGCGATCGTCGGCCAGTCGCAGGGCGGCGGCGCCGCCGTCAACAGCGCGCGGTGGGCGACCGAGTTCAGCGCCGGAAGCGGCCTCGACTACCGCGGCGTGGTCGCCACGGGCACACCGTTCAAGATCGAAGAGGTCGTGAAGAACGTCGGGCCCGAGAGCGGTCTGCCCGGCGGACTCAGCTCCGCCGCGACGTCGTACACCGCCTACATCCTGGCGGGGGTCCGCGAGGCGAACCCCGGCGTGGACTTCGACTCGGTCCTCACCCCGCGCGGCAAGACCGCCGCCGCCAAGGCGGAGGTGCAGTGCTACGCGCAGCTCAGCACGACCCTCGCCGGGCAGAAGCCGACGGACTTCCTCACCGCGAAGGTCAGTACGGTGCCCGGCGCGAGCGCGGCGCTCGACCGGTACATGGGTACCCCCACGTCGGGCTACGACCGGCCGGTGTTCCTCGGCGTCGGTCTCAAGGACACCGACGTCCCCGTCCAGTCCTCCATCGCCCTCGCCGCCGCGCTGAAGAAGAGCGGCACCACCGTCGAGCTGCACCAGTACCCGAACGCCGACCACAGCGGCGCCGTCCTCGAATCCATGAAGGACTCGACGCCCTTCCTCGCCCGGGTCTTCGCCTGATCCTGCGGCTGCGCGGCGGCGGCGCTTGACCGTGCCGCGACGGCATGGTTTCTCCTGGAGGCACCCGCCGAAAGGAGCACCACCATGCCGTTGCCGACCCTCATCACCGTCGAGGAGTTCTTCTCGTCGCCCGTCCGCGCCGCCGCGAAGATCTCGCCCGACGGCACCCGGATCGCCTTCCTCGCACCGTCGAACGACCGCCTGAACGTCTGGGTCGAGGATCTCGACGGTGACGCGCCGGCCCGGCGCGTGACCGCGGACGCGACCCGCAGCGTGCAGATGTTCTCCTGGACCACCGACCCGCGCTGGCTGATCTACCTGCAGGACAACGGCGGCGATGAGCGCTGGCACCTGATGCGCGCCGACCTCGACGACCCGGACGCGCCCGCCGTCGACCTCACCCCCTTCGACGGTTCGACCACCTTCCTCATGGACCTGCCGATCGCCCGCCCCGGCATCGCGATCATCTCCACGAATTCCCGCAAGGTCGACGAGTTCGACGTCTTCGAGCTCGACATCGCCACCGGCGCGCTGACCGAGATCGAGCGCAATCCGGGCAACGTCGCCGGGTGGGTGTACGGCGCCGACGGCACCTTGTTCGCCTCCACCCAGGACCCGGAGGGCGCGATCGCGATCTGTCGCTGGGACACCGAGGCGCGGGAGCTGCGCCCCATCGCGGCGTTCGACGGCATCGACTACCCGCTGGGCGTCTTCCCCATCGTGCCCTCGCCCGACGGTGGCCTGTGGCTCGGATCGAACCGCGGCACCGACCGCACGCGCGTTGTCCACCTGGACGGCGTGACGGGGGAGGAGACGGAGGTCGCGGCGCACCCATCACTGGACCTCGACACCACCGGCCTCGTCGCACCCACGATGCCGCAGCCCCTCATCGTCGACCCGAGGACCGGCGCACTGCTCGGCGTGCGCTACCTCGGTGAGCGCCAGGAGATCCGGGTGCTGGACCCGCGCTTCGGAGAGGTGCTCGACGCCCTGCGCGGCCTGTCGGACGGCGACATCGGCGCCCTGACCTCCGATCTCGACGGGAACCGCTGGGTGGTCTCGTTCGTGCACGACCGCGACCCCGGCGCGACCTACCTCTACGACCACCGCACCGGGGAGTCGCGGCTGCTCTTCCGCCCGTTCCCGCACCTCGATCCGGCCGCGCTCGCGCCGATGGAGCCGGTCACCATCACGGCGCGCGACGGGCGTGCGCTGCCCTCGTACCTCACCCTGCCGCAGGGCGTCGACCCCGTCGGCCTGCCCCTCGTGCTGCTCGTGCACGGCGGCCCGTGGTTCCGCGACACCTGGGGCTATCACGGCGAGGTGCAGCTCCTGGCGAACCGCGGCTACGCGGTGCTGCAGGTCAACTTCCGCGGCTCCACGGGCTACGGCAAAGCGCACATGCAGGCGGGCATCGGCGAACTCGCCGGCACGATGCACGACGACCTCATCGACGCCGTCGAGTGGGCCGTGGCGGAGGGCATCGCCGACCCGGCGCGGCTCGGGATCTTCGGCGGCTCCTACGGCGGCTACGCGACGCTGGTCGGCGTCACGTTCACCCCCGACGTCTTCGCCGCCGCCATCGACTACGTCGGCATCTCGAGCCTGCCGAACTTCATGGCGACGCTGCCCGAGATCGCGCGGCCGTACCTGGCCAACAACTGGTTCCGGTACGTGGGTGACCCGTCGGATCCGGATCAATTGGCCGACATGCTCGCCCGCTCGCCGATCACGAAGGTCGACGAGATCCGCACCCCGCTCCTCGTCGTCCAGGGCGCGAACGATCCTCGCGTGGTGCAGGCCGAGTCCGACAACCTGGTGGAGGCGCTCCGGGCCCGCGGCGTCGAGGTGGAGTACATGATCAAGGCCGACGAGGGGCACGGCTTCGTCAACCCGGAGAACACGATCGACATGTTCCGGGCGACCGAGCGCTTCCTCGCGCAGCACCTCGGCGGGCGCGCCGAGACTAACGCACGGCCTTGAGCACCCCGGTCCGGTCGTGGCAGCCGGCGTACACGAAGCGCTGCTCGGCGCCGGACGGCACCGTGACCTCGTGGTAGAGCCGTAGCCGCGTGTCGCCGCCGAAGCCGGACAGGTGCCGCATGCCCGCGCCGTAGATCCTGAGGTGCGACGGGTGCGAGGCCGCCCACTCCTCGAGGGCGCTGAGCTCGCGCCACCAGCTCATCCCGAAGGTCCGGTCGGTGGGGGCGTCCGCCTCGTCGAGCACGGTCATGTACCGGTTGTCGAGGCACCCGATCGTGGCTCCCTCGGCGACGAGGAAGTCCATCCCCTCGCGGAGGACGGGTTCCACCTCGGCGAGGTAGAACTCCCGCTCGGTCGGTCCGGTCTCGGTGATGTCCTGGCCGGACCGGATGAGGCATGCGTTGCGGTGCAGCACCACGCTGCGCACCGGCCCGGTCTCCGTCAGGGTGCTGTCGCCGTCGGCCCAGAGCGGGTCCCGCTGCGCGGCAGGGAGGCGGTCGCGTGCCGATCCCCAGTAGAAGTGCTCTTCGATCGTCCCGCTGAAGCCGTAGGCGGTTCCGGCGACGCCTTCGGGGCGCTCCGGCGCCGAGAACACGGTCTCGACGCGCTCGATCGACGGCAGGACGAGTTCCAGGAAGAACCCGAGGCCCTCCGTGGGGTGCCCGGGCGCGATCCACGGCTCGCCGTGCGCCCGGTTCCATTCCCGGAAGGCCGCGGGATCGTCCCAGTACGCGATGCTGATCACCGTGTAGTAGCCCTCCGCGTCGGTGTACGCGGCGCGGTCCCAGGAGACTGGGCCGTCTTCCCGGGCGAGCGCCTCCCGCAGGGCGCCGAGTTCGCCGACCAGGCGCGGGTCGGAGGGATCGCGGGCCTGCACCCCCAGGTACGCCATGACCACCGCGGTGACCTTCTGATCGAACCGTGCCGAGAACGACGGGTACGGCGGGGTGTACGTGCCGGGGCGGTGCTTGGGCCGGCGCGCGGGGTCCAGGAGGTGGGGCGGGATGGCCGACTCGATGGACGGCGGCTGCTCGGCTGTGCTCATCGTGGGCGTCGCGTTCGGCCGGCTCACAGCGCCGCGAGCGCCGACGATGCATCGCTCGCGACCGGGGGCGCCTCCGGCGTCTCCGCGCGAACCCGCTCGGCGGTCACCTTGGGCAGGCGGCCGCGGTCGTCGAGATGCAGCGCGAAGACGTCGGGGCGCGAGTAGTGCCCGGCGGGATCGGCGGCGTTCTTCGCGGCGAGGATGCCCGCGTAGTCGATATCGGCGTAGAGGATGCCCTCGGCCTCGGGATCGAGGGGCTCGGCCAGGGAGCTGCCGTCGGGGCCGAAGATCCGCGCGTAGCCGCCGCCGCGCTGGAGGAACTGCCGCTTCAGATCGGTGTCGCAGAAGTGGGCCTCGGCGGCCTCGCCGATGATGCCGCAGGGCGCGAGCACGAAGCTCTGCCCCTCCACGGCGTACTGCCGGGACGCGCCCACATTGACCTCGGCCCCCAGGGCGTTCACCGCGCCCTCGAAGATCGAGAAGCTCGGCCACGCCGCGATGTGCAGCTGCTCCTGCTGGGCGAACAGCGCGTACTTCGACAGCGGCTGCAGGTGCTCCCAGCAGTTGAGGGCGCCGATCCGGCCCACGGCGGTATCGATCACCCGGAAGTCCGAGCCGTCGCCGTCGCCGAACTGGGTGCGTTCGACGTGGGTGGGCTTGAGCTTGCGCCGGGTCATCACCGTCTCGCCGTCCGCGTCGATGACGGCCTGCGCCATGTACAACGAGCCGCCCTCGCGCTCGCTGAAGCCGAGGGCGATGATGATCTCGAGGTCGCGTGCCGCCCGTTCGAGGCGCTGCCAGTGCTCGCCGCCGATCTCCACGGAGTTCAGCGCGAAGGGCACGCTGAACTGCGACTGCCACGGCACGGAATCGAGCCACAGGTGCCAGGGGTAGCCGGGGATGAAGGTCTCCGGGAAGGCCACGATCGCCGCGCCTCCGGCTTTCGCCTCGGAGCTGAGGGCGATCACCTTGTCGATGCCGCCGGCGATGTCGTTCCACACCGGCTCGGCCTGGACGACCGCTGCGCGGAAGGAGTGGGTGTAGTCGGTCATGGTATGCATTCCTTCGTCTGAGATCACGGCCGGCTCGCCGTGGGTTCCAGCAGCGTAAGAACGGGACGGCGCGTTCCTTCAGGACTTCCGCGCCCGCCGTCCGACGATTCGCGCACGAACCGGGAACGCGGGCGGGAGAACCGCGAGACGGCGACGGCGGCGCGCGCGCATTCCTACAATCGGAGCATGGTCTTCGCGGAGGTCGGCTCGGCGACGGAATGGATGCGCGCCTGTAGCAGCGCGTTCGTGCCGCTGCGGGTCGACGGTGCCGCCGCCGACTTCCGGGCGACCCTTCACCAGGTGACGCTCGCGCCGGGCGTGACCCTGGCGGCGGTGGCCTCCCGCGCCTCGTCCGTCGTGAGGGACGCCCCGACGATCGCGACCAGCCCGCGCGAGGACGTGCTGATGTCCTTCCACAAGCGGGGGACGGGCGTCGTTGCGCAGAACGGCCGTAGCGCCCGCCTGTCCCCGGGCGGGTGCGTGCTCTACGACGCCTCGACGCCGTACACCCTGTCGTTCCCCGGTCAGATGAGCGAGGTCGTGCTGCAGGTCCCGCGTGCGGCGATCGCGAGGGTCGGCCACGGCTTCACCGACCTCACGGCCCGGGTCCTGCGCCCGAGCGCCCCGCTGCGCGCGCTCGCCGCGCTCGTCGGCTCGGTCGAGGTGACCGCGGGCGAACGGGCCGTCGCAGAGGACGCGATGATCGCGGACGCGCTCGTACGACTGCTCCAGGCCGGCCTTGAGCTTGGCGGATCTTCGGACGCCCCGCCGGTGGACGCGGAACTGCTCGCGATGGCGCTGCGGCTCTACGTCGACGAGCACGCCGCCGACCCGGAGCTCACGCCCGCGCGCCTCGCCGCCGTCTTCCACGTCTCGCTGCGCCACGTGCAGAAGGTCCACGAGCGCTATCTCGGCACCGGCGCCGCTTCGTACATCCGCCGGCGCAGGCTGGAGACGGCGCAGGGCCTGCTCCGCAGGCGCTGCACAGTGGCCGAGGCCGCCCGGCGCAGCGGATTCCTCGATGTGGACACCTTTTCCCGCGCGTTCAAGCGGGAGTTCGGCGTCGCCCCTTCCCAGTTCGCCTGAGAAGCCGCGTCCTACGAGCCCACCGGCGCCGGACGCACCGATGCGCCGCACCCGGGAACGGGTGCGGCGCATCGCGTCGTGGTGCCCCTCAGTCCTTCGGTCGGTTGTCGACCAGCCGGCGCGCCTTCCCGACGGTCCGCTCGATCCCGCCGGGCGCGAGGACGTCCACGTCGACCGTGATGCCGATCTTGTCCTTGATGAGCTTGCCGAGCGTGCTGCCGGCGTGCTCGTCGTGGGGCCGGTCGTGCCGGTGCTCGACCTTCACCGTCAGCCGATCCATGCGACCGGGACGGTCGAGGACGCACTGGAACTGCGGAGCCAGGGTGTCGATCCCGAGGATCAGCTCCTCGATCTGCGTGGGGAAGACGTTGACGCCGCGCAGGATCATCATGTCGTCGGTGCGGCCCGTGACCTTCTCCATCCGCCGCATCGTACGGGCGGTACCGGCGAGCAGCCGGGTGAGGTCACGCGTGCGGTACCGGATGATCGGCGTGGCCTGCTTGGTCAGCGAGGTGAACACCAGCTCGCCGTGCTCGCCGTCCGGAAGCACCTCTCCGGTCATCGGATCGATGACCTCGGGGTAGAAGTGGTCCTCCCAGATGTGCAGGCCGTCCTTGGTCTCGACGCACTCCATCGCGACGCCGGGCCCGATCACCTCGGACAGGCCGTAGATGTCGACGGCGTCGATGCCGACCTCCTGCTCGAGCTCGGTGCGCATCCGGTCGGTCCAGGGCTCGGCGCCGAAGACGCCCGTGCGCAGGGAGGTCGCCCGCGGATCGATCCCCATGGCGCGCATGGTGTCCACGATGGTGAGCATGTAACTCGGGGTCACCATGATGGCGTCGGGCTCGAAGTCCTGGATCAGCTGGATCTGCTTCTCCGTCTGCCCTCCCGACATGGGGATCACGGTGGCGCCCAGGCGCTCCGCGCCGTAATGCGCGCCGAGCCCGCCGGTGAAGAGGCCGTAGCCGTACGAGACGTGCACGCGGTCGCCCGCGCGGACGCCCGCGGCGCGCAGCGACCGGGCGACCACGTCGGCCCACATGCCGATGTCATCGGCGGTGTAGCCGACCACGGTCGGCCGGCCGGTGGTGCCGGACGAGGCGTGGATCCGGGAGACGCGCTCGCGCGGCACGGCGAACATGCCGAACGGGTAGTTCTCGCGCAGGTCCGCCTTCGTCGTGAAGGGGAACTTGGCGAGGTCGGCGAGCTCCTTGAGGTCGGACGGGTGCACGCCCGCCTCGTCGAACGCGCGGCGGTAGTGCGGCACGTTCTCGTAGGCGTGGGTGACCGACCACTGCATGCGCTCGAGCTGCAGGGCGGAGATCCGGTCGCGGGTCGCGAACTCGATGTCGTCGGTGGGGACGGTCGATGTCATGGCTGGCTTCCTCGGGCTGGGTCGGCTGGTCGCGGCGGGGTCAGGCGTCGAAATCGACGGTGACGGTGTCGCTGGTCGGGTACGTCTGGCAGGTCAGGACGAAGCCGGCGGCCACCTCGTCGTCCTCGAGGGCGTAGTTGCGGCGCATGTCGACGGTGCCGCACAGCACCTTCGCGCGGCACGTGCCGCACACGCCGCCCTTGCACGCGAAGGGCAGGTCGGGCCGGAAGTTCTCGGCACCGTCGAGCAGGGTGTCGTCCTGCGCGATGGTGCCGGTCGCACTCCGTCCGTCGAGGACGACGGTGACCGCGCTGCTCGGCCCGGTGACGCCGGGCTCGCGGTGCCGCTCCTGCGGCGGCGGGGTGCCGTCGTCGACGTAGAAGAGTTCGCGGTGGATCGCGCTGCGGGCGACCCCGAGCTCGGCGAGGACCGCCTCCGAATCGGTCACCATGCCGTGCGGGCCGCAGAGCCAGAAGTGGTCGACGTCGGCGGTGGGGACGACGGTGCGCAGCAGCTCCCGCAGGCGCTCCGCATCGACGCGGCCGGTGAACAGCTCGACGTCGCGGGGCTCGCGGGAGAGGACGTGGATCACGTCGAGCCGGTCGTGGTACCGGTCCTTGAGGTCGGCGATCTCGTCGGCGAACATCACCGAGCGGGTGCGCCGGTTCCCGTAGATGAGGATCACGCGGGCAGCGGGATTGGCGAGCACCGTGCCGGCGATGGACAGCATCGGGGTGATGCCGGACCCGGCCGCGATGAGCACGTGCACGCCGCCCGCGTCGGGATCGGCGGCGAAGGTCCCCGTCGGCCCCTGGACCTCGATGGTGTCGCCCGGGCGGACCCGGTGCACCAGCCAGGAGGAGAACAGGCCGTCGGTGACTTCGCGGACGCCGACCCGGGGGCGCTCGCCTACCGGCGCGCAGATCGAGTAGGACCGGCGGTGCTCGACGCCGTCGACGGTGCGGCGCAGCGTGAGCGACTGCCCGGCGGCGAAGGCGAACTCGTCGGCGAGGGCGGCCGGGACGTCGAAGGTCACGGCGACCGCGTCGTCGCACAGGGACTCGACGTCGGCGACGGTGAGCGCGTGGAAGGCGCGGCCACGGGTGGCGGTGGCGGTCATCAGATCTCCTTGACGTGGTCGAAGGGCTCGCGGCAGTCCAGGCAGCGGTAGAGCGCCTTGCACGGCGTCGCGCTGAACTCGGAATCGAGCCGGGTGGCGGTGGAGCCGCACGCGGGGCACGCGATCCGGCGGGGCGCGGGCTGCAGGGTCAGCGGGACGGGACCGTCGCCGCGGCGCGGCGCGGGGCCCGGCGTCGAGTACCCGGCGGCGCGGAGCTTCGCGCGGCCCGCGTCGGTGATCCAGTCGGTGGTCCACGCGGGGGAGAGGGCGGTCTCGATGGTGATCTCGCCGAAACCGGCGGCGCGGAGCGCGCTCTCGATGTCGGCGCGGATCGTGCCCATCGCCGGGCAGCCCGAGTAGGTGGGGGTGATGGTCACGGTCACTGCGCCGCCTGCGGCCTCGGCGACGTCGCGGACGATGCCGAGGTCCGCGAGGGTGACCTGCGGCATCTCGGGGTCGAGCACAGCGCCGACGACGGCGAGGGCGGAACGGGTCGCGGTGGCGTGCACGTCACCACGTCCCTTCGGGGTGGGCACGCGCGACGGACTGCATCTCGGCGAGGATGCGGCTGAGCTCCTCGGTGTGCAGGCCCTGACGCCCTGCCCGCCCGCCGACGCGGGCAACGCCCGGCGCGTCGGGGACGGGGAGGCCCGCGGCGCCGAAGGTGAGCGCCATGACCGCGTCGAACTCCGGCCGCAGCCCGCTCGGGTCCACGCCGATGCCCGCCGAGGCGAGCGCGAGCTCCTCCGCCGACGGCTCGAACAACTCGGGGACGTACGGCCACACCCGGGCGATCGCCGCCTCGGTTCGCCGCCGCGACTCGTCGGTGCCCTGGGCGAGGGTGACCACCCAGCGCGCGGCGTAGTCGCGGTGGTAGGTGATCTCCTTGACGCCCTTGGCCGCCACCGCGGCGAGCACCGGGTCGCGGGACTCCCGCAGGCGGTCGAACAGCGCCAGGCGGGCGGTCGCGAACACCAGCAGCCGCACCATCGAGACGGCGAAGTCGCCGTTGTCGAGCTCGACGAGCCGGACGTTGCGGAACGCCGCGTCGTCGCGGAAGAAGGCCAGGGCGTCCTCGGCGGGCACGGGCGAGGTGTCCGAGACGTGCGGCACCACGGCGGGGTCGGCGGCCGCCGCGCGGGCGAGCAGCAGCCGGGCCTGCCCGATGAGGTCGAGGCCGACGTTGGCGAGCGCGACCTCCTCCTCGAGTTCGGGGGCGCGGGTGCTCCATTCGGCGAGGCGCTGTGCGGAGATCAGCGCGTCGTCGCCGAGCATCAGGCAGTAGACGGCGAGGGCGTGCGGGTCGGCGTCGTCCGGCACCGTTGTGTCCACCCCGGCGAGGGGCTCGTCGAAGCTGGTGCCGAAGGCCCACTGGCCGTGGGAGTCCGAGTCGACGAGGCCCTCGTAGGCGTTGTCGTGATCGATCATGGCTGTCATTCCTGTTCGCGGGCTGAGCGAGGGGTGGTCACATGTGCGGGACGGACTCGGGGATGTCGTAGAAGGTCGGGTGGCGGTAGACCTTGTCGCCGCTCGGCGCGAAGAACGGGTCCTTCTCGGACGGGCTGGAGGCGACGACGTCCGTCGACCGGACCACCCAGATGCTCACGCCTTCGTTGCGGCGGGTGTACACGTCGCGGGCGTTGCGCAGGGCCATCTCGGCGTCCGCGGCGTGCAGGGATCCGACGTGCACGTGGTTGAGCCCGCGCTTGCCGCGCAGGAAGACCTCGTACAGGGGCCATTCGATGCGGGTCTTTTCGGTCATGTCCACTCCTTCTCCGATGCTGCGGTGCGGGCGGCGAAGGCGCCGGCGGCGGCCCGCACCCAGGCGCCGTTCTCGTGCGCGGCGCGACGGTTCGCGATCCGCTCGACGCTGGTCGCGCCGTTGCCCTTGACCACCTGCATGAATTCGTCCCAGTCGGGCTCGCCGAAGTCGTACGCGCCGCGATCGGCGTTCCACGCCAGGTCGGGGTCCGGGAAGGTCACCCCGAGGACCTCGGCCTGCGGGACCGACATGTCGACGAAGCGCTGGCGCAGCTCGTCGTTGGTATGCCGCTTGATCCGCCACGCCATCGACTGCGCCGAGTTCGGCGAGCGGTCGTCCGGCGGTCCGAACATCATGAGCGCCGGCCACCACCAGCGGTTCACGGACTCCTGCACCATCTCCCGCTGCGCCTGCGTGCCGGACATCATCGTCATCAGCATCTCGAAACCCTGGCGCTGGTGGAAGGACTCCTCCTTGCACACCCGGATCATCGCCCGCCCGTACGGGCCGTACGAGCTGCGGCACAGCGGCACCTGGTTGCAGATGGCGGCACCGTCGACCAGCCACCCGATCACGCCGACGTCCGCGTAGGAGAGCGTGGGGTAGTTGAAGATCGACGAGTACTTCTGGCGGCCCTCGATGAGGTTCTCCGTGAGCTCCGCGCGGTCGACGCCGAGCGTCTCCGTCGCGGAGTACAGGTAGAGGCCGTGGCCGGCCTCGTCCTGCACCTTGGCCATGAGGATGGCTTTGCGGCGCAGCGACGGAGCGCGGGTGAGCCAGTTGCCCTCCGGCTGCATGCCGATGATCTCGGAGTGCGCGTGCTGGGCGATCTGCCGGATCAGGGTCTTGCGGTAACCGTCCGGCATCCAGTCGCGCGGCTCGATGCGCTGGTCGGACTGGACGATGCGGTCGAACTCGGTCTCGAGGTCGGCGGTGGTCTCTGTCATGGGCTGTGCCTTCCGTGCGGCTGGTGGTCAGCGACCGGTGAACGCGGGCCGGCGCTTGGCGAGGAACGCCTCGACCGCGCCCGTGTGATCGGCGGTGGCGGCGAGGGGGATCGCTCCGGCGCGCTCACGCTCGAGCGCCTCGTCGAGCGGCGGGAGCGAGGCGGCGACGAGCGATTTCACGGCGGCGAACGCCGCGGTGGGGCCGGCGGCGAGCCTGCGCGCGACGGCCTCGGCGGTGGCGGCGGCCTCGTCGTCGGCGGCGACCTGTGCGATGAGGCCCCAGTCGAGGGCCTGCGCGGCGGAGATCGTGGTGCCGAGCAGGATGAACGCCCGCGTACGGACCGCGCCGATGGCGTCGACGAGCGTGCGGGTCAGGCCCGAGTCGGACGCCAGGCCGATGGCGGTGAAGGCCGTCGCGAAGCTCGCGCTCTCGGCGGCCACGACCACGTCGGCCGCGAGCGCGAGGCCGAGTCCTGCACCGACGCAGGCGCCCTGGACCGCGGCGACCACCGGGACCTCGAGCGCGGCGATGCCGGAGATCAGGGGGTTGTAATGCTCGGCGACGGTGTCCATGGCGCGCTCGGGCGAGCGGCTCAGCGCGTCCGCGTGCTCGCCGAGGTCCTGGCCCACGCAGAAGTTGCGGCCCTCGGCGCGGATCAGGACGGCGCGCACCGCGTCGTCCGCGGCGATGGACCGGACGGCGTCGAGCAGGGCGGTCTTGAGCGCGACGTCGAGCGCGTTGGCGGCCTGCGGGCGGTTGAGCGTGAGGACGGCGAGGCCGTCGGCGACGGTGAGGGTGGCGGAATCCATGGGGTCTCCTCGGATCGATGTCGGCGGGGTCAGGACCAGGTGTGGAAGCCGCGGCCGCTCTTGCGGCCGAGCTCGCCGCTCGCGACCTTGTCGCGCAACAGCTGCGGTGGCGTGAACCGGTCGCCCAGGGTCGACGCCAGGTGCTCGGCGATCGCGAGCCGGACATCGAGGCCCACGAGGTCGGTGGACCGCAGCGGCCCCATGGGGTGGCGGTAGCCGAGCTCCATCGCCCGGTCGATCGATTCGGCGTCGGCGACGCCCTCCTCGAGCATGCGGATCGCCTCGAGACCGAGGCACACGCCGAGCCGGCTCGTGGCGAAGCCGGGGGAGTCGTTGACCAGCACCTCCTGCTTGCCCAGCAGCTCCACCCAGCCGCGCACGCGGTCGACGACGGCCTCGTCGGTGTCCGGGGTGCGGATGATCTCGACCAGACTCGATGCGGGGACCGGGTTGAAGAAGTGCATGCCCACCAGACGCCTCGGGTCGTCGAGCGCGGCGGCGAGGGAGGCGATCGAGAGCGAGCTGGTGTTGGTCGCGACGACGCAGGTGTCGCCCACGGCGCGCTCCACGCGGTGCAGCACGTCGAGCTTGAGGTCGATGAGCTCCGGCACGGCCTCGATGACCACGTCGGCGTCGGCGGGCAGGTCCTCGATGTCGGCGACCACGGTGAGCCGAGCGGCCACGTCCTCGGGCGTGCGTCCGCCGAGCTTGTCGCGCTCGGCGGCGCGTCGCAGGCCGGTGACGACGCGGTCCCGCGCGGCCTCCCGGTCGCCGCTCTCGGCCAGGACGACGGTGGCGCCGAGCGTCGCGAAGACCTGCGCGATGCCCGCGCCCATCCGGCCTCCGCCGACGACGCCCACCTTCGACGGTGCTGTGCTCATCTGCGGTTCCTCTTCTCCAGGAAGGCGGTCATGCGCTCCTGCTTGTCGGTGGTGTCGAACAGGACGGCCTGGGCGATGTCCTCGACCCGGCCCGTGCCGTCGATGATCGACTTGGTCAGGCGCAGCGCCAGCGCGGACGAGGCCGTGATGCGGTCGATGACCCGATGGGCCGCGGCGATGTGCTCCCCGGCGGGGACGACGTCCATGACGAGGCCGCACCGGAGCGCGGCCGCGGCGTCGAGCGTGCGGCCCGCGAGCAGCACCTGCTTGGCGACCGACTGGCCGACCAGGGCGGGCAGCCGGTAGGTGGCGCCGGCGGCGGCGAGGATGCCGAGGCCGGGCTCGGGGTTGCCGAAGACGGCGGTGTCGGTGGCGACCCGGATGTCGCAGGCGTAGCTGAGTTCCGCGCCCCCGCCGAGCGCGTACCCGCTCACCGCGGCGACGGTGGGCAGGGGGAGCGCGGCGAACCGGTCGAACAGCGTGCGGTTGATCCCGGCGAGCGCCTGATCGCGGCCCCGGTCGCGGAGCTCCCCGATATCGGCGCCGCCGGCGAAGTGGTCGCCGGCGCCGGTGAGCAGGACGGGGGCGGGATCGGCTTCGATCGCGGCGCACACGGCGTGCAGCTCGGTGATCATCGCGGCGTCGATGGCGTTGCGCGCGTCGGGGCGGTCGAGCGTCACGACGTACCGGTCGTCGGTGCGCCCGACGGAGACGGTGCGGAGGCCGGGGAGTGCGGCCGTCAGGGCTTCGGTCATGTCGCTGTCCTCTTCGGTCGGTGCCTCGAAATAATAACCGATCATTCGGTCGGTAACAAGGTCTTGATCGAAAGTCGGATCCGGATGGGAGAATCTGTTCATGAGCAGCACACCCGTCCGGCGGCGTACCGGCTCGCCGGGGCGTCCCGGCTACGACCTCGACTCCCTGCTGGCCGTCGCGGTCCGCGTCTTCAACGAGCGCGGCTACGACGCCACCAGCATGGACGTGCTGGCGAAGAATCTGGGGCTGACGAAGTCCTCGATCTACCACCACGTCGCCGGCAAGGAGGAGCTCCTCGAGCTCGCGCTCAACCGCGCGCTGAGCGGG
Source organism: Tsukamurella hominis (assembly GCF_965137015.1). Lineage (NCBI taxonomy): Bacteria > Bacillati > Actinomycetota > Actinomycetes > Mycobacteriales > Tsukamurellaceae > Tsukamurella > Tsukamurella hominis. The sequence continues at coordinate 35,304 of NZ_CBCRZG010000009.1, read as the reverse complement.
TTGTTCGCGGTCACCACCGAGACTGGCGCGACCACCGGCAGGTCGGTGGACCGGCTCGAGTACGTGCTGCGCCGGAGTGTCGAGGTGCTGGTGGCGGAGCTGCCCTACGTGACGCTGTTGCTGCGGGTGCGGGGCAATTCGGAGGTGGAGCGGCGGGCACTCGCGCGCCGTCGCGAGTTCGACACCGTCATCGCCGACCTGGTGGCGGGCGCCGTGGAGGAGGGCGACGTGCGCGCGGACGCCGACCCCGCCGTCACCAGTCGTCTCCTGTTCGGCATGGTCAATTCGCTCATCGAGTGGTACCGGCCGCGGCCGGACCACCCCGTCGGTGAGGTCGCCGACGCCCTCGTGGCGATCGCCTTCGCCGGACTCCGCCGGAACTGATCGACGATCGGCCGCCCCCTTGACAGGGGAGGTCGTCTCGGGCCACCCTGATTACCGACCGAACATACGGTAATAGGAGCGTGCTTGATGGACAGCAGGATGGTGGAGAGCTACGCGTGCGGCCGGTGGCACCGGGCGACGGACGAGGGACGGGCGGTGATCAGCCCCGTCGACGGCGCCGAGGTCGCGCGGGTCTCGTCGACCGGGCTGGACGTCGCCGCGATGGCGGCCTACGGCAGGGAGACGGGCGGCCCTGCGCTCGCCGCGCTGACCTTCCACGAGCGTGCCGCGGCGCTCAAGGCGCTCGGCCTGACCCTCATGGCGGGGAAGGCGGAGTTCTACGCCGAGTCCGCCCGGACCGGTGCCACCGAGCGGGACTCGGCCGTCGACATCGACGGCGGCTTCGGGACCCTGCTCAGCTACGCGAGCAAGGCCAAGCGCGAGCTGCCCAACGACGTGATCCACCTCGACGGCCCCGTCGAGCAGCTCGGAAAGAAGGGCACGTTCGTGGCCCGGCACGTCCACACCTCGCGCCGCGGCGTCGCGGTGCAGATCAACGCCTACAACTTCCCCGTCTGGGGGTTCCTCGAGAAACTCGCACCCGCCTTCATCGCGGGCGTGCCGACCATCGTCAAGCCCGCCACCCAGACTGCGTACCTCACCGAGCTCGTCTTCCGCCGGATCATCGAATCCGGTCTGCTCCCGGAGGGTTCCGTGCAGCTCCTGTGCGGCGATCCGGCCCCGCTCCTCGACGCCCTCGGCGGGCAGGACTCCGTCGCCTTCACCGGGTCCGCGCACACCGCGGCGACGCTGCGCGCGCACCCCGCGATCGTGGCGAACAGCGTGCACTTCACCGCGGAGGCCGATTCGCTCAACGCCTCCGTCCTCGGCGCGGGCGTCACGACCGACGCCCCCGAGTTCGAGCTGTACGTCAAGCAGCTCACCACCGAGATGACCGTCAAGGCCGGGCAGAAGTGCACCGCCATCCGCCGTGCGCTCGTCCCCGAGCCGATGGTCGACGCGGTGATCGAGGCGGCCCGGGCCCGGCTGGACCGGGTGGTCGTCGGTGCCCCGGGCGCCGAGGGCGTAACCATGGGCCCCGTCGTCTCCCTGTCGCAGCGCACCGATGTGCTCGCTGCGGTCGACAAGCTCCGCGGTGCCGCCGATCTGGTGGTCGGAGACCCGGACCGCGTCGCGGTCGTCGGCGGGGACGCGGAGACCGGTGCCTACCTGCCGCCGATGCTGCTGCGCAGCACCGATCCCGAGGCGCCCGAGGTGCACGAGATCGAGGCCTTCGGGCCGGTCGCGACGGTCATCGGCTACCGCGATACCGCGCATGCGGTGGAGCTGATCGCTCGCGGTGGGGGTAGCCTCGTCGCCTCGCTCGTCACCGCCGACCCGCAGCTCGCGCGGGAGGTCCTGCTCGGGATCGCGCCGTACCACGGCCGCCTGCTGGTGCTCAACGCCGAGGACGCCCGCGAATCCACCGGCCACGGCTCCCCGCTGCCCGTGCTGGTGCACGGCGGACCCGGCCGCGCCGGCGGCGGCGAGGAGCTCGGCGGCATCCGCGGCGTGCTGCACCACATGCAGCGCACAGCGATCCAGGGCACCCCGGAGGTGCTGGCCGCAGCGACCGGGCAGTGGGTCACCGGTGCCCCGCGCACCGAGGGCGCCGAGCACCCGTTCCGCAAGTCCCTCGCCGAGCTCCGCCTGGGGGACACCATCGTGGGCGGCCCGCGCACCGTCACCCTCGCGGACATCGGCCACTTCGCGGACTTCACCGGCGACACCTTCTACGCCCACACCGATCCCGAGGCAGCGGCGGCGAACCCGCTGTTCGGCGGCATCGTCGCGCACGGCTACCTCGTGGTCTCCCTGGCGGCCGGCCTGTTCGTCGACCCCGCGCCGGGCCCGGTCCTGGCGAACTTCGGCGTCGACTCGCTCCGCTTCCTCACCCCGGTCCGCGCGGACGACGCGCTCACCGTGACGCTCACCGCCAAGCAGATCACCCCGCGCAGCGGCGCCGACTACGGCGAGGTCCGCTGGGACGCCGTGGTCACCAACCAGGACGGCGCGCCGGTCGCCACCTACGACGTGCTGACCCTCGTCGCCAAGACGCGGGACGGGGGCGAAGCGTGATGACGGCGTCCGTACGCATTGAGGAGTGCGAGCCGGCGCGGTCGATGTTCGCCGCCGACAACGCCTCCCGGGCGCTCGGCATCGAGATCGTCGACCTGCGTCCCGGCTCCGCGACCACGACGGTGACGGTGGGGGAGACGATGGTCAACGGCCACGGGATCACCCACGGCGGCTACGTCTTCCTGCTCGCCGACACGACCTTCGCCCTCGCCTGCAATTCGCGGGGGGACGCCGCGGTCGCCGCGCGGGCGGACGTCCGGTTCCTCCGCGCCACCCGGCTCGGCGACGTGCTCACCGCCACCGCGGTCGAGCGGGAGCGGTTCGGCCGCAACGGCCTCTACGACGTGACCGTGCGCCGCGGCGAGGACGTGATCGCCGAGTTCCGCGGCGACAGCCGCACCATCCCGTCCGGCGCCTGACGGCGATCAGCCGGCGGCGGGGCCGAGGTGCCGGGCGCGGTAGTCGCCCGGGCTCGTCCCCGTCGCCGCCTTGAAGGCCCGCGCGAAGCCCGAGGCGTCGGGGAAGCCCCACTGCGCGCCGATTGCCGCGACGGGCCGCACCGCTTGGGCGGGATCGGCCAGCGCCGCTGTCACCTCGTCCATCCGGCGTCGGCGGATCCACGCGCTCGGCGTCGACCCGCGCTCGGCGAACAGCTGCTGCAGGTACCGCACCGAGACGTGCTGCGCGGCGGCTACGGCCTCCACGCTGAGGCCGGGGAGCCCCAGGTGCGCGTCGATGTACGCCGTCGCGCCGGCGAAGACCACGTCGGCCGTCGGCACCGCCTCCGCGGGCTCGAGGCGACGCATCAGGGTGGCGTCCACCAGTTCCAGGACCGCGTGCACCGCCCGCGGGTCGGGATCCACCCCGCCCGTCCGCAGCTGCCGCCCGAGCCCGGTGAGCAGCGACGAGGCGAGCGCGCCGAGGCCGTGCCTGCCCGAGATCCGCTGCGCCGTCAGCCCGGCGACCTGACGCGGCGTCAGCCCCAGCCGGTCCCGCGGGATCAGGAGCACGAACATGCTGAACTCGTCCGCGAAGTCGAGCGAATACGGCCGGGTGGTGTCGTAGATGGCGAGGTCGCCGGGTGTCAGCGCCGCCTCGCGGCCGTCCTGGGTGAGCACGCTGTAGCCGTGCAACTGCACGCCCAGCTTGTACCCGCCGGGGTCCGCCTCGGCGATGGTGGCGCGGTCGCGCCATACGGTCACCGGGCCGCCCGCGACCTCGGTGGCCGCCGCCGCGCCGAGATCCTGGCTGCGGACCACTCCGCGGAAGGCGGATGATCCGTCGTCCCCCGGCCGCGCGGGCGGGGCGGGCGCTGCGACGTCGCCGTCGTGCAGGGTGGCCCGCAGCGGCACGAACGCCGTGTTCACCGCCTCCTGCCAGGCGTCGAACCGGTCCGGCGCCGCAAGGGTCGCGGCGTCGAAGACCTCGACCGCGCCTGAACTCATCGTCGTCTCTCCTTCGTGTCCTTCCATGTCACCACAGATCGGGGCCCCGACGTGACGCGCATCACGTTTCCGCGTGTGAGGCACACCGGCGTGCGGGTCACGCCAATGCCCGTCGGCGTCGCGACGGCCAGGCTCGATCCCATGCGGCGGAACGCGCCGGACGGACGGCAAGGAGCACGAATGACCCCACGGGACAGCGATTACGTCATCATCGGAGCCGGATCCGCCGGGAGCGCCCTCACCCGGCGCCTCGTCGACGCCGGGCACACCGTGCACGTCATCGAAGCGGGCGCCGCGGACACGGACCCGAACATCCACAGCCCGCAGGGGTGGCCCGCTCTGCTCACCGGCCCCAACGACTGGGCCGTCATGACCACCGGCCAGGAACACGCCGCGGGGCGATCGCTGTTCTGGCCCCGCGGCAAGGTTCTCGGCGGCTCCAGCTCGCTCAACGGGATGATCTACATCCGCGGGCACCGCGACGACTACGACGCCTGGGAGGCCGCCGGCAACGAGGGGTGGGGCTGGGACACCGTCCTCGAGCTGTTCAAGCGCAGTGAGGATCACGAGGACGGCGCCTCCGCGTGGCACGGCGCGGGCGGCCCGCTGCACGTATCGGTGCTCCGCGACCGTCACCCCGCTGCGCAGGCTTTCGTCGACGCGGCCGTCGCCGTGGGCCACAAGCCCACCGAGGACTTCAACGGCGACCTCATGGAGGGCGTCGGCTTCAACCACGCGACGATCAAGGACGGCCGCCGGCACAGCGCGTGGCAGGCCTTCGTGGCGCCGGTGCTGGACTCGCCGCGCCTGACGGTGACCAGCGGTGCGCTCGTCACCCGGATCGTGCTCGACGGCGGCCGCGCCACGACGGTCGAGTACCTCGTCGACGGCGAGCTCCGCACCGCCCGCGCTACGGCCGAGATCGTCCTCTCCGCCGGCGCCATCGGGTCGCCGAAGATCCTGCAGCTCTCGGGCATCGGCGACCGCGCCGACCTGGCGGCCGTCGGTGTCGAGACCCTCGTCGACCTGCCCGGTGTGGGGAAGAATCTGCACGACCACCTCCTCGTCGGCAATCTCTACGCGACGGCGGGCGCGCTCGCGCCCGGGCGGAACAACCTGCTCGAGGCCCAGCTCTTCGCGCACTCGCAGCAGACGGACGACGCGGCGCCCGACCTGCAGCCGTTGTTCCTGCACCTGCCGTACCCGACCGACGGCGGCGACGCGCCCGCCGACGGCTACACGATCGCCCCCGGCCTGGTGGCCCCGCGGTCGCGCGGCACGCTGCGCCTCGCGTCCGCGGATCCGGCAGCGGCCCCGCTGGTGGATCCCAACATCCTCGCCGACGACTACGACGTGGAAGCGCTGGTCGACGCGGTGATCCTGTGCCGCGAGATCGGCGCCCAGGACGCCTTCGCCCCGTTCCGGCCCACCGAGTACGTCCCGTCGTCCGAACCGGCCGACCGGGACGCGCTGCGCGCGCTCGTCCGGCGCCTCGCCGGCACGTACCACCACCAGGTCGGCACCTGCGCGATGGGCGTCACGGACGACTCGGTCGTCGATCCCGCCCTGCGGGTGCGCGGCGTCGACGGACTGCGGGTCGCCGACGCGTCGATCATGCCCGTCGTCCCCCGCGGCAACACCAACGCACCCGCGATCATGGTCGGCGAGAAGGCCGCCGACCTCCTCCTCGGCGTCTGAACGCCGCTCCGACGAAGGAACGAGACATGCCCATCGACTTCAGCCTCAGCGAGGCTCAGCACGAACTGCAGCAGAACGCCCGCCGGCTGGCGAGCGACGTGCTGAGCGCCGCCGCGAACGAGACGCACCATCAGGGCACGCCGGACGAGCGATTCCGCGCGTCCCGACCGCACTACCGCGCGCTGGTGCAGGCGGGGGTACTCCGGCGCCTCATCCCGCCACCCGCCGGCGGCGAGATGACGAGCCTGCTCGGCCTCGCTCTCGAGGCGGAGGAGTACATGGCGGTGGAGACGAGCGTCCCGCTGTCCGTGTTCTCCACCGGCCTCGGGCTGATGCCGCTGCTGTTCTTCGGCAACCTCGAGCAGCTCGGGCGGTTCCTCCCGCCGTTCGTGTCCGGCGAGGGCGAGCCGCTCGCGGGGCTCGCGTTCTCCGAGGTCGGAGGGGCGGCGAACTACCGGGACGCCGACCCGGACGTGGGCTTCGCCGCCACCGCTCGGCTCGATGGCGATGAGTGGGTCATCAACGGGCACAAGCAGTTCGTTCCGCACGCATCGGGCTGGGACGGATCCGGGGCCGACCTGCTCGCCGTGGCCGTGCGCGTCGATCCGACCCGCCCGCCGGAGGAGTCGATGGCCGTGATCCTGGTCCCGGGGACCGCCGCGGGCGTCACCGTCGAATCCGCGCTCCCGACGGTGGGACACCGGGCGGCCCTCGTCACCCGTATCCGCTTCGACGACGTGCGCGTGCCGGCCGCGAACCTGCTGGGGAACGTCGGCGACGGCATCGCCATCCTCGAGACCTCCTTCACCGCGACCGCCGCCCTCGTGGGCGCGTTCTCCGCCGGAGTCATGCGCCACGCCTTCGACGTGGCGCTGAACTTCGCCCGCGACGAGAAGCGGGGCGGGCGGGTGGCCATCGTCGAGCACCAGAACGTCGGCACCATCCTCGCGGACATGAAGGCGAAGATCGAGGCCGCGCGCTACCTCACCTGGAAGGCGTGCGACTACTTCGACAGGACCGGCGGAGCCGGCTCGGAACTCGCGATCGCCACGAAGATCTACGCGTCCGAGACCGCGGTGCAGGTGGTCTGGGACGCGATGCGGCTCGTCGGCGTCGAGTCCTACACCGAGCATCAGCCGTTGTTCGAGATCCTGCGCGACACCCTGGCCTACCCGCTGTTCGACGGCGGCAACGTCGGCGTCCGACGGCTCCAACTGCAGCGCACGTTCGCCTCGCCCGACTACGACCCACTCGCCGCGATGGCCGGCCGGCCCCAGTCCTGAACGACTCCACCCAGACCCTCGAAACGGAGAGCACCATGAGCATTCTCGAATCCGTCCAGCCCGCGACCGGCGGACGCACGATCACCGACCCCGCCACGGGCGAGATCGTCGGCCGGGTCGCCGAACCCGGTGTCGTGGACCTCGACGCCGCCGTCGCCGCGGCCCGTGCCGCCCAACCGGACTGGGCCGCGCGCGGCGACGCCGGCCGCTCGGAGTTGCTGAGCGCCGCCGCCGACGCCGTCGAGGCGCACGCGGAGGAACTCGCCGTCCTGCTGTCGCGCGAACAGGGGAAGCCGCTCAACGGGCCCAACGCCCGGTTCGAGGTGGAGGCGTGCGTCACGTGGCTGCGCGCGACCCTCGCCGTGCCGCTCGACCCCGAGGTGGCGGTGGACGACGGCGAGACGTACGCGGAGATCCACCATCGCCCGCTCGGCGTCGTCGGCGCCATCGGTCCGTGGAACTGGCCGATGATGATCTCCGTCTGGCAGCTCGCCCCCGCACTGCGCATGGGGAACACCGTCGTGATCAAGCCGAGCGAGTACACCCCGCTGTCCGTGCTCGCCCTGGCGCACGTGCTGAACACCGCACTGCCCGAGGGCGTCCTGATCGCGGTACCGGGTGGCCGGGACGTCGGCGAGGCGCTGTCCGCGCACCCGGGCGTCGACAAGCTCATGTTCACCGGCTCCACCGTGACGGGCAAGGCGATCATCCGCGCCTCCGCCGACTCGGTGAAGCGCGTCACCGTGGAGCTCGGCGGCAACGACGCGGGCATCGTCCTGGACGACGCCGATCCCGCAGCGATCGCCGAGGGGCTGTTCTGGGGCGCCTTCATCAACACCGGGCAGACCTGCGCCGCGCTCAAGCGCCTGTACGTGCCGGATTCGCTGTACGACGCCGTCTGCGAGGAGCTGGCGAAGGTCGCCGCCGCCATGCCGATGGGCGTCGGGCTCGATGAGCAGAACGTGCTCGGACCCCTGCAGAACCGCAAGCAGTACGACATCGTCGCGGGTCTGGTCGACGAGGCGCGCGCGGGTGGCGGCCGGGTGCTGATCGGCGGCGATCCGGCCGAGGGGCCCGGCAACTTCTACCCGACGACGCTGGTCGCGGACCTGTCGAACGACAACCCGCTCGTTGCGCAGGAGCAGTTCGGGCCGGCGCTGCCGATCGTCCGGTACTCGAGCCTCGACGAGGCGATCGCCTGGGCGAACGGGCTCGACGTGGGACTGGGTGCCTCGGTGTGGACCCCGTCGCCCGAGCGCGCCCGCGACGTGGCCCTGCGCCTGGACGCGGGGACCGTGTGGATCAACGAGCACGGCGCGATCGACCCCCGTGTGCCCTTCGGCGGCGCCAAGCAGTCGGGCTACGGCGTCGAGTTCGCCCGGGCGGGCCTCCTGGAGTGCGCGCAGCCCGTCGCGATCAAGGGCGCTGCGGGCTCGTTCGCCGCGTCGGTCAGCTGACGACGTCCTTCGTCCGGAAGCCGCGCACGGCGAGGGCGAAGAGGACGATGGCGATGCTCACCGACAACGACGCCCCCTGAGCCATCGCCGCCCACTCGATGCTCGGCTGCAGCAGGTCGGTCCACGCGTACTGCCAGTGCGCGGGCAGCGCGGCGCGGAGGCCGCCGAGGGCGGTGACCTGGTCGAGGACGCTGCCGATCACCGTGAGGCCCACGGCCCCGCCGACCGCCGCGAGCGGCGCGTCCGTACGGGTCGAGAGCCACAGGGCGAGGCCGGCGGTGGCCAGCTCGGAGACGATGATGAAGCCCGCCGCGAGCGACAGCCGCCAGAGGCCGTCGGCCGCGGGAATCGCGGTGTTCGCCGGCGTCTGCAGCGGGCCCCAGCCGTAGGCGAGGGTGCCCGCGATCAGTGCGACCGCGGTGAGCAGGGCCACTGAGGCGACCGACAGGATCAGCGCGACGATCGCCTTGGTCACCAGCAGCCGCGTCCGCGGGACGGGCGCGGCCAGCAGGTATCGCAGCGACGACCAGTCCGCCTCCGAGGCCACCGCGTCGCCGAAGTACAGGGCGACGGGGATCACGAGCAGGAAGCCGGTGCCCGCGATGAGGACGGTGGCCGTGAGGTTCAGCCCGGAGGCGGTGGCGACGTCGAACATCGACGGCCGTCCGTTGCCGCTGCCCCCGTCGTCGGTGCCCACGGCGAGCGCGACGATGAGCACGATCGGTAGCGCCGCGAGCAGGGCCGCCATCACCAGGGTGCGGCGGCGTTTCAGCTGGCGGGCGAGTTCCACGCGCACCGTCAGGGTGTGCCCGGGCGCGTAGCCCGGTGCGGCGCCGTGCGTCGCGTCGCGCGCTGCCGCGGAGTCCTTCGTGGTGGTCATGCCCCGTCTCCCGTCAGCTGGAGGAACGCGTCTTCGAGGGTCCGGGACCCGCCGCTCCCGCCCGCCTGGACGATCTCGTCGACGGTGCCGGCGGCGATGAGCTCGCCGCGGCGCAGCACCACGACGTGCGTGCAGGTCTGCTCGACCTCGGCCAGCAGGTGGCTGGAGACGATCACGGTGCGGCCGGTGGCTCCGTAGCGGACGATCGCGTCCCGCATCTCGCGGATCTGCGAGGGGTCGAGGCCGTTGGTCGGCTCGTCGAGGACCAGCACGTCCGGCAGGCCGAGCATGGCCTGCGCGATCGCGAGCCGCTGCCGCATGCCCTGCGAGTACGTGCGCACCGGGCGCTCGAGCGCGCTACCGAGGTCCGCGATCTCGAGGGCCTCCTCGAGGTGCGCCTGGTCGGCGGGGCGGCCGGTCGCCCGCCAGTACAGGTCGAGGTTCGCCCGGCCCGACAGGTGCGGCAGGAAGCCCGCGCCCTCGACGAAGGCGCCCACGCGGGAGAGCACCGGCGCGCCGGGGCGGATCTCGTGCCCGAAGACCCGGATGCCGCCCTCGTCAGGCGTGATGAGGCCCATCAGCATCCGCAGCGTGGTGGTCTTGCCGGCGCCGTTCGGGCCCAGCAGGCCGAGGACCTGGCCGCGCTCCACCCGGAAGGTCACGTCGCGCACGCTGTAGCCGTCGCCGCCCGCGTACTTCTTGGACAGCCCGGTCACCTGGAGCGCCACGTCCTCCAGCGCCGGATCTGCGGGCGGTGCGGGGCGCGGACGGCGGACGAGGAGTAGCGCCGCGGCGATCGCCAGCGCGACCAGCGGCAGTACCCACACCCAGGTGGGCAGGGGCGCCGGCGCGGTCTTCAGCGCCGGTACTTCCGGAACCGTGAGGGGGCTCGTCACCGTGATCGTGTGCGTCGCGGGCGCGGACGGGGAGAGGTAGGCGAGGTCGGTGGTCGCGAGGGCGAGTCGCATGCGGTGCCCGGCGGCGAACTCGTGGTCGATGACGGGCAGCCGGATGGTCGCCGTCGCCGTGCCCGCGGTGATCGGGATGCGGATCGGCGCGACGAGCTGCTGCGGGAGGATCTGCGTGCCCTCGGGGCCCACGTCGTAGAGCTTCGCGAAGAGCACCGCGTCGGACGCGGGGGAGTCGACCTTGATCGTCACCGTCGGGGCGCCGGTCACGGTGACCGGTCCACTCAGCGGCTCCGAGTCGACGATCGCGGCCTGCGCCGGGAGGTCGCGCGAGAGCCCGAAGGAGCCGAGCGCCGCCGCGGACGAGGCCAGGCCGCCGAGGCCGGGCACCCCCGAGATCGACGGTGGCGCACCGCCCGCGGGATTCTCCGCCCGCTGCGGCTCGCCGGGCAGGGCGACGGTGCGCGTGATGGTCCCGTCGAGCCCGGGGTAGGCGTCGGTGCTCGACGCGCGGATGGTGCGCTCGCCCGTCTCGCGGTCGACGCCGCCGGACCGGGAGACCTGGAAGGCGGGCACCGCCGGGGCGTCCTCGTTCTTGAGGTAGCGGTCGAACCACTCCGCGGTGCGGGCGTTCACCCGGGCCTCCTCGGCGCTGCCGGCGTCGTGGCCGCCGGCGATCCAGTCGACGGCGACGGGCGCGCCGTTCGCCGCGATGCGCTGTGCGGCGGCATCGGCGTGATCGAGCGGGAACAGCGAGTCGAGCTCGCCCTGCGCGAGATACGTGGGGACGCGGATGTCCGCGCCCACCGAGGCGGGGCTCCGCGCCGCGAGGAGTGACCGATCGGCGTCGGTGAGGGCACCGCCCTGCGCGATCCGGGTGTACATCTCGCAGACGGCCGGCTCGAACCGCGCGCAGCCGCCGCCCATCGTGAACAGGATGCCCGCCCACTGCTTCTTGTAGACGCCGCCGGGGAACAGGGCCTTCTCCAAGTCCCAGTAGGTGATCCGCGGGGCGATGGCGTCGACGCGTTTGTCGTGCCCGGCGAGCAGGAGCGCCAGGGCGCCGCCGTAGCTGCCGCCGGCGACGCCGACCCGGGGATCTCCGGGCCGGTCCTGCTGCACGTCGGACCGCGCGGCGAGCCAGTCGAGGAGCTTGCGCGCATCCGCGACCTCGGCGTCGGGGGAGTCGAGGCCGACGAGGCCCGTCGACTTCCCGAAGCCGCGCGCGGTGTAGGTCAGCACCGCGTAACCCCGGCCCGCCAGTTGCTCGGCCTCGGCGCGAACGTCGTCCTTCGAGCCGCCGAAGCCGTGCGCGAGGAGCACTGCGGGGGCGGGCCCGGCACCGTCGGGCCGGAAGAACGAGGTGTCCAGCTGGACCCCGGCCCCGTCGATCGCCTGGTCGGTGCGCTGGAACGACGGTGCGCTCCTCCCACCGAGGCCGCACGCGGCGAACGCGGCGAGGATGATCACGACGGCGACCAGCGCCGCACCGGTGACGAGGGGGCGCGCAGCGGCGCCGCGCAGGGCGCGAGGTGGGGGCACCCGACCAGGATATGTGCGCTCGTCCGTGCTCGCCGCTGCCTGGATTCCGCCCACGGCGAAAAAGGCTTTGCGATAGGCCATCGGCGGCTGTCAGAGTGGTTCCGGCACTGACCGGGGAGCGGCCGGAGCGGGGTACCGCGACCGGTTCCGCGCGTTCGATCCGGCAGAACCGACCAGTGGCACGGCCCCATCGGGGCCCAGAGGGTTCGAGTCCCTCGAACGCCGTTCCGCCGGAAGCGCGGGCGGCGGCGGCCCTGCGATGCCCCGGCCATTACCCGGGACATCCCGCCGCCGCTGCCCGCCCGGCGGGGCGGTGCCGCAGCTACCGAGGCCTCCGGGCCGCCCTGAGAGGAGATCCACCGTGTCGATCATGACCGCGATCCGCGGCCGACGCGTCGTCGTGCCGGTGGGCCGCCGCGCCGTCGAGTACCGGGACGGCGCCGTCGCCCGCGTCCTCGGGCCCGGCCCTCATCGGGTCCGCCGGGCGCACACCGTCGTCCCGGTCGTCGTCGCCGAACGGCTGCTCGCCGTGGCGCCGCAGGAGATCGTCACCGCCGAGTCCGTCCCGGTCCGGGTGTCGATGGCGCTGCGCATCCGCGTCGCCGACCCGGTCGCGTACCTCGAGCGCGCCGCCGATCCGGACGCCGTGGTCTACCTGGCCGCGCAGGTCGCGCTCCGGGAGGCGCTGGGCGGCATCGGTATCGACGACCTGGCGCGTCGCACGGCGGCCGTCGACGGCGAGGCGATCCGCTCCCGCGTCGGCGCGACCGCCGAGGCCGTGGGCGTCGAGGTGCTCACCGTCGTGGTCAAGGACGTGGTGCTGCCGGCCGAGATCCGGAGCGCCGCGGTCGGCCTGATCACCGCCAAGGCACGGGGCGCCGCCCGGCTGGAGGAGGCGCGGGCCGAGACGGCCGCGCTGCGGGCGCTCGCCAACGCCGGCCGCATGCTCGACGGCTCGCCCGCGCTGGCCCGGATCCGGATGATCGAGGCGGCGCCGCCCGGCGCGACGATCGTCCTCAGCGATACGGGTCGGTGACCTCGCGCAGCTTCAGCAGCGCGGCCCGCAGGTCCCGGTAGGCGGCCGCGCCGAGGTGGTCCTCCCACTCCCTCTCGACGAGGGCCACCTCGGCGTTCGCGACGTCGGCGACGCCTTCGCCGCGGGCGGACAGGCGGATGAGACGGGCGCGGCCGTCGGCGGGATCGGGGACCCGCTCGACGTAGCCGGCGCGCTCGAGCTGGTCGACCAGGAAGCCCGCGGTCTGCTTGGTGACCTGCGCCTGTTCGGCGAGGTCGGTGAGGCGGGTGCCCTCGGGGCCGATGCGTTGGCCGATCCGCGCCTGGGCGAGCGTGATGTCCGCGTAACCGGCGTCCCTGGCCGCGGTCATGGCGCGCGTCTCCATGGCGCGATAGGCGACGAACAACATCACGCCGGTTCCGATCTCCACCCTTGCAATGGTACAAGAGACTGACTAATATTGGTCAGGGAAGCTGACCAATGGAGGCCGTCATGGACGAGCAGCAGGCGTGGCGGGTCATCGCGGCACAGCGTGTGGCGATCGCGGATCTCCTCGATGGGCTGACCCCGGAACAGTGGGCCGCACCGTCGCTGTGCGCGGGGTGGACGGTGACCGACGTCGCCGGCCACCTCGCGGCGGTGCTCCGCCCGGCGCCCGCGGGGGCGATGGTCTCGGCGGCCGTCCGTGCCCGCGGCCGGCTGCACGGGATGATCGACCTGCTCTCCCGGGAAGCCGCCGCCGAGTACGGCACCCGCTCGGCCGTCATGCTGCGGGAGGAGGCGGGCGTCACCGCGCTGCCGCGCCTGACCAACTGGCGGAACATCCTGTTCGACACGCAGATCCACGCCCAGGACATCGCCCGCCCGCTCGGGCTGCACCTGCCGATGGACACCGCCGCCGCGGTCCAAGGGGCGGAGCGGATCTGGCGGGTCGGCTACCTGTTCGGCGCGCGGAAGCGGTTCGCGGGCGTGCGCTTCGAGGCCGTCGACGCGGACTGGTCCGCGGGCGACGGCCCCGTCGCGCGCGGTCCGATCGCCGACCTGCTGCTCGTGCTGTCGGGCAGACCCGCCGGCCTGTCCGGGCTCGACGGTGCCGGCGCGCCCCTCGCCGCGGCCCGGCTCGGGGTCGCGCCGTGAGTCGCGCGCCGCTCAGCCGGCCTCAGTCGCTGATCATGTCCTTGACCAGGGGGACGACCTTCTCGCCGTAGAGGGTGATCGACCGCATCAGATCGGCGTGGGTCACGGGCTGGTCGTACTTGAGGTCGAAGCGATCGACGCCGAGTGTGCGCACCGTCGCCGCGATCCGGCGCGCGACCGTCTCCGGCGACCCCACGTACAGCGAACCGGTCTCGACCTCGCGCTCGAAATCGCCCAGCGCGGGCGGCGGCCAGCCCCGCTCGGCGACCATGCGCTGCCGCATCCGCAGCCAGCCGTCGTGGACGAGCGCGCGGGCCTGCTCGTCGGTCTCCGCGATCAGGCCGGGCGAGTGGACGGCGATCGGCTGCGGCGCACCGCCGAACTCGTTCTCGGCCCGCCGGAACAGGTCGGTGTACGCCGCGAAGCGATCCGCCGGGCCACCGATGATCGCCAGGAAGAGGCCGAAGCCGTACCGCGCGGTGCGGACGACGGACTCGGGGCTGCCGCCGACGCCCACCCAGGCGCGGATGCCGTCCGCGGTGGTGGGGAAGACGCGTTGCTCGGACAGGGCCGCGCGCGTGGTGCCCGACCAGGTGACCGGCTCCTCGGTGAGCAGCGCCGCAAGGAGTTCCAGCTTCTCCTCGAACAGCACCTCGTAGTCCTGCAGGTCGTAGCCGAACAGGGGGAAGGACTCGGTGAACGAGCCCCGCCCGGCGACGATCTCGGCCCGGCCGTTCGAGACGGCGTCCAGGGTCGCGAAGCGCTCGAAGACGCGCACGGGATCGTCGGAACTCAGCACGGTCACCGTCGAACCGAGGCGAATGGTCTCGGTGCGCGCCGCGATCGCCGCGAGCACCATCTCCGGGCTCGAGACGGCGAAGTCCGCGCGGTGGTGCTCGCCGACGCCGAAGAAGTCGAGGCCCGCGCCGTCCGCGGCGACGGCCTCCTCGACGAGGTCGCGGATCACCTGGGGATGGGGCAGCGGCTCGCCCTGCGCGTCCTTCGTGACGCCGCCGAACGTGTCCACGCCGAACTCGGGAATCTTCATGTCAGTCATAGTACCGGTGTAAACGGACTGAGGTCCGAATTTGTTCCGGTGATCAGACGACGCCGTGCAGCGGTGGACGCTCCTCGTTCAGAGTGAATCGGCCCAGGTGGTTGACCTTGTAGCGCACCGGGTCGTGCAGGGTGTGCGTGCGCGCGTCCCGCCAGTACCGATCGAGCCCCGCGTCGCCCCCGGCGCTCCGGGTGCCGGACACCTCGAACAGGGCCGACGGCACCTCGGTCGCCGCCCGGTCCGCGAGCACCTTCGCGGTGGCGACGGCGAGGGAGGCCTCGGCGGCGGTGTCGGGCCCGGGGGTGGCGAACGCCGCGTCCACCGCCTGCCCGGCGACGACGAGAGCCGACTCCGCGGCGCGGACCGTCACCGTCAGCTCGCCGAATCGTTGGATCACGAGCGGATCGTCCTGCGCCCGCTCGACGCCCGCCTCGAACCAGGGCCGGGACTTCGTGCGGACGAAGTCGGCCGCGGCCTCGAGCGCGCCGCGGGCGATGCCGGCGTCGATGGCGACGTGCAACAGCTGCGCGAACGCGCCGTAGCCGGTGGGCTCGGCCACCGCGGGGGAGCGGGTGACGACGGCGTCGAGCGGCACGGCCACGTCGTCGAAGCGGACGGTGCCGCTGCCGGTGGTTCGCTGGCCCAGGCCGTTCCAGTCGTCGGCGATGGCGACGCCGGGGGTGTCCGCCGGGACGAAGGCGATGACCTGCTCGCCCGATTCCGTGTCGCGGGCGAGCACCGCGAGGAGGTGCGCGTAGGGCGAACCCGTGCAGTAGAACTTCTCGCCGTCGAGGTGTGCGCCGTCGGGGGTGCGGGTGAGAGTGGTGGCCACGTCGGCGACGGTCCGCCCGCCCCGTTCCGATTGCGCGTTGGCGATCCGGGCCCCGTCGAGCACCTGCTCGAAGACCCTGCGCTGCAGCTCTTCCGGCCCCGCCAGGCGTAGGGCGGTGAGGTACACGTAGTGGCTGTGCGGGATCTGCGCCAGCGAGCCGTCGGCGGTCGCGAGGATGCGGAAGACCTCGGCGACTGCGGACGGCGGCAGGTCGGGCCCGCCGAAGCGGGCGGGCACCGTCAGCGCGAACAGCCCGGCGTCGGACAGGTATTCGACCTCGGCGTGCGGCAGGCGCCGCTCCCGGTCGCGTTCGGCGGCACCGTCGGCGAACCGCGCCGCGAGTTCCCGCGCCGCCTCGACGGCGGCCTCGGCGGAGTCGATCGCGGAAGCGAGGGTCACACCAGTGCCCCGGCGCGGCTCGCCTCGATCTCGCGGACCAGCGGCAGCACCTTCTCACCGAAGTACTCGATCTCCTCCTGGAAGTGCAGGAAGCCGCCCAGGATCAGGTCGACGCCGAGCTCCTTGTACGCGACGATCCGCTCGGCCACCTGTTCCGGCGTGCCGATCAGCTGCGTGCGGAAGCCGTCGTTGTACTGAACGAGGTCCTCGAACGACGAGTCCGCCCACATGCCGCGGCCGTCCGAGGTGGACTTGCCGGCCTGCTGGACCGCGTCCCGGAAGCCCTCGACCGCGGGCTTGTTCGCCTTCTCGACGATCTCGCGGAGGGTGTCGCGCGCCTCCTTCTCGGTGTCGCGGGCGATGATGAAGCCGTTGAGGCCGAACTTGACCTCGCGCTGCGCCTCCCGGGCCACTCGGCGCAGGTCGTCCAGCTGGTCGGTGACGCCGTCGAAATCCTTGCCGTTGGAGAAGTACCAGTCGGCGTACTTGCCGCCGTTGACGCGCGCGGCGGAGGAGTTGCCGCCCTGGAACAGCTCCGGGTTGGGGCGTTCCGCCGTGTTGAGCGGCTTCGGCTTGAGGGTGAAGTCGCGGATCCGGTAGAAGTCGCCGCCGAAGTCGACGTTGTCCTCGGTCCAGATCTTGCGGATCACCTCGAGGAACTCCGCGCTGCGGCGGTAGCGCTCGTCGTGCTCGAGCCAGGGCTCGCCGAGGGCCTTGAACTCGCCGGCGAACCAGCCGGAGACCACGTTGATCGCGAACCGGCCGTTCGAGAGGTGGTCGGCGGTGGCGCCGAACTTGGCGAGGACCGCCGGGTGCCACAGGCCGGGGTGCACGGCGGCGATGACCTTCAGCTTCTCCGTCGCGCCGAGAAGAGCCAGGCTGAACGAGGTGGACTCGTGCTGGTACTCGGCGCCGTAGCTGGCCATGTACCGCACCTGCGAGAGGGCGTACTCGAAACCCACCCGCTCGGCGGTCTGCGCCAGCTTCTTGTTGTACTCGAAGTCCCAGCTGGTGCGCTGCTCGATGTCGCTGGTCACCAGGCCGCCCGAGACGTTGGGCACCCAGTAGGCGAACTTGATCTGGTCGGCGATCTTCTCGGTCGTCATCCGTGCAGTCCTTCTGTGCGGCTAGGAGGTGGGGGAGAGGTCGGGAAGGAAGGCGCCGCGCACGGGCTCCGACGGTGTGTCGGACGCCCCGAGCAGGCCGCGCGCCGCGAGGCGGGGGCGCACGCCCTCGCCGAAGTGGTAGGCCTCCTCCAGGTGCGGGTACCCGGAGAGGATGAAGTGGTCGAGCCCCAGCGCCGCGTACTCGGCGATGAGGTCGGCGACCTCGTCGTGGGAGCCGACGAGCGCCGTGCCCGCGCCGCCGCGGACCAGGCCCACGCCGGTCCACAGGCCCGGATAGACCTGGAGCGAGCGGGCGTCCGCGGCCTCGTCGAAGGCCGCGCCGCCGCCGTGCAGTTCGCGCATGAGGCGCTGGCCCTCGGACTCGCTCTTGGCGAGGTTGGCCTGCGCGGCCCGGACGGCCGCGGGATCGAGGTTGCCCAGCAGCCGGTTGGCCTCGGCCCACGCCTCTTCGCTGGTGTCGCGCGAGATCACGTGCAGGCGGATGCCGTAGGTCAGCTCGCGACCCTGCTCGGCGGCGAGGCCGCGGATCCAGTCCAGCTTCTTCTTCACCTGCGCGGGCGGCTCGCCCCAGGTCAGGTAGGTGTCGGCGTGCTTCGCGGCCACGTCGCCCGCGGCGGGCGAGCTGCCGCCGAAGAAGATCGGCGGGGCCGGATCGGGACGGCGGGCGAGGAGCGCGTTCTCGGCGGAGACGTACTTCCCGGCGACGTTCACCGGCTCGGACGAGGTCCACAGCTGTTTGGTGATGTCGAGGAACTCGCCGCACCGGGCGTAGCGCTCATCCTTGCTGAGCGTGTCGCCGAAGGCGCGCTGCTCGGACGACTCGCCGCCGGTCACCACGTTGAGCAGGACCCGGCCGCCGGACTGCCACTGCAGGGTGCTCGCCATCTGCGCCGAGAGGAGGGGGCTGACCAGGCCCGGGCGTAGTGCGACCAGGAATTTGAGCTTCTCCGTGGACTCGGTGAGGAGCGCGGCGGTGAGCCAGGAGTCCTCGCACCAGAGGCCGGTGGGGATGAGCACGGCCTCGAACTCGTTCGCCTCGGCGGCGAGGGCCAGCTGCTTGAGGTAGTGCAGGTTCGCGGGGCGATCTCCGCTCATGCCACTGCCGTGCCCACCCGCCATGAGGTTCCGCGAGTCGCCGTACGTGGGCAGGAACCAGTGCAGGTGGAGAGGGGTGCGCGAGCTCACGTCGGCCTTCCGTCGGGGGAGCGGGGATACGAAGCGCCAGTCCATCACCGCACGGACGCGGCGGCCAGGTTTCGACTCGTGATGCGTCGAACGTGCACACCTACCGGTCAGTAGCTAAGCTAGGGAAAGAGTTAGTTAGAGTTCCGTAGTGAAATGAGGTGTGTTGGATGTCGATCGAGACGATGCACGGCGGTGACCCCGCCACCAGCGGCGCTGCGGCGGCCGCCCCGGCCGGCGAGCAGGCCGAGCGGCTTCCCCAGGTGATCGCGCGGATCTTCGCCCGGTACGCGGACCGTCCGGCCTTCGCGACTCGCGCGGGCGGCCCCCGTGCCCCCTACGTGAGCGTGACCTACGGGGAGATCTGGCGCCGGGTCACGGCGCTGGCCGCCGCCTGGCAGGGCGAGCTGGCCGCGGGTGACTTCGTCGCGATCCTCGGCTTCACCAGCGCGGACTTCGTGACCGTCGACCTGGCGACCACGCTGTTGGGCGCGCCGAACGTGCCGCTGCAGGCCGGCGCCCCCGCAGCCCGGATCGCCACCATCCTGGACGAGACCAGGCCCACGATCTTGGCGGTCAGCGCCGACCAGGTCGGCCTCGCGGAGCAGGCGCTCGCGGAATCCTCGGCGACGCCCCGCGTCGTCGTCTTCGACGGCGAGCACGACGGCTACGAGGGCATCGAGGCCGACGTCCTCGCGGGCGAGGCCCTGCCCGCGCCCGAGTTCGTCGCGCCCGAGCCGGGAACCGACCCGCTCGTGACGCTGATCTACACCTCGGGCAGCACGGGTACCCCGAAGGGCGCGATGTACACCGAGCAGCTGGTCTCCGACGCCTGGCTCAAGGTGGACAGCATCGTCGACATCGACCTGCCGTCCGAGTCGCTGCTGCACTTCCTGCCCATGAGCCACATGTACGGCCGGAACTGGCTGATCGCCGGCCTGGCCTCCGGCGGCACCGGCTACTTCGCCGGCGCGTCCGACATGTCGACCCTCTTCGACGACCTCGCCGCCGCGCGTCCCACCGCGATCGGCCTCGTCCCGCGCGTGTGCGAGCTGATCCACCAGAGGTTCCTCGCCGTCGAGGCCGAGACCGATACCGAGACCGCGCGCGTCGAGCTGCGGGACCGTGTCCTCGGCGGCCGCCTGCAGGCCGCCATGTGCGGCAGCGCCGCCCTGTCCGCCGAACTGCAGGCCTTCATGGAGTGGCTGCTGGGCATCGACATCCAGATCGGCTACGGCTCCACCGAGGCCGGCGGCGTCATCCGGGACGGCGTGGTGGTCCGCCCGCCGGTCACCGAGTACAAGCTCATCGACGTGCCCGAGCTCGGCTACTTCGTCAGCGACTCCCCGTACCCGCGCGGCGAGCTCCTGGTGAAGTCGACCCAGCTGATTCCGGGGTACTACAACTCCGACAAGCGGATCCGCGACGACGAGGGCTTCTACCGCACCGGCGACGTCATGGCCGAGCTCGCGCCCGACCACCTCGAGTACGTCGACCGCCGCAGCAACGTGATCAAGCTGGCACAGGGCGAGTTCGTGCCGATCGCGCAGCTCGAGGCCACGTACGCCGCCGGACCCGATGTGCACCAGATCTTCCTCTACGGCACCAGTGAGCGCTCCTACCTGCTCGCCGTCGTGGTCCCCGCTCCCGGCCCGGACGGCGAGACCGACGCCGACGCCCGCACCCGGGTGCTCGACGGCCTCGCGGCGATCGCCCGCGAGAAGGACCTGGCCGCGTACGAGCTGCCCCGCGACGTGATCGTCGAGCGCGAACCCTTCTCCCAGGAGAACGGACTGCGCTCGGGTATCGGCAAACTCGTCCGGCCCGCCCTGACCGCCCGCTACGGCGCGGAGTTGACCGCGCTGTACGACGCCGCCGAGGAACGCCGCCGCGAGGGTCTACGCGACCTGGACGCCGACGGCTCCGTGGCGGAGACGGTCGTGCGGGCGGCGGCCCTCACCCTCGGCGTGCTGCCCGAGGAGCTCGACGAGGACACCCGCTTCCTCGACCTGGGCGGCGACTCGCTGTCCGCACTGTCGCTCGCGACGACGCTCGAAGGGGTCTACGACCTGCCCGTGCCGGTGCAGGCCATCGTCGGCCCCACCGCGACGCTGCGCGGCGTCATCGCCCACATCGAGGAGGTCCGGGCGGGCGGCGCGCAGGCGCCCACCGCCGCGTCGATCCACGGCTCCGACGCCGAGGTCGCCCGCGCCTCGGACCTGCGGCTCGACGCCTTCATCGACCCCGCGCTGCTGGCGGCGGCCCCGTCGCTCCCCGCGCCGCACGGCGAGCCCGAGACGGTGCTGCTCACCGGCGGGACCGGCTACCTCGGCCGGTTCCTCCTGCTCGAATGGTTGCGCCGGGTCGCCCCGCACGACGGGACGGTCGTCGCGCTGGTCCGCGCCGCGGACCCCGACGACGCGCGCCGGCGCCTCGCAGACGCGATCGGGACGTCGGATCCCGCGCTGACCGCGGAGTTCGGGGAGCTCGCCGAGCGCCACCTGGAGGTCGTCGTCGGCGACTTCGGCGCACCGTCGCTGGGGCTCGACGCCGCGACCTGGGACGGGCTCGCCGAGCGCGTGGACCACGTGGTGCACTGCGGCGCGATGGTCAATCACGTGCTGCCCTACGACCAGCTGTTCGGCCCGAACGTCGTCGGGACCGCGGAGATCGCCCGGCTCGCACTCACCGTGCGCCGGAAATCGATCGACTACGTCTCGACGGTGGCCGTGGTACCGCAGGACGACGGCCGCCTGCTCGTGGAGGACGACGACGTCCGCGTGGCCGGCGCGGAGCGCCGGATCGGTGCCGAGGCGTACGCGAACGGGTACGCCGTGAGCAAGTGGGCGGGCGAGGTGCTGCTGCGTGAGGCCGCGGACCTCGCGGGCCTGCCGGTGCGGGTCTTCCGCTCCAACATGATCTTGGCGCACAGTCGATTCCGCGGCCAGTACAACCCCGTGGATCAGTTCACCCGGCTGCTGCTGAGCATCGCCGAGACGGGCCTCGCGCCCGCCTCGTTCTCCGCGGACCCGGCCGGGCCGCGTGCGCACTACGACGGCCTGCCGGTGGACTTCACCGCGGAGGCGATCACTCGCCTCGGCGCCGCGGGGCGGACCGGATTCCGCACGTTCCACGTGCTCAACGTCGCCGAGGGCGGCGCGGGGCTCGACGACTTCGTCGACTGGATCGCCGAGGACCGCTCGATCGAGCGGATCGCGGACTACGAGGAGTGGCTCGCGCGGTTCGAGGCGGCGCTGCGTGCCCTGCCCGCGGAGGACCGCCACCGGTCGGTGCTCCCGCTGCTGCACTCCTTCGCCCGGCCGGCCGACGCCGGCGCGGGGACCGCGCTGACCGCCGACCGGTTCCGGGAGGCCGTGCGTTCCGAGAACGTCGGTGGGGGTGACCTTCCGCGCCTCGATCACGCGCTGATCGAGCGCTACCTCGACGGCTTCGTCGCGGCGGGCTGGCTGGCCCGGTGACCTGCCACGGCGGTGCGACGTGGACGCCGCGAAAACGCCCTTCATCCACAACTAAGCGTACGTAACGTTTTTCCTCCACAGGGCCCGCCCCGGACGCCGTCCGGGGCGGGCCCTCCGCGCGACACTCGTCGACGACGGCCGGGATCCGCCGGCCGCGGAATCGACGAGGAGGCGACCATGCCCGGGGTGCTTGTTTTCGCAGCGGGGAACGTCACGAACGACCTGACCTACCGGGAGTCGGCCCGCGATCAGCGGCACGACTTCCTGAGCTTCACGATGGCGGCCAACAACGGTTACCTGGACGACAATGGCGAATGGAAGCAGACCAGCACGGTCTGGCTCAACGTCAAGGCCTTCGGCGCGCTGGCCCGCAACGCGCGCGCCGTGATCGCGAAGGGGCGGCCGGTCATCGTGCACGGCGAGCTCAAGCACGAGACTTTCGACGGCGCGGACGGCCAACGGCACAGCTCGCTGGATCTCAAGGCCGACGCGATCGGACTGAACCTGCGGATGTGCGCGAGCCAGTACGTGGGCACGGGGGAGCGGTACCGCGAGGTCGCCCCGCCGCCGCTCGAGACGGTGAGCGGGACTCCCGAGGCGGGGAGCGCGGTCGTGGACGGCGATGCGGGCGGTGGGGCGGCCGGCCCGGGGCGTGACGGACTGGTCGTCGTGCAGGGCTTCGCGGAGAACGGCGAGGCGGCGGGGCGCGAGCCGGCCGCGGTGGGCGGGGCGCCGGACTTCTAGCGCCCGGCCGCGGGCGGTCATGCCCGGCCGCGGGCGCGTCGGTCGTGGCCGGCGATCGCCACCGGGACGCCGACCGTGTGCAGCACGACGCTGCCCAGCACGACGAGAACGGCGAGGGTGAGCGTCAGGTCGGCGACCGGGCCGTCGGGCAGCGTGTTGAAGGCGATGAGCGCGAAGACGATCGTGGACGTACCCCGGGGGCGGAGCCATCCCAGCTGGAGCACCTGCCTGCGTGGCAGCCCGCTACCGGTCATCGCGACGGCGATCGGGAGGACGCGGAGCACGGTCAGCGCCGCCGCGACGAAGACGATCGTCCGCCAGTCGACACCGTCGAACAGCCCGACCACGGCGACGGACCCGAAGACGAACCACATCGCGGCGGCGAGGAGGAAGCCGACGTCGTCGGTGAGTCCGACGTCGTCGGACGTCTCCGTGCCGCGGCGCAGTCGGTAGACGATGCCGCAGACGAACGCGGCGACGAAGCCGTTGCCGCCGAGCCCCACCGCCGCGGCGTACGTCAGGAGAGGGGTGGCGGCGATCGCGAGCCGCCGGCCGCTCTCGGAGGCGAGCCCGGCCCGCTCGGTGTACTGCACGCCCGCCGCGATCGCCGCGCCCAGCGCCGCGCCGACCGCCAGCGCGATCGCGGCCTGCGGGGCGGCGGCCAGAAGCGCCGGGGCCGGGTCGTCGTCGCCGTGGCCCGGGCCGGCCCAGTACAACGCGAACAGGAACACGGGGGTCACCAGGCCGTCCGTGTATCCCGATTCGACGGTCAGCACGTCGCGGACCCGCGCGGGCACGTGTCGATCGCGCAGCAGCGAGGGCGCCGAGGCGAAATCGATCGGAGCGATGACGCACGCGACCAGCAGCAGCACCGACCACCCGAGATGGGGGAGCAGCAGCCAACCGACGACAACGGACAGCGCCAGTCCGACGGGGATGCCGATCAGCAGCGACCGCGCGACGAGGCGCGGGTGGCGGCCGAGGAGCGAACCCCGAACGTGCGTGGCGTCCACGAACAGCAGCACCGCGAGGATGATCTCGGCGGCCCGCTGCGCCGCTCCGGTGTTCAGCGCTTCGGCGATCGCGCCGTGCGCGCCGATGCCCACCGCGCCGCCCGCCAGGACCATGACCAACGGCGCGGAGACGCCCCACCGGTCCATCCGTCCGGAGAGCAGGCACCAGAGCAGGAAGGTCGCCGCTGCGATGAGGGTCGCCGGAATCACGCCGCGATTATTCCGTACGCGGTTCCTCACATCGCGTGGTGCGCTGGCGTGAGGTCGAGTTCACGGGGCGGACATCGCGGGAACCGGCGGCGCAACATCGGCTGCCTACCTTCGACGCGAAAGAGGTCGTCGACGCACCGGGAGGTCTGGACATGAGCCGATCACACACGATCACGGACTGGGATCCGGAGAACCGGCAGCAGTGGGAATCCGGCGGGGAGAGGATCGCCAAGCGGAACCTGCTGTGGTCCGTCATCGCCGAGCACGTGGGCTTCTCCGTCTGGTCCCTGTGGTCCGTCATGGTCCTGTTCATGCCGCAGGACGTCTACGGACTGAGCACGGCCGACAAGTTCCTCATCGGCGCCACCGCCACCCTCGTCGGCTCCTGCCTGCGGATTCCGTACACGCTGGCCACGGCCCGTTTCGGCGGGCGGAACTGGACGATCTTCAGTGCCTTCGTGCTGGCGGTCCCGGTGATCGCCACGATGCTGATCCTCGCGAACCCGGGGCAGCCCCTGTGGGTGTACCTCGCGTGCGCCGCGCTCACCGGCTTCGGCGGCGGCAACTTCGCGTCGTCCATGACGAACATCAACGCCTTCTTCCCCCAGCGCCTCAAGGGCTGGGCCCTCGGGCTCAACGCGGGCGGCGGCAACATCGGCGTCCCCGCGGTGCAGATCGTCGGGCTGCTCGTCATCGCGACCGTCGGCAACCGCGAGCCCTATTGGGTGTGCGCCGTCTACCTGGTGCTCCTGGCGGTGGCCGGGATCGGCGCCGCGCTGTTCATGGACAACCTGCAGGTCCCGACCGTCGACACCGCCGCGATGCGGTCCGCCACCAAGGACCGCGACACCTGGATCGTCGCCCTGCTCTACATCGGCACCTTCGGCTCGTTCATCGGCTTCTCCTTCGCCTTCGGGCAGGTGCTGCAGGCGACGTTCCGGGCGGGCGGTGAGACGGCAGCGCAGGCCTCGCTGCACGCCGCGCAGATCGCCTTCATCGGCCCACTGCTGGGCTCGGTCTCCCGGGTCTACGGCGGCAAACTCGCCGATCGGCTCGGCGGCGGCCGGGTGACCCTGTACGTCTTCGCCGGGATGATCGCCGCCGGCGGCGTCCTCATCGCGGCGGCCACCACCGCGGGCTCGGGCGCCCCCTCGGGCGCGGTGCTCGGCGCCTACGTCCTCGGCTTCATCGCCCTGTTCCTGCTCAGCGGCCTGGGCAACGGCTCCGTGTACAAGATGATCCCGTCGATCTTCGAGGCGAAGGCCCGCTCGCTCGACGCCGACGAGGCCACGCGCACGCACTACTCCCGCGCGATGTCCGGTGCCGTGATCGGCATCGCGGGCGCGATCGGCGGCCTCGGCGGCGTCGGGATCAACCTGGTCCTGCGCGCCTCCTACCAGTCCTCCGGTACCGCGACCATTGCGTTCTGGGTGTTCGGCGCCTTCTACGTCCTCGCCGCGCTGGTCACCTGGAAGGTGTACGTGCGTACGCCCGCGCCGCGCGGGCATGGGACGCTGGAGCACACGTCGCGCGACGATGCGCTCACCGTCGCCGACACCCGATGACCGTCCCACCGAAGGAGCCCGATCCGATGACCGAGGCGCCGGCCCGCCCCCTTCTCGGATTCACCGTGGCCATTACAGCCGCGCGCCGCGCCGACGAGCTGGCCACCCTGCTCGAGCGGCGCGGCGCCGCCGTGCTCGCGGCGCCCGCGATCGCGATGGTCCCGCTCGCCGACGACGACCGGCTGCGCGCCGCGACCGAGGAACTCCTCGCCACCCCGCCGGACCTGCTGGTCGCGACCACCGGCATCGGCTTCCGCGGCTGGCTCGAGGCGGCCGAGGGCTGGGGGCTCGCGGAGCGGCTGCTCGCGGCGCTCGGCGCCGGCCGGGTCATCTCCCGGGGGCCGAAGGCGACGGGCGCCCTGCGCGCGGCGGGGCTGCGCGAGGAGTGGTCCCCGGAGTCCGAGTCCTCCGCCGAGGTGCTCAGCCACCTCTCCGGCACCGACCTCACCGGGCAGCGCGTCGCGGTCCAACTGCACGGCGCCACGGACAAGTGGGACCCGAACCCCGGCCTGCTCGACGGGCTGCGCTCGCTCGGCGCGGAGATCGTCGAGGTCCCCGTCTACCGCTGGGAGCGTCCCGCCGACCTCACCGGCCTCGACCGGATCGTCGAAGCGATCGCCACCTCCGCCGTCGACGCCGTCACCTTCACCTCCGCGCCCGCCGCCGCCTCGGTGCTCGAGCGCGCCGCTGAGCTCGGGCTCGACGGTGCCGTCCGCGGCGCTCTGACCGGGCCCGTCGTGCCGTACTGCGTGGGCCCGGTGACGGCGACCCCGCTCGACCGCCTCGGCGTCGCCTCCGTCACCCCCGAGCGCATGCGGCTGGGGGCCCTGGCGCGGCTCGTGGAACAGGATCTGCCCACGCGCCGCGCCGACCTCCCCGTCGCGGGCCACCGCCTCGGCCTGCGCGCGCGGGGCGCGGTCGTCGACGGCGAGGAGCGTGAGCTGACGCCCACCTCGATCGTCCTGCTGCGCATGCTCTCCCGCGAGCCCGGAGCCGTCGTCTCCCGCGAGGATCTCCTCGCCGCGCTCGGCGGAGACGATCCGCACGCCGTCGAGGCCGCCGTCGGGCGGCTGCGATCGGGCCTGGGCCACAAGGAGATCGTGGCCACGGTGGTCAAGCGGGGCTACCGCCTCGCGATCGATGAGGAGCACTGACATGGGAACCCTCCTCGTCGCACACGGCACCCGCAGCGAGCACGGCGTCGCGATGGTCGGCGACCTCGCCGCCGCGATGGCCGCGCGCCTGTCCGAGACCGTTCGCGTGGCGTTCGTGGACGTCCTCGGCCCGACCCCCTCGGAGGTCCTCACCGCGCTCGATCACGAGCCCACCGTGGTCGTGCCCGCCTTCCTGTCCAGCGGCTTCCACGTGCGCCACGACCTGCCCCGCGAGGTCGCCGAGTCCGGCCACCGCGCCACCACGGTGACGCCCGCACTCGGCCCGTCCCCGGAGCTCGCCCGCGCGATGCTCGGGCGGCTGCTGGAGTCGGGGTGGCAGCGCGGCGACGCGGTCGTCATGGCCGCCGCCGGCACGCGGGACGTGCACGCGCAGGGCGAGCTGCGGCGGACGGCCGCCGCCCTGTCGGCATTGGTGGGGAGCCGGGTGTCGATCGCCTTCGCCGCGCCCAGCCAGCAGAGCGAGGGCTACCCCTCGGTCCCCGAGGTCGTCGCCCGCGTGCGGTCCGACGGCGCGCCGTCGGTGGCGGTCGCGTCGTACCTGTTGGCGGAGGGGCTGTTCCAGCAGCGCCTGCGCGACTCCGGCGCCGACGTGGTCGCCGAACCGCTGGGTCTGCACCCGTCGGTGGTGCGCCTCGCCTGCCTGCGTCGCAGCCACGCCGGACTGGCCGCGCCGACGGTCCCGGAAGTGGTCGTCGGGAACTGACCTCGCGGCGGTTCCCGGCGCGGTTCAGGACAGGTTCTGCACGACGAAGATCGCGCCCCACAGCAGCGCGCTGACCACCGCGAGCGTGAGCGCGACCAGGGCGAGCGCCGTCGCTGCGGAGATCTTCCGCGGCCGTCCGCCGGCGTGGGCCGACGGCGCGGCGGAGTCCTGCGGGGCGGCATCCGGTGCGGGCGCGAGGGCCGCCGCGAGCGCCCGGGCGAAATCGCCCGCGGACTGGAATCGGAACGCCGGGTCGCGCGAGGTCGCCCGCGTGAGCGCGGCCTCGAGACCCGGGCCCAGATCGGGCCGCGCCCGGCGGGCGTTGGCGATGCCGAAGGAGTTCGGCGCGGTCCCGGTGAGGAGCGTGTACGCGGTGCTGGCCAGCGAGAACACCTCGGACCGCGCATCGGGCGGGGATCCCGCGAAGATCTCCGGTGCGGCATGCGCGCCGGTGTCGGGGGAGTCGCCGAGGGAGGCCGGGGCGGCGAGGACGATGCGGCCGTCGGCCTGCGCGATGATCGCCGCGGGGCTGATCCGGCCGTGCGGGTGTCCCTCGGTCAGTAGGCGGTCCACCTCGGCCGCCGCCTCCGCGACGGCGCGGGCGACCCGGTCCGCGGGCAGCGGTCCGGTCGCGCGGACCAGGGTCGCGAAGTCATCGCCGTCGGTCATCCGATGCCCCGGTTCAGGATCCGCTGAGGAACAGGGCCATGAAGCCCGCCGCGGCCAGGACGACCAGCAGGAGGAAGACGATCGGCAGCGCGGCCTCGGGGATCTCGAACGGGCGGCTCGGGGCCGACGGCTCCGGGGGTGCGGGGACGTCGACGACCAACTGGGGCTCCGGCAGGGGCGCCGGGGACCGCACCGGTATCGCTGACGCGTGCACGGGCTGCTCGAGAGCTTCCGCCAGCGCCTCGGCGAACGCGGTCGCCGTCGCGAACCTCAGCTCCGGCGTCCGAGCGGTCGCCTGGAGTAGGACGCCGTCGACACCGGGGCCGAGATCGGGCCGATCCCGGCGCACCGTCGCGAACCCGTACGGATTCGGCGAGTGGCCCGTCAGCAGCGTGTACGTGGTGCTCCCGAGGGAGTACACCTCGGACTGCCCGGTGATGAGTCCGGTGTCGTGGATCTCCGGCGCCGCGTACAACAGCGCCTCGTCGCTGTCCGGTACGTCGATCAGTCGCGGGGTCCCCGCGGCATCGACGGACAGTGCCGCCGGGCTGATCCGCCCGTGCGGTGTGCCGGCGCGTCCGCGGGCATCGATGACGGGCGCGATCGAGCCGATGAGGTACCCGACGTCGGCGGCCGCCATGGGACGCCGGTCGTGCAGTCGAACGGAAGGGTCGCCGGGACCTGTCATCGCCTACTCCTTCAGCTGTCAGGAGCAGAGTAGCGGTGGTGCGATCACACAGCGCGGGGACGGGGACGGAAGCCGAAGCGCACCTCGGGCGAGTTCGCGACGAAGACGACGCCGTCGAGCGAGATCCGCGTGTCGTACACGGGGATCGAGACGCCCGGAGCGTCGAGGCAGCGGCCGTCGAGCAGGCTGAAGGCCTGCTTCTTCAGCGGCGACTGGACCACGGGGAATCCGCCCCGGTCGCCGACGATCCCGCGGGACATCACCGCCGCCCGGCCGATGGGGTCGATGTTGCCGATCGCGCGGATGCTGTCGTCCGCCAGCCGGAACAGGGCCACCTGGGCCCCGTCGGGCAGCAGGACGGCCACGCCGCGCAGCGGCTCCAGCCGGGCGGCGGGGCACGCCGCCGTCCAGTCGCGGGTCCAGCGGTGCAGGTCGAAGGGTGCGGTGGTCATGCGCGGTCCTCCCTCGGGGGCATGGACGGGGTGGGGGTGCCCAGCAGGATCGGCACCTTGCGGCCGTTCTTCTCGCCGAAGTCGACGGTCGGATCGGGGGCGCCGGGGGCGTTGACGAAGGAGACGAACCGGGCGAGCTTGTCGGGGTCGTCCAGGACGCCCTTCCACTCGCAGGCGTAGCCGTCGACGTGCCGCTCGACGGTGGCCTCGAAGTCCGCGCCCAGGCCGAGCGCGTCGTCGATGACGACCTCGCGGAGGCGGTCCATGCCGAGGTCCTCGACCCACGGCGCCGTCCGCTGGAGCCGGTCGGCCGTGCGGATGTAGTACATGAGGAACCGGTCGACGTACCGGATCAGGGTCTCCCGGTCGAGGTCGCCCGCGAGGAGCTGCGCGTGTTTCGGCGTCATGCCCCCGTTTCCGCCGACGTACAGGTTCCAGCCGGACTCGGTGGCGATCACGCCGACGTCCTTGCCGCGGGCCTCCGCGCACTCACGGGCGCACCCTGAGACGCCCATCTTGATCTTGTGCGGCGACCGCAGCCCCCGGTAGCGGAGCTCGAGGTCGATGGCCATCTGCACCGAGTCCTGCTGGCCGTACCGGCACCAGTCGCTGCCCACGCAGCTCTTCACGGTGCGCAGCGACTTGCCGTAGGCCTGACCGGATTCCATGCCGGCGTCCACGAGGCGCCGCCAGATCAGCGGCAGCTGGTCGACGGTGGCGCCGAACAGGTCGATCCGCTGGCCACCGGTGATCTTGGTGTACAGCCCGAAGTCGCGGGCGATCTCGCCGATCACGATGAGCTGCTCGGCGGTGACGTCGCCGCCCGGCATGCGCGGCACCACCGAGTAGGTGCCGTTGCGCTGGATGTTCGCGAGGAAGTGATCGTTGCTGTCCTGCAGCGACGCCTGCTCGCCGGAGTGGATGTGGTCCGAGCTGGTGGACGCGAGGATCGACGCCACCGTCGGCTTGCAGAGGTCGCAGCCCGTGCCCGACCCGAACCGCTCGATCAGGCCCGAGAAGGTGCGGATGCCGCTCGCCTGGACCAGCTCGAAGAGTTCCGCGCGGGACTGGGTGAAGTGCTCGCACAGCGACTTCGACACCGTGACGCCTTCGGCCTCCAGCAGCTGCGAGAGGAGCGGCACGCACGATCCGCAGGACGTGCCCGCGTTCGTGCAGCCCTTGAGTTCGGCGACGGTGCACGCCCCGTCGGCGATCGCCGAACACAGCGTGCCCTTGGAGACGTCGTTGCACGAGCAGACCTGCGCCGCATCGGGGAGCGCGCCGATGCCGATGCCGGGTGAGTCGCCGCCGGCGGGCGCGATGAGCGAGACCGGGTCGCCCGGCAGCGACGACCCGACGAGCGGGCGCAGCACGCCGTACTGCGAGGCGTCGCCGACCAGCACGCCGCCGAGCAGCGTCGTCGCGTCGTCGGAGAGCACGAGCTTGGCGTAGGTGCCGCCGATCGGGTCACTGACGACCACATCGAGCGCGCCCGGGGTGGCGCCGTGGGCATCGCCGAACGAGGCCACGTCGACGCCGAGGAGCTTGAGCTTGGTGGACAGATCCGCGCCGGGGAACCGGGCGTCGCCGCCGAGCAGGCGGTCGGCGACCACCTCGGCCGTCGCGTAGCCGGGGCCGACGAGGCCGTAGCAGCGGCCCTCGATCGCGGCGACCTCGCCGATCGCGTACACAGCGGAATCCGAGGTGACGCAGGAGAGGTCGGTGAGGACGCCGCCGCGTTCGGCGAGGTCGAGCCCGGCTTCGCGGGCCAGCTCGTCGCGCGGGCGGACGCCCGCGGCGAAGACCACGACGGCCGCGTCCACGACGCTCTCGTCCTTGAGCGTCACCGCCAACCCGTGCTCGCCGGCGGCGATGTCGGTGGTGCCGGACGACAGGGTGATGTCGATGCCGAGGTCGCCGATCATCCGCGCCAGGTGCTCGCCGCCGCCGGTGTCGACCTGCTGCGGCATCAGCCGGGGGTTGACCTCGACGACGTGGGGGCGCAGGCCGAGCGTGCGCAGCGCGTTCGCGGCCTCCAGGCCGAGCAGGCCGCCGCCGACCACCATGCCGACGGCCTCGGTGGAGCGGGCGAGCGCCGCGTCGGCGTCGGCGCGGATCGCATCGAGGTCGTCGAGGGTGCGGTAGACGTGGCAGCCCGGCAGGTCGTGGCCGGGGACCGGCGGGACGAAGGCGTACGAGCCGGTCGCGAGCACCAGCGCGTCGTATGCGACGGGGCCGTCGGCCGTCGTCACCGTCCGCGCGGCCCGGTCGATGCCGGTCACCCGCGCCCCGAGCCGCAGCTCGACCAGCGGATCGCCGGCGTAGTCGTTGCCCGCGAGCGCCAGTTCGGAGCGGTCCCACGTGCCGACGTAGGACGAGAGCCCCACCCGGTCGTAGGCGCCGTCGGCCTCCTCGCCCAGGACGACGATCCGCCAGGCCCCCGCCTCGTCGCGGGCGCGCAGCGCCTCCACGAACCTGTGCCCGACCATGCCGTGACCCACCACGACGACGGTGCGCTGGGTGACCATGGACCTCTCCTCTCGCCGGAACCGTTGGCACCGAATGTAAGGAGGTGGTGTTGCGGGGTTGTGCCGCCGTGTTGCCCGTCGATCACGCCTTCCTCACGGAGAGCGTCGCGCGGTCGTGAGGAGGGTCAGGCCAGGCGTTCGACGAGGTCGCCGGGCTGCGCCAGCGGGGGCACCAGCGCGATGGCGCGGCGCCCGGCGGCGTCGCGGAGGTGCGGGGTCGCCACCGTGGCGGGCATGCGCCACCGTCCGGCCCCGTCGGGCTCGACGGGGAGCATGCGCCACCGGTCGTCGGGGTTGGGATCGGCGAGGGCGAGCAGCTCCGCGGCGGGCGGGGTCTCGCGCAGCAGCGCCGCACGCAGCGGCTTCGCGAGGAGCGCGGCCCCGAGCAGGGCCGCCATCGGGTTGCCGCCCAGGCCGAGCACGATCGGGCCGTCCGGCACCGTCGCCACGAGGAGGGAGCCGCCGGGGCGGACGTCCACCCCGTCGACCAGTAGCGTGGCGCCGGCCTCGGCGAGGGCGCCCCGCAGCCGGTCCGCGGCGCCGCGTCCGGTGGCGCCGATGACGGCGACGACGTCGGCACCGTCGGGCAGGATGGCGGCGCGGAAGGAGGCGGGCGCGTCCGGCAGGTGTGGGCCGCGGAGCACGCGCGCGCCGGAGGCCTCGAAGACCGCCGCGACGGGGCCCCAGGCGGTCTCGGGGAGGCCCGCGCGGCCCGCGGCCCCGACCTCGTCGCCGGAGGTGTGCAGGCGGATCCGCACGGGTCCGCGGGCGGCGATTGCGGTCACGCCGGCGGCGGTGGCCAGCGAGACCAGCGCCGGGTCGATCGCGGCGCCCGCCGGGGCCAGCGTCGCGCCGTCCGGCCACGCGGATCCGGCCGGGCGGACGTCGTTGCGGGCGGTATCGGTGCAGTTCAGAGCAGACCCGTCGGTGACGATCTCCTCGTCGCGGATCACCCGCTCGGCCCCCGCGGGCAGGCGCGCGCCGGTCGCGATCCGTACCGCGGTACCGGGGTCCAGCGGCGGGGCGGCGTGCCCGGCGAGCGCGGCGCCGTCGACGGGGCGCCAGGGCGGCTGGCCCGCCACGGCCCAGCCGTCCATCGCGGACTGGTCGAAGGGCGGGAACGGCGCGGCCGCGACCAGCGGCTCCGCGAGCGCGGCACCCGGCGCCGGCGGCCCGCCGGCCGCCGGAAGCGCAGGGAGGGCGGCCCGCAGGAGGCGGCGGATCGCGAGGGGAGACCTCTCGGCGCGCGCCAGGTCCTCGGGGGTGTCGGCGTCCTCGAGCGGGAGGCGCAGCCGGGGCGCGTCGGGCGGGAGGATCGCGCGGACGGGGGCGTTCTCGGCGCTGCCGATCCCGGCGATCCCGGCGATCGCGGCGCGGAGGGCGGCGGCGTCCCACACCGCCAGCAGGTACTGGGGTCGCCCGTGCGGGTCCTCGGCGAGCGCGACCGGCGCCGCGGTCTCGGCGCGGAGCGCGGCGAGGCGCGCCAGGGTCGACGGTTCCACCTCGGGCAGGTCCGCGGCGAGCACCGCGACCGTCCGCGCTGTCGCGGGAACGGCGGCGAGCCCCGCCGCGATCGCGGCGAGGGGACCACCGCCGGGCGGGTCCTCGCGGACCACGACGACGTGCTCCGGCACGGCGCGGGGCGGCCCCACCACGACGATGGAGGCCCCGCCGGCCGCGCTGATCGCGGCGTCGAGCAACCGGCGGCCGCCGACCACGAGCTCGGGCTTGTCGAGCCCGAGGCGACGGGCTGCGCCACCGGCCACGACGACGGCCGCGTCGCAGGACGCGGCCGGGTCGTGGTCAGTAGACGTCACGCACGTATCTCCGTTCGGCGGACAGCGCCGCCAGGTAGGCGTCCGCGCTGCGCGGGGCCATGTGGCCGTGTTCGGCGACGATACCGCGCAGGGTCTCGTCCACGTCGCGGGCCATGCGCGCCGCGTCGCCGCACACGTAGAGGTGCGCGCCGGCCCGGATCCATTCCCACAGTTCGGCGGCGTGCTCGCGCATCCGGTCCTGCACGTACACCTTCCGATCCGAGTCCCGGGAGAACGCGGTGTCGAGCCGCGTGAGCACCCCGTCCGCGGCGAGGCCGTCGAGCTCCCTGCGGTAGTAGAAGTCGCTGGCCTCGTGCTGCTCGCCGAAGAACAGCCAGTTCGGCCCCGTGGCGCCGCTGCGTGCCCGGTCGTGCAGGAATCCGCGGAAGGGCGCGATGCCGGTGCCCGGGCCGATCATGATCGCCGGTGCGTCGGCGTCCTCCGGCGGCAGGAAGGCGCGGGTCGGCTGGACGAAGACGTCCACCTCTCCGTCGGCGTCGAGGCCGGCGAGGTGCGTCGAGCAGGCGCCGCCGCGGCGCCTGCCGTCGTGGTCGAAGCCGACGACGGAGACGGTGATCGAGACGCGATCGGGATCCTCGCGCGGGCTCGACGAGATCGAGTACAGGCGGGGCGTGAGCGGCCGCAACAGCGCCTCCCACTCCGCCGGATCTGCCTGCACCGGATGCGCGGCGAGGAGGTCGAGCAGCTGCCGACCCCAGGTCCACGAGGCGAACGTCGTGGGCTCGTCGAGGACCTCGCGCAGCTCGTCGCCCACCTCGCAGCGGTCTGCGACGAAGCGCAGTAGCTCGGGGGTGATCCGGGTGAGGTCCTTGCGGTCCAGGCCGGGGGCGTCGCGGTGCACGCCGGTGCGGGCGCAGAACTCCTCGATCACGGCGCCCGAGTTCACCGGCCAGACCCCCAGG
This sequence comes from Tsukamurella hominis, assembly GCF_965137015.1. NCBI lineage: Bacteria > Bacillati > Actinomycetota > Actinomycetes > Mycobacteriales > Tsukamurellaceae > Tsukamurella > Tsukamurella hominis. The sequence continues at coordinate 853 of NZ_CBCRZG010000009.1, read as the reverse complement.
GCGTCGCCGGCGCGGTAGGAGAGCGCGGCGGCGGGGAGCTCGAAGGTGAAGCGGCGCACGTCCTTCGCCGAACCGTCGCCGGAGAGCCGCTCGGATTCCAGCAGGCGGGTGCGCAACGGATGGGTGCGGGAGTAGCCGGTCGTCTCCGGTGCCGCAGGCTGCGGCGGCGCGGCCTCCGGGTCCAGGGCGGACACCACCGCGCCGAGCCAGGCGGCGGCGGTCTCGGCGTAGTCGGGCTCGCAGGAGGCGCGCGGGGCGAGCCGGGCGCCCCCGAGGTGCTCGAGCCGGGCGTCGAGCTTGCGGGCGAAGCCGCAGAAGTCGGCGTACGAGGGGTCGCCGAATCCGAGGACGGAGAACCGCAGGCCGTCCAGGTCGCCGGGCTCCGCCCCGGCCAGCGCGTCCCACAGCGCGACGCCGTTGTCGGGGGCCTCGCCGTCGCCGGTCGTGGCGACCAGGAACAACACGGTGCCCGTCAGCTGTGCGGGCGAAACCTGTTCGGCGCCGAGGACCGTCGCCGTCATGCCAGCGCCGCGCAGCGCCGCGACGCAGTCCGTCGCGTAGGCCTCGGCCGTGCCCGTCTGCGATGCCCAGACGACGGTCACCGTCGCGGCCGGGGCCTGCGGGGCGCCGCCGAACACGCCCGCCAGGACACCCTCGAGCCAGGCGCGCGCGATCGGGGCGAGCGGGGCGTCGCCGGGCACCGTCGGCACCCCGGACGGGGGCGCGGCGCTCAGGCCCGTGAGCAGGCCGCCGAGGTAGCCGGACGCCTCCGCGGTCAGTTCGCCCGGGCCCGAGGCGTACGGCGCGAGCGCCGCCGCGAGCGGGGACACCGGCGTCTTGACGGGGGCGGGCG